>NZ_RKMG01000015.1 GCF_003797145.1 Aerococcus agrisoli | reverse complement strand
GCGGTTGATCCGCTGGTTTTTTTTGTGTCTTTATTTAAATTTTATAGGTGCCGGGATTGAATCTCGCTTATACTAGAAGAAATGGAAATGAAGGGACTGGCTCGATGTTCAATATCAGACCAATCGCAAAAGAGGATAACCTGATTATAGGAAAGATTATTCGTGAGGTATTAGCGGAGAATCATTTAGATCAACCAGGAACGGCTTATTTTGACCCACAATTGGATTACTTGTATGACTACTATAAGGATATAGATGGCGGTCAGTATTGGGTTGTAACGGGCAATAATGGCCTCTCAGGAGGTGTTGGGATTGCACCAATAGATTTCCCGGGAAATACCTTAGGTAAAGTAGCTGAATTACAGAAATTATACCTGGATGCCAGTGTCAGAGGTTTTGGTTTGAGTAAGGATTTAATGGAAGTGGTCATCAGCTTTGCACAGGATTTTGGTTATGACTATTTGTATTTGGAAACCTTCCATACATTAGTTGCAGCGATTCATGTATACGAAAAATTTGGCTTTGAACGGATTGAAGGCCCTTTGTTTGAGGGTGAACATACGACGATGGATGTGTTTATGGTGAAAGACGTTCGCAAGCATGGATAGAAGGAGGTCTTCCAATGAAAATTTTAGTAACGGGTTTTGATCCGTTTGGTGATGATGTCATCAATCCGTCGATTGAGGCTGTGAAACGTTTGCCAGATGAAATCCAAGGGGCAGAGATTATCAAATTAGAAGTGCCAACTATTTTTCACAAAAGTGCGGAAGTGGAAAAAGCGGCGATTGAAGAATATGGACCGGATTATATTTTGAATATTGGTCAAGCGGGTGGGCGTTTTGCCTTAACGCCTGAGCGTGTGGCAATCAATGCGGATGATGCGCGTATTCCGGATAATGCGGGACAACAGCCGATTGATGAATCGATTAAGGCGGATGGGGATGCTGCTTACTTTAGTCAGTTACCGATTAAGGCGATGGTTACGTATATGAAAGCGGCGAATGTGCCGGCAGAGGTTTCTAATACAGCAGGGACCTTTGTATGCAACCACATCATGTACCATTCGCTATATATGACGCATCATGATTATCCAGGAATAAAAGCAGGTTTTATGCATATTCCTTTCTTACCTGAGCAAGTGACGAACCGTCCAAATACGCCGTCAATGGCTTTAGATGATATTGTTCGCGGTATTGAAGCGGCCATTAAGGCGATTGTGGATTTTGATGGTAAGGAAGATTTGAAGGTTATCGGTGGGAAAATCCATTAGTAGATTTGAATGAGACAAACAAAAAACGAGTCGATGGGAGGTCGACTCGTTTTGATTTATCTTTCATTTGGGAGGAGAAAGATTTTATGAAGAAAAGTTTGTTTGGTTTGTTTATTGGGTATGTATATATAATAGGCGACAGGCTTGAAGATATTATGAAGAATTGCGCAAAAATTGTGATGAATTCGTTACTTAATTCTTATGATTTGTTTAAGTGGGGTAAAATTTAGCAGGGATTTGCTAGTGCAAAAATTCGACAAAGGATTTTCGTGCGTGCTATGATAAGGGTGTAAAAAATGTAGCCAGCAAACAGCCGATGATTTTCAACACTTTGCCATTATTTGTGAGGGATGAATTGATGAATCACTTGTTTAAATCTTGGAATATACTGTCAACACAGGTATTGAATGATTTACTGGGCCTTTGTGTGCTTGCGCCTGCACTTTTTGCAACGACAACATTGAAAAATATCATGAAAACCATAGCGTTGGGCCTTAGTGTCTGACGCTATTTTTTTATGGATTTTCACCCTTAGGAGGAGATATAAAATGAAAAAATGTATGATCTCTAATAAACAACATAAGACGCATGTTGCCTTTGTTAATCGGATGATGCATTCAAAGGTTGTCCCACCTTAAGGAGGTGATCCATAGGTATCTCGGTGCTAGCCGTTAATAGCTTATTGATATAAAAATACCAATAAAAATAACCACAAGGTCGAGTCTCAAGCCTAAAAGCCGTTAGTTTGGCAGCATCGCTTGGGGGTCCTTGTGGTTTTCTGTTTATTTGCTTGTTCCTTTTATAATAATACGGCGGCTGCTAATGCGCGTTGCACATCAAAGACGACGTCGCCACCCTTGAATTGTAGGGAAATGGTTGGGTATTCGTTACCTGATAGGAAGATTTTAACTTCGGCGTCGATATCGAAGTTACCAGTTGATTCGACTGAAAAACGGGAAATTGATTTGTAAGGAATACTCATGAAATCACGTTTTTTGCCGGTGACGCCTTGTTTGTCCATTAAAATGAGGCGGTATGATGTGAAAACAACTAAGTCTCGTAAAATGTTGTAAGATAGTTCAATTTGCTCACCTGGAATTAATACTTTTTCTAGGGTTGCTGCTACTTTTTCTTTATCTGCTTCGGATGCATTACCGAATAATCCTGAAAATAAGCCCATTTTGTCACTCCTCTGTGTCGCTGGCGGTATTTGCTAGGTGTCATGTCTATTATACCGACCAGGGCAATTTATAGTCAAACAAGGGCTTATGAGGCGAGATATTGAGCAGAGTTTGATATAATTAAATATAAAGATACTTCAATTTGTAAAACATACTTAGGAGGACTATTATGGATTTTGAAATTAAAGAAGTAGATCACGGTTTTGCGATTTTCGATGAGTCAGGTGATAAACGTATCGCTGAGATCGAATACCAACAAACAGCAGAAGATATCATCGTTGCGACACATACTTGGGTTGACCCAGTATTACGTGGCGAAGGCGTTGCAGAAAAATTGTTAACGCGTTTAGTTGAATTTGCGGATGAAAAAGATATTCAAATCAAGGCATTATGCCCATATGTTGTACGTAAATTTAACGAAGAACCGGAAAAATACGATTTTATCAATGCTGATAAATAAGCAGTTTCGCAGAGGTTAGGGAGATCCTAGCCTTTTTTGTTTTGCTTGGGGTGTTGAAGTGGAAGGGTCAGTGTCCTGATTGGGATGCCTTTCTTTTTGCCAATAAGTTCGCTAAAATGGATACATTAGAGGATAGAAGAGGTGCGATATGAAATATATTCAATTGTTAGAAGATTTGTCGAATGCTTACGGTGCGCCGGGCTTTGAGGATGATGTGGTTGCGGTTGTGAAGGCCAATAAGGGTGATTTTACGCTGCAAGAGGATGCGATGAAGAATTTGTATTTGAATTTTGCTGAGTTGGATCCGAATAAACCAACTTTGATGTTGGATTCGCATATGGATGAAGTGGGCTTTATGGTGCAAGCAATCGATGAGAATGGTTTGCTGTTGATGCAAGCTTTGGGTGGTTGGACGGCTGCGTCTGCGCAATCTCAAGCATTTATGGTGCGTACGAAGGATATGTCTTATGTGCCTGCGGTTGCGACGAGTAAACCGATTCATTTCATGTCGGCTGCTGAACGCCAAAAACCGGTTGCTTTGGAGGATTTGAAGCTTGATATTGGGGCGACAAGTCGCGAGGAAGTCATCAATGATTTTGGGATTGAAGTGGGTCAACCTGTGGTACCGGCAACGAAATTCTATGTGAATGAACGTAACGGTATGATGATGGGTAAGGCTTTTGATAACCGTCTTGGTGTGGCGGCAACACTTGCTGTCTTCAATGAGTTGGGTCCGGATGCGGTGAAGGCTTTGCCATTTAACTTGGTTGGGGCTTTTGCGACACAAGAGGAAGTTGGTTTGCGTGGTGCGAAAGTAACGACTAACCGTGTAAATCCACAAGCGGCCATCGTTTTTGAAGGTACGCCGTCAGATGACTATGCGAAATCAGCAACCTTGGGCCAAGGTCGTGTGAAACAAGGGCCACAATTGCGTTACCGTGATTCTACCTATATTGCTAGCGATCATTTCAATGCCATGATTGTGGCTGCGAGTGAAAAAGCCGGCATCCATATTCAAAAGGCTGTCCGTGACGGTGGTGGTACCAATGCGGGATCAATCCATACTGGCCATAACGGTGTGCCGGTTGCAACTTTAGGTATGCCAACACGCTACGCGCATACGCATTACTTAATCTCTGCTTATCAAGATTTCCAAGATACAGTTGATTTAACCGTTGCTTTCTTGAAAGATTTGACTGCGGAAGACTTTGCTTTTACTGAGTTAAAAACACTGTAAGTGGTGTGAGTGATATAAAAAACGAAACGACATCGACCTGGTGTCGTTTTTTTTTTACGAAAAAATTATTTGATAAAATAAAGGGTATATTTGTGTAAGCGATTACAATAAAGTGGTATAATATGAGTGAACAAAGGAGCAAGGGAGGGAACGAGAGATGTTAGATAACATTAAGCAAATTTTAGTACCGGTTGATGATTCTGAGCATAGTAAAGAGGCGTTTCGAAATGCAGTCGAGATTGCTAGAAGATCTGGTGCAAAGGTAGATGTCTTATCCGTGGTCGCTGATGATTATGTGTTCGGTGACATTCGAATTTCTGAATCTGATAAGGAAAAGATGAAAGATCGAACATTAGAAAGTTTGGAAAAATACGTTGAGTACGGCTTAAATCGCAATTTCACTGATATTCGTACGTTCACTGCTTTTGGTAACCCAAGAAGGGAAATTGCCAAAATTGCCAATGAAGGGGACTACCAATTAGTGGTAATTGGCGCAACAGGTAAGGGTGCGATTTCTCGTGCACTTGTTGGATCTGTTGCCGAATATACAGTGCGTTTATCTCAAATCCCAGTGCTAGTAATTAAATAAAGTGTTTGTAAGTTTCAATACCCAGTAAAATAAGGAGGGTTTATGATGACAGTCACAGGCTACAAGAAAATAGTATTACCCGTTGATGGTTCTGATGCATCTTACCGTGCTTTCCGCGAAGCGGTATCTATTGCGAAACGTAACGATTCTGAATTAATCGTCTTACATGTCTTAGATGATTTTGTAAGATTTGCGAATCCGGATGCCTCAATCAAACTGTATGAAGAAAGTCGTGTGGATGCACTCGAAATCCTTGATTCTTACCAAAAAGAAGCTGAGGAACTTGGCTTTACCAATGTAACCTTAGAAGTAATCAAGGGCGATGCCAGATATGGTATTGTGGAATTTGCTGATAAGAATAAGGCCGATTTAGTCGTCGTTGGTGCGACAGGTAAAGGTGCCATTGAACGGGCCATGATGGGTTCTGTTTCTGAATACGTGGTACGGAATGTGAAGGCCCATGTCTTAGTCGTGAAATAAGGATAGATGTGCTTTTCCGAGCGGGTGTCAAAGCCAGCTCGGATTTTTTCTGTTTTTTTCACCAAAATGAGTTATAATTAATTAAAAATACATGAGAAAATTGGAGGCTATTATGAAAACAAATAAACTTGTCGTTGTTGGTGTAGGTCACGTAGGTTCATACGTCTTAGCAGATGCGATGAAAGCTGGCGTGTTCGGTGAAATTGGTGTGATTGATATTAAGGAAAACGTGGCTCGTGGTGAGGCTTTAGACCAAGAACAAGCCCGCGCTTTAACTTATATGAACAACATTAAAGTAACACACGGTGGCTATGAACAAACAGATGACGCGGACGTTATCATCATCGCAGCAGGAAATTCAATTATGCCTGACCCGGATGACCCAACTGCTGAACCAGACCGTGCAAGTCTTGCGAAAATTACCAGTCAAACTATTCGTGACGTTATGGGGAATATTACTGCGCATACTCGTGAAGCAATCATTATCGTAATCACCAACCCATTGGATACGATTCTGTACATCGCGGAAAATGAATTTGATTACCCAGCTGGTAAAATCTTCGGTACTGGTACAATGCTAGATTCAGCACGTTTACGTAACGTCTTCGCCAATGCCTATGACGTTGACCCTAAATCAGTTGTTGGTTACATGATGGGTGAACACGGTGCGACTGCATTCCCTGTATTGAGCCACTTGAACATTCAAGGTGTACCATACGCTGACTTAGATACTTACTTGGACCGTGATCCACAAGTTGATTTATCTAGTCCAGAAGATATCAAAGCCAATGTTGTGACAGCAGCTTACGATGTTTTCAACGGTAAAGGATGGACCAATGCGGGTGTTGCACAATCTGCAGTTACAATGGCTAAGGCAGTAGTCTTAGATGAACGTTCTATCTACCCAGCTTCAACGACTTTACGTGGTGAATACGGCTATGACGGAAACGTTGCTTTATCAATGCCTTGTGTAATTGGTATCAACGGTGTTGAAAAACGCATTCCAGTCGCTTTGAACGAATGGGAAGAAGCCAAATTACACGAATCAGCTGCTTACATTCAAGAAGCAATGAAAGACGCTGGCGTGAAATTCTAATCATTATTCAGTTTGAAAGGGTGAAATGACGCCGGATGCGTTCATTTCATCCTTTTTGTATGCAACCAAATGAGTAAAAAAACGACTAGGACTATAATTTTAGCCGCTAATCGTTTTTCCTATCATAATTCTAAAACAACTTTTGTCGCACGCTGAAACGTGTTCCAAAAGTTAGCTTTGGCTGCGTTTCAGAAAAATCCATAAATCCCAAAGTGCGGGCTTGCTGTTCATTTTCTTCCAACGTTCCAAAGCTGGGCAACTTTTGTCGCACTCTGTTTTTTTATCCTAGGGCTACGTCTAATGTCATCATGACACCGAAACCTACTAGCAAAGCGATGGTTGCGATATCTGAGTTACCGTGTGATTGAGATTCTGGAATCAATTGTTCCACACAGACGAAGATCATCGCACCTGCTGCAAATGCTAGGGCATATGGTAAAATAACGGTAACTTGTGAAACAAGTAACGCACCAATCGCAGCACCAACGATTTCTACTAAAGCAGAAGCTTGTCCTAATTGGAAAGCACGCCATTTGCTGGCACCTTCAGCACGGATTGGCATTGATAGGGCTGCACCTTCAGGGAAGTTTTGTAGCCCAATACCCATGGTTAGTACCATGGCGCTTGCTAGAGAAGATAGGCCTAATTCTTGGGCACCAAAGCCAACACCGACAGATAATCCTTCGGGGATATTATGGATAGTTACAGCCAAGAATAGTAGGGTTGTTGCAGGTAACTTGGTCTTAGGCCCTTCGGCATCTGTCTTGTTTTTACCCATATGTAAATGGGGGGTGATATAGTCAATACCACGTAAGAATAGACCACCAACGAGGAAACCAACTAAGGCAGGGAAGAAGGCTAAACGACCCCAGCCTGCTTCAACTGAGGCTTCAATAGAGGGCGCTAATAGGGACCAGAAACTTGCTGCAATCATCACACCAGCGGCAAAACCATTCATTATATCAAGGACTCTACGGTTAATATCATTGAAGAAAAATACTAATGCTGAGCCAAGTGTCGTCATGAGCCAAGTGAATACGCCGGCAAGCGTGGCTTGTAAAACGGGGTTGGCATTTGCAAACCAATCTAACATTTTTGAGTCACTCCTTTTTTCTAATTGTTCATTCTTATTATAAATCATTTGGCGTAACGTTTCATTAAATTTAGCAAAGTTTCGCAAAAATATTTCGGTTCACCAAAAACATTAAGAAAAATAAATTAACGAAATTATGAGCAAGAAGTGTTTACCAAACATGTAAAATAGGGTATACTATTCGTGTACTTACAAAAAGTAAGTAGATTGACAACCAAGTAAACCATACATTAAACAAAACAAACATAAAATAACTTAATATAAGGGGTATCACAATGGAAAAGAAATTTTTTAACGACGTAACAATTTCAACGGTTACTTACCGTGTCAAAGACTTAAACAAAATGAAACGCTACTATAATGAAGCAATTGGTCTACACATCTTAAAAGATGAAGAAGTACCTGGTATTGTGGAATTGGGTATGAAAGGCGAAGAAACACCACTTTTAATCTTAGATGGTTCTAAAGACTACAAACTAATCACTGGTCCTAAAAATGGTTTATACCATACTGCATGGTTATTACCAAACCGCGCAGCCTTAGGTGATGTATTGTACCGTATGTTATTAAACAGAACACCACTTTCTGGTGCATCTGACCACGCATACTCTGAAGCTTTATACTTACAAGATCCAGAAGACAATGGTATCGAAATTTACTCTGACCGCTCATCTGACGGATGGACACATGATGCAAATGGTGGTGTTGTAGGTGTGACTGAACCTATGGATGCTGAAGGTGTATTGGCTAGCCGTTCATCTGACGAACCACAAGCATTCTTCCCTGATGGCACAATCATTGGTCACTTACACTTATCATCTGATAAAGTAGAAGAATTCTTTGGTTTCTTACGTGATGAATTGCAATTAGTAGAACAAATGGGCTTCCCTGGTAATGTTCACTTTACTTCATACACTAACTACCATCACCATGTTGCTGTAAATACTTGGGGTTCAGAACGTATGGTACCTTACGCTGATGACCAAACTGGTTTAGCAGCATACACATTGACTTACCATAACCAAGATTTATACAACGAAATTGTTGCAAAATTAAAAGCAAACAACCGTGTTGTAGCTGAAGAAGAAAACTTAGTAACTGCAAAAGACGCTAACGGCGTAACAGTTTACGTAGCTTTCAAATAATTTTAGGCGACAAACATTTTTTCGAATAAATAATATACCAAGAATGGCTGGGAAATTTATTTTCCTAGCCATTTTTTGTTGGCGAAAATAGGGCTATACTATACTTATCAGCGTGTGTTCGTCTATTCTTAACACTATCGTTCATATATTCGAAAATAAGAACGAAGAAATGAGTGGTATGATTGGCAAAAGCGATAATTCCGGTTTTGCATAATTTCGAAAAGGATGGTAATAATCATGACGGATAAACATATTGAAACAGTATTGGCACAAATTGGTAACCGTAGCGACAAATCTTATGGCGCAATTAACACTCCGCTATATTTCTCAACTGCATACAAACATCCTGGTTTAGGCCAATCTACTGGTTATGACTATACGCGGACAGCTAACCCAACTCGTGACGTTTTACAACAAGCAATTGCTGCTTTGGAAAACGGCGAACAAGGTTTTGCGACATCTTCTGGTATGGCTGCCATCCAATTAGTTATTGAAGGTTTATTAGATTCTGGTGACCGTGTTGTGACCTTACAAGATTTATACGGTGGATCATACCGTTATTTCCATCATTTAGAAGAAAAAGGCTTCTACAACTTTACTTACTGTTTAAATGAAGCTGAGTTATACGCTGAAATTGAAAAGGGTGCACAATTAGTCTTCATTGAAACCCCAACAAACCCAATGATGGTAGAATTTGATATTCAAGCAATCTCGGAAAAAGCACATGCCGTGGGCGCGATTGTAGTAGTTGACAACACGTTCTATACGCCAGTTATCCAACGACCTTTAGAAGATGGGGCAGACGTCGTCCTACACTCTGCGACCAAATATATCGGCGGTCATAATGATGTGTTAGGTGGGTTAGTGGTCAGCAAAGGCCAAGCTATCAATACAAAATTAACATTCCAATTAAATACAACAGGTGCTACGTTAGATCCGTTTGCCTGTTGGTTAATTATCCGTGGTTTAAAAACACTGGCTGTTCGTTTACAACAACATGAAAAGAACGCCAAGGCATTGGTTGCAGCGCTAGAAGCACACGATGCAGTTGAAAAAGTGTATTATGCTGGACGTGGAGGTATGGTGACCTTTGCGGTGAAGGATGAATCAATCATTAAAGATGCTTTGAACAAGTTGCATATTTTTACCTTTGCAGAAAGTTTGGGTGGGGTTGAGAGTTTAATTACCTACCCAGAGACGCAAACGCATGCGGATATTCCGACTGAATTGCGGGCCAAATATGGTCTAACTAACAAGATTTTACGTATTTCTACAGGGATTGAGAATAGCGAAGATCTTGTGGCGGATATCAATCAAGCTTTTCAAGTATAATTTGTGCATTTGTGAGCAGATTCAATGTAAAAATAGTTAGACTAGTGTAACATTTAAAAATGTGAGTGTAGTCGTTAAAAGGGGAGGATGAGAACGCCATGAATTTTCAAAAATTAAAGTATGCGGTTGTTGTTGCAGATAGTGGGTCATTCCGTGAGGCTGCTAGACGACTCTTCATGGCACAATCAAGTTTATCAACGGCCATTCGTGAGCTTGAAGAAGAGTATGACATTCAAATTTTTGAACGTACAAAACGGGGGATTTTTATTACTGAAGAAGGAAGCGAATTCCTTTCTTACGCCCGTGATGTGCTGTCACAAGTTTCTGTCATGGAAAATCGCTATTTAGATGCTAATCAAAAGAAATTATTTTCTATTTCTAGTCAGCATTATGATTTTGTTTCTGAAGCCTTTGCGATTTTATTAGCAACGGATGAAGAACATACCCACCATTACCGTTTGTTGGAAACTTCAACAACGCATGTAATGGAAAATGTGAAAAATGCCTACTCAGAAATCGGTATTTTGTATATGAATGCCTACAATCAAAAGGTAATCAAACAATACTTAAACCACAATGAGTTGCAATACACAGAAATGGGTACGTTCCAGCCGCACGTTTTCGTTGGTATTAACCATCCCTTAGCAGACCGGGAAACTGTTACGCAAGCCGACTTGTTAGCATACCCATCTGTTACTTTCGAGCAAGCACAAGGTTCTTCAGCCCAACTAACTGAAGAAGCCCTTGACTTGGCTGAAGAGTCTACACAAGCAACCATTTACGTTAGTGACCGGGCAACTTCTATCAATGTGCTTGTCAAAACGGAAGCTATCTTAGTTGGTACGGGTATTTTGACTTCACCCTTCCGCGATATGATGCGTACCATCCCTATCGTTGATGCTGAGGCCAACCATATGATTTATATTCAAAATAAATACCGTAAACTAAGTGCTGAAGCCGAGCATTTCATTGAAATATTAGCTGACCAATTAACTGATGTAATTGATGTTGCTGGTGATGAACCAGCATAAATTATATTTTTATATTGGGGGAAAAGAAATGGCAGTCGTATTAACACTTGTCGTATTTGTGCTTGTACTTTTATTCTTGAACCGTTTAGCTCGCCAACACGTGAAATATGCTAACCGTGTATTCATTGGTTTAGGTATTGGTATTGTATTTGGTATTGCTATTCAATTATTATTTGGCTCAGATTCAAGTACAACGACAACAATTTTAGATTGGGTCAACATTGTAGGGAACGGCTATGTAAGCTTCTTGCAAATGTTAGTAGTACCTTTGATCTTCGTATCATTAGTTCGTGCCTTTACTCGTGTAGAGGGTGGAAATAATTTAGGTAAAATTGGGGCTAGTGTCCTATCGATCTTAATTATTACCGTAGCCATCGCATCATTCGTAGGTTTAGCAATTGCTTTATTATTCAATTTAGATGGTGCCCAATTTACACAAGGCGCAGCTGAAACAGCGCGTATCGCATATATCCAAGAACGCCAAGCTGAAATTGCGGATACAACATTACCGCAACAAATCTTATCATTTATTCCAACAAACATTTTTGAAGACTTAGCCGGTTTACGCCAATCTTCTAACTTGGCCGTAGTGATCTTTTCAGCCTTTGTAGGTGTGGCCTACCTAGGTATTGCGAAGAAACACCCAGAAGAAGCAAGCTACTTCAAAAAAATGATCGATACTTTTGACGTCATCGTTTCAAGAATCGTAACGTTAGTATTGCGTATGGCACCTTATGGTATCTTCGCATTGATGGTAAAAGCATTAGCATCATCTAGTTTCCAAGCCTTAATCAACATGGCAACATTTGTGGTTGCAGCTTATGTAGCGATCATCATCATGTTTGCTATCCATGCAATTATTTTGGCAGGTTTCAAGATCAGTCCAATCAACTACTTCAAGAAAGCAAGTAATGTATTGAGCTTTGCCTTCACTTCACGTTCAAGTGGTGGTGCCTTACCATTAAATATCGAAACACAAACTGAATCACTAGGTGTTGAAGACGCAACAGCAAACTTTGCCGCAACATTTGGTCTATCAATCGGTCAAAACGGTTGTGCAGGTATCTACCCAACAATGTTGGTTGCAATCGTTGCACCAACAGTCGGTTTAGACCTATCTGATCCAATGGTTTGGTTAACAATTATCGGTACTGTAGTCATTTCTTCATTCGGTGTTGCCGGTGTAGGTGGTGGTGCAACATTCGCATCATTAATCGTCTTCGGTACATTAGGATTACCAGTTGAAATCATCGGTTTGATGGTATCAATCGAACCAATCGTAGACATGGGCCGTACAGCCTTAAACGTAAACGATTCAATCCTAGCAGGTGTCGTAACTTCAAAACGTTTAGGTACGCTAGACGAAGAAGTATTCAACAACCCGGATGCACAAATCGAAGTAGCCTAATTGGTGAAAAGAACAAGCGCTATAAAATGCGTAATCTCAGTTATTGCTGGGGTTACGCATTTTTTCTTTGCCCGCATCAACCACCAACCTCTAGTGGTCTTGAAATCTCAGGCGTATGATCAACAGCATTTCTATTCAATACTAATAAAGCAAAAAATACATTATGTTATTTATCAAAATGGATAAAAGTAGATATTGATTCTTTCAAGGGGTTTTGTGAACCTTTATGAGAAAAAATGGTTTACAAAACTGCCTGTGTGATTCAACTATATAAAAAGAAATCACACAGCCCTCTGTGTGACGCAAATTTTTTCATTTTGAACACTTCAACGCCCTGAAGTGTTCGAATGGCGGTTATTTTAAATTCAATAAATACAATCCTCAACTATCAGTGTGAAATCTACTGAATCACATCTAAAAACCAAAATGAAAAGAGGGCCTCAGCCCTCTTTTGATCGAATCCAATCCTTACATCCTATGAAGTCGAGCTCCAATAAGCAGACCCAACGCCACTTCAGACTATATTGCGCCACACTGCGTGTGTCACTGCTATAGTCTTCCAGTGTTTGGGTCTAAGCGCTTATTGTCACATCCTAAAGTTGAGCTCGGACCTCCAGAAAGCCCTGCGCTTCAGATTAGATTGCCGATGACTACCGTCATCGTCTGCCCTAATCTTCCACCGGTGGCTTTCTGAGCGTCGGTCCTCACATCCTTAAATAAAAAAAATGCACATCGTCTGTTTGACGGCATGCATGTGTTGAAAAAGAGTGTCATATTTTATAGGAATAAACCTTTGTATAAAGCAACGGCTACAATCCCAGCTAAGATAGGGGCAACAACTGGTACCCAAGCATAATCCCAGTGAGAAGAACCTTTGTGTTTTAATGGTAAGAAATGATGTACCAAACGAGGACCTAAGTCACGCGCTGGGTTTAAGGCAGGACCAGTAGGACCACCAACTGAGACAACAAGTACCATTACTAAGAAACCAATTCCGTAGTGTGCAGAACCTTGGAAGTCTGCGAAGAACGGTGCTTTGGTAATACCTAAGGCACCGAAGAATAAGATGAATGAACCAACGAATTCATTGGCAAATCCATACCAAGGACCTGGTGAATTGCTTGTTGTAGAGAAAGAACCAAATACACAATCAACATTTGTTGTTAAATCATAGTATGGTTTGTAAATTAACACGACAATTAATTGACCGATGATAGCACCAATTAATTGGGCAACGATATAAACGATTACTTCTGACCATGGGAAGAACCCAGATACGGCCAAGGCAATTGTAAAGGCTGGATTGATGTGGTTACCTGAAATAGAACCAAAAATAAGTGCAGGTATCATAACCCCAAGTCCATAACCAAATGCGATGACTAACCATCCAGATTTGGTCCCTTTTGTACCATCCAACTCAACATTGGCTACCGCACCATTCCCCAATATAATCAGCAATGCAGTTGCCATGATCTCCGCGATAAAGCGCGTCATTAGTGAAAATTCCATATGTTTCCTCCTATTGTGTGGCCAAAAAGCCAGATACGCAGAGTATAGCGAATTGCAACAAACGTGTCATCACTTTTTTGCATAGTAATCGGTCAAAATATTAAAATAAAACAATATTGTTTATGGCTCATAACCCAAGCGTTCAGACGCATCCATGGTAGCATCACGTAAAATATGCATGTATTCTTTTAATTTTTGATTATTGACCCGAGACAAGGGACCAACAATTGATAAAGAACATACAACTTTGTTCTCATAATTGCGGACAGGGAAAGCAAGTGAGTAATTGCCATATGTCATTTCTTCTATTGAAAGGGAATAACCTTGTTCTTTTACCTTGCTTAATTCTTTGCGGACGCGGATAGGGTTGGTGAGGGTGTGTTCGGTAAAGGCTTCGAGGTCTTGGCTTAAGGCAGCGTCAATCGTTGCTTCATCCTGATAGGCCATGAGCACTTTACCGGTACCAGTTGCGTGAAATGGGTGTTTGAGGCCAATTTGGGTATTGATATCGGCATAATAGGGGCCAGAGATTTTACTAATATAGTAAACATCCGTCCCGTCTAGGGCGGCAATTTGGGCACTTTCTTTGGTTGCTTGGACAATATCGGAGAGGACAGGGCTTAATTCGCGGTAGATTTCGTTGGTATTAGATAATACCCCCGCAATCGCAAGTATCTTTTTCCCTAAGATATAGCCTTGAGAATAGATATCTTTCTCGAGGAATTTCTCCTTTTCCAAGGTTCGAACAAGACGGCTAACCGTTGATTTAGAGAGATTCATCTCCTTAGCAATTTCACTTACATAGATGACAGTGCGGGTATTGGAGAAGTACTCCAAGATACGCAGGGCGTTAGATACGGACTTTAATTGATCATTATTTGATTCGGTCACCAGATACATTCCTTTCTGAATCTTACTGAAAAGGTGTTCCGCATATCGGAACGGCAAAAATAGCAGCGCTTACATAACTTACGTATAATTTCCCCAATTAAATGCCTTTTCTACATTATAACTTAATTAGAATTCGTTTTGTACCGTATAGCGGAATTATTCTATTATTTTATAAAAGCGCTTACATATAATAACACTAACAAAGCGATACAAGTAATTAGAAAGAAGGAATCTAAGATGACGAACGCCAAGATTTCCCAACTAGCAGCGCAATTAGCCAAAGCTAGTGTAGATCATGAAAGTACGCAACCAGTTACTAGTGTAGAACCGGATTTAACGGTTGAAGAAGCATACCACGTGCAATTGGCAAATGTCCAGGCACAATTAGATCAAGGACAAGTGATTGTCGGCAAAAAGATTGGTTTAACGTCTAAGGCTATGCAGGAGTCTTTGGGGGTGGATGAACCCGATTATGGTCATTTGTTTGACAATATGGAGGTTACGTCAGCAAATCCTGTAATTCCTTTTGACAAAGTACTCCAACCTCGTGTGGAGGGAGAATTAGCCTTCATCTTAAAGGAAGATTTAGCTGGACCGGATGTGACGACAGCGGATGTGCTGAAGGCAACCGAATTTATTGTACCGGCAATTGAGATTGTGGATAGTCGAATTAAGGATTGGAAGATTTCGCTAGCGGATACGGTGGCGGATAACGGTTCTTCTGCTTTCTACATTTTGTCAGATAAACGTTTCAAGCCTGAGGAGATTGACCGTATCGGTGTGACGATGAAGTTATACAAGAACGGTGAATTTGTGAATGAAGGAAACGGGGCAGCGGTGCTAGGAGATCCAGCCTATTGTGTGGCTTGGTTAGCCAATAAGTTAGCGCAATTTGATATTCAATTGAAGGGTGGTGAAGTGATTTTATCAGGAGCCTTATCTGCAGCGATTGCAGCAAATCCTGGTGATGCATTTACATGTGAGTTTTCTGAAGGTTTAGGCGAGGTAGCCATTCGTTTTGAAGCGTAAACGAGGCAGGAGGAGATAAGATGACTGAAAAAGTAACGGCCGGCATTATTGGTTCTGGGAATATCGGTTCAGATTTGATGATGAAGCTACTAAAGAGCGATAAGTTGCAAGTGACCCATATGATTGGGATAGATGCACAGTCGCGCGGTATGAAGTTAGCTGCGGAAAACGGACTTGAAGTAATTGATACAGGGATTGATGGTTTACTAGCATCAGAAAATAAACCGCAAATCTTGTTCGATGCTACTTCAGCGGGTGCCCATCATCATAATAATGAAGTGGCGCAAGAATTAGGGATCATCATGTTAGATTTAACGCCAGCAGCGATTGGACCGTATGTATCACCAAGTGTGAATATCGATGAACATATTGATGAAAAGAACGTGAACTTGATTACGTGTGGTGGTCAAGCAACGACACCTTTAGTAGCAGCGATTTCGGATGTTGCCCATGTGCAATATGCTGAGATTGTGGCGACGATTTCTAGTAAATCAGCTGGTCCGGGTACACGTGCAAATATCGATGAATTTACCGAAACAACATCAAAAGCCTTGGAAATCGTGGGTGGGGCTGATAAAGGGAAAGCCATTATCATTTTAAACCCAGCGGAACCGCCAATCTTGATGCGTGATACGGTATATGCCTTGGTTGATCCAGAAGATATGGATGAAGAAAAGATTGTTGCTTCGATTAAAAAACGTGAGAAAGAAATTCAATCTTACGTACCTGGTTACCATTTACGTCAAGATCCAATTATTGAAGGCAATTTAATCACCTTATTTATTGAAGTTGAAGGTGCTGGTGACTTCTTGCCAGTGTATTCAGGCAATTTAGACATCATGACAGCTTCAGCTGTTGGTGTTGCTGAAGAGCTTGCGGATAAAGTATTTCATCAAGCATGAGTGAAGGGGGAATTACAGTGAGTCAAGAGATTACCTTAGTTGAAGTAGCGCTTAGAGATGGTTCCCATGTCATCCGCCACCAATACACCAAAGAAAAAGTAATTGAAGTAACCAAGGGATTGAATGAGGCCAAAGTACCATACATCGAAGTTTCACACGGGGATGGTATTGGTGGTTCATCTATCCAGTATGGTTTTTCAAAAGATTCTGATATTGAATTGATTCGTGCAGCCAAAGAAAATTCACCATTTTCAAAAATTGCTTGTTTGCTTTTACCTGGTGTAGGGACTTTGGATGATTTAAAAGAAGCACGAGAAGCTGGTGCAGACATGGTGCGTATTGCGACACATGTTACTGAAGCAGATATTTCGGCTGAACATATCAAATTTGCCAAAAATGAATTAGGTATGGAAGTAGTTGGCTTCTTAATGATGGCCCATATGGCTTCACCAGAAGTATTACTAGAACAAGCGAAATTGATGGAAAGCTATGGTGCAGATGTGGTGTATTGTACAGACTCTGCAGGGGCTTTACTACCAAGTGAAGTGAAAGAACGTATTGAATTGCTAGTGGCAAACTTAAACTGTAAAGTTGGTTTCCATGCCCACAATAACTTGGGCTTAGCGATTGGTAATACGATTGCAGCTGTTGAAGCTGGCGCAAGTTTTGTAGATGGTTCAGCCCGTAGTATGGGTGCTGGTGCCGGAAATGCGCAAACGGAGGTATTGGTAGCAGTTTTAGATAAGATGAACTACCAAACTGGCGTTGATTTATTCAAGATAATGGACGTGGCGCAAGATATTATTGCACCATTATTACCAGAACCAGTCATCATCGACAATGACTCGTTAATTTTAGGCTATGCTGGTGTGTACTCAAGCTTCCGCTTGTTCGCGCAAAGAGCTGGTAAGAAATACAATGTCGACTCAAGAAGTATTCTAATGGAATTAGGAAAAATTGGTGTAGTAGGGGGGCAAGAGGATATGGTGATGGATATCGCAGCACAATTATCCAAAAGGCAAGAATAGAGGGGGAGGATTATGAATGAAGACTCACTGATACACGAGATCGCGATGGAATTGTATGATGCCCAGAAAGAAAAAAGGGCCATCTCATCCATTGTCGATACACAAGCAATTGATTTATCTCTGGATCAGGCCTACCATGTGCAAGAAGCGCTCATTCAGTTGAAACGCATGCACGGTAGCAGGGTGTTGGCACCAAAATTGGGCTTAACCTCTGAAGCCAAGATGACCCAAATGGGGGTAAATCAACCAATATATGGCTACATCTTTGCGGATGGATCTGTTGGCGATACCATACTGGTCGATAACTATATCCATCCTAAAATTGAAGCAGAAATTGTCGTTACTTTAGCAAAAGACATGATGGGTCCTGTCACTGCTGAAGACGTCGCTAAAAATGTAAGCGCTGTCTTCAGTGGGGTGGAAATTATTGATAGTCGATATGAAGACTTCAAATTTCAATTGCAGGATGTCGTCGCCGACAATACGTCAGCCAGTGGCTACTATCTATCGGAGCAAGCTTTTGCACTCGAGGATATAGACATTGAAAGCGAAACAGCACAGATTTTGGTAAATGGTGAAGTGATTAGTAATGGTCAAGGAAGTAATGTTCTAGGCAGTCCCATTAACGCATTGGTATCGCTGATTAATCAGCTAGCCAAGCGTGGCGAAAGTGTCAAAGCGGGACAACCTATTTTAACTGGCGCTCTAGGTCAAGCCGTTACATTGAATAGCGGCGATTCGATTCAAGTGAAATTTCAAAACTTAGAATCGTTACATTTTACTGTCAAATAATCATATAAGATAAAGGAGAATTTATTATGACAAACACAGCGAGAGAATTAAACTTTGACGTACACCAATTAGCAGTTGCAGAACTTTACACACCAAAACCTGAAGAATCATTAGCTTTCTTTACAAAATTAATGGGTATGACTGTAGTGCATCGTGATGAAAAATCAGTTTACTTACGTGCATACGAAGATACTTACTTATACTCGTTAAAATTAACGGCTGCTGATGAAGCTGGTTTAGCTTACACTGGTTTCCGTACAAGCTCACAAGCTGCTTTAGACCGTCGTGTTGCTGCTTTAGATGAGTTAGGTATTGAAGGTGAATGGATCACTGATCACTATGGTTTTGGTCCTTCTTACCGCTTCAAAGACTTAGATGGCCATACATTAGAATTATTCTGGGAAGTTGAACGTTACAAAGCACCAGAACATTTACAATCAGGCTTAATCAACCGTTCTCAAAGAAAACCATTACGTGGTGTGCCAGTTCGTCGTATCGACCACATTAACTTATTAACACATCCAGATAACGTTCATAAAAACCATGAATTCTTCTTAGATGCATTAGGTTTCAACTTACGTGAAGCAGTGCAAAAACCAGATGGAGAATACTTTGCAACTTGGTTATCTGTATCACCATTAGTGCATGAAGTTGCTTTGATGGGTGATGAATTAGGACAACACGGTCGTTTACACCATTTAGCTTACTGGTATGGTTTACCGCAACATTTAAATGACTTAGCTGAAGCTTGTGTGGAATGGGGTATTCCAATTGAAGCTGGTCCATTAAAACATGGGGTTTCTCAAGCATTATGTATGTACATCATTGAACCAGGTGGAAACCGTATTGAATTATTCGGTGACTCTGGATACTTAATCTTCGAACCAGACTGGGAACCGGTTATCTGGACAGAAAAAGACAAAGAACGCGCAATCATTTGGTTTGGTGGCGAACTTCCAGAAACTTACTTCCGTTACGGTACACCTCAAGTAACAGATCCTAAGGAAGCATTGAACGTATACAACAAGCCAATTAAAAACAAATTGGAACAAGCAAACTTCATCTACGATGTAAGTGATGCCAAAGTTGATGAGTTATACCGTGGTGAAAATCCAATTGGGCGTAACGACTTAACAGATTTAACATTCGATACTGACACTGTTGAACCACGTGAAGTTTAATAATCGTTCTGCTATGTGGAACAACTAGACGCATAGAAAAGGATGGACACCTATAATATAGGTGTTCATTCAATTTATGCGACTGATAGGCAGCGATTTAGCGAAGGAGGAAGAAATATGACAAGACCAGAAATTCAAAATAGTGTAAAAACAGGTAACTTTAATACAAACTACTTAGAGGTTGGCCAAGAAAATGGTGGCGTACCAGTAATCTTTATCCACGGTTCAGGCCCTGGGGTTTCAGCATACGCTAACTGGCGTTTAGTATTACCAGAAGTTGGTAAACAAAACCATGTGTATGCTTTAGATATGATTGGTTTCGGTTATTCTGATAAACCAACAGGGGACCAAGTAAACTATGGTATCGAATTATGGACACAACAAATTGTGGACTTCATGGACGCTTTAGACATTGAAAAAGCGAACTTTGTAGGGAACTCATTTGGTGGTTCATTAGCTTTCTCTATGGCTTTAAATCATCCAGAACGTACGAACTTATTGATTACCATGGGTGCCATGGGTGTTGAAATGGATATCCCTTACGGCTTGAATGAAGTATGGGGTTACCAAGGTACACGTGACCATATGGCTGAACTAGTTGATTTATTTACTTACAACAAAAAATTTGCTTCTGAAGAGTTGATCACAACACGTTATGAAGCAAGCCGCGAAGAAGGTTTCCACGAAGCATTCTCAAGCATGTTCCCATATCCACGTCAAAAATCAGTAAACAACTTATCATTCCCGGATGAAAAATTCAAAACCATTACCAACCGTACATTATTAGTACATGGTCGCGATGATAAGATTGTGCCAAAAGAAACATCATTACGTCTAAGCAACTTGATTGAAAAATCTGACTTGCACCTATTTGGTCAATGTGGCCACTGGGTACAAATCGAAAAATCAGGTCCATTCGCTGAATTAGTGAATGACTTTATCGCACAAAACAGCTAATTTTATTATACCTACAGAAAAACGACCGCTAGCTTCGCGCTGGCGGTCGTTTTTTGTTTGGGTGGATGCTTTTTCTCTCATCCTATAGTTGAGTTCGCTTGGGCAGACAGGTCTCCACTTCGGAAATATTTGCAGCAAGCTGCGCTTGCTACTGCATATTCCCTCCAGTGTACCTGTCTAAACGCCCGCGCTCGCATCCTGGAGTTGAGCTCCAATTAGCAGACCCAACTCCACTTCAGACTATATTGCGCTACACTGCGTGTGTCACTGCAATAGTCTTCCAGTGTTTGGGTCTTAGCGCTAATTGTCGCATCCTGTTCTTAAAATCCGTATTCTGCGTCTTTTTTGGCCATGATTTCGGCTTGAACGTCTGCCATGGTGAAGACGTCGTCGACTAAGCGTTCCATTCGGAAGATGATGTCGTCGTTGACGATTTCGTTACGGCTGAAGTCGCGGTCTTCGATAAAGACGTATTTTGTGACAACTGTTGCTTTCATATAATGAAGAATTGGCATCAATTGTGTTTCTACCATTAAGTAGTGACGTGGTGAACCAGCGGTGTTGATGACGCCGACTACTTTGTCACGGAAGGCGTTAACAGGTAATAAATCAAAAAGATTTTTCACTGTTGCTGGGTAAGAGGCTTGGAAGGTTGGCATTGATAAGACCAAAACGTCCGCAGCCATGATGGTAGTTAATACCTCACCAGTATCACCAGGATATTCAAAATAGTTACGACCATCAGAAAACATCATATCTTTTTCGGCAAGGTCAATTAATTCAATATCCGCATCAGGGCGGTAGTTTTTCGCTTGTTCAATATAGGCATCTGCGGCTACGCGAGATTTTGTACCAACGTTCGATCCACTAATTACAACAGTTTTCATCTTTTTTCTCCTTCTATGTGCTTGATTTCCCCTAGTTTAGCACGGTTTGATGATTAATTGAAATAATTTGTTTTTAATTCGAATTATTATGCAGATTGTTTGCAATGTTGATAACTTTTATTGTAAGATTTAATTATGATAATTTATATTATATAGCGTAGGAGGAGATCCAATGGGTACATTTAGAAGGTACTTACAAATTTTATTAACCTTGGTAGGATTCTTGGCATTGTTATTTGCCATCGCAATCTTCTATCCAATTCAATATTTGACCCCATTTGTACAAGACGTCGTCCTAGCTAATGAATACGGTCGCTGGGCGATGCTGGGCGCCTTAGCTTTTGTAGCTTTGGTCATCCTATTTGTTTTATTACAAGCAGTTTTCGCACCGGGAAAAAGAGACAATCTATTGGTGAAGACGGAAACAGGGGAATTAACATTTACGAAACGTTCAGTTGAAGATACGGCTATTCGGTCTATTCAACATCTACCTAGCGTGAAGTTCCCAACTGCCAAAGCCAAATTTGGTAAATCACCGGAAGATACAACAGTAAAAGTGAACTTCCAAGTGGATGAAGTGGCAGACGTGATTAACTTGGCAAACCAAGTGCAAAGTCATGTAGAACACGCCATTGAAACAACAATGGGTGTGCCTGTCAAAGACGTGGACGTTAAGGTAACACAATTGAGTCAAGCAAGTATTGAAGCGGCAAATCAAGCGAAAAAAGCCGCTGCACCACGCGTACAGTAAGGAGGGGATAATATGTCAGAAAGAAATGATCATACACAATTAAAGGCAGTATGGCGCCAATATAAAGGACGGATTGTCGGCTTATTATCGGCCTTCTTATTCGCCTTATTATGGGTCATTTTCAACTTTGCGACAGCCGCCCTGGTATTTATCATTGCAGGTATTGGCTACCTTGTAGGGGCATATTTCGATGGTAAATTGGATGTTCGCGAGTGGCTTCGCTTTTTTACCAGATAATAACCCGTATCATTTGAAATGATGAAATATTCACGGTATAGTTAACTTATAGGTTATGAACCTGTTGGCTAGACCAACGACAAAAATAGGAGGAATTTATAATGGCAGAAACAAATGAACAAGTACAACACGAAAATACATTAGCTTTTGAACCTCGCGTCTTAGAACGTATTGCGAATAACTCTGTTCAAGATGTTGATGGCATTTTAGAATTAAAAGGTGACTTCACATCAGGTGTGAAAAGTCTCTTCTCTAGTGGCGACGATAAGACTAAAGGCGTAAGCGCTGAAGTCGGTCAAAAAGAAGTTGCTGTTGATTTATCTGTAATCGCTGAATATGGTAAAGATATTCCAGCTGCATTTAACCAAGCAATTGAAAAAATTAAAGCCAATGTTGAACGTATGACTGGTTTAACAGTTGTTGAAGTGAATATGAATGTGAGCGACGTGATGACACGTGCTGATTATCAAAAACAACAAACTGAAGAGCAACGCAAACAAGCTGAGGAACGTCGTCGTGCCCACCAAAATGGTGAATACGCAGATGGTTCTCGCGTAGAATAATTTTTTCTAACATGCAATAACAAGGATCGACGAGTGTCGGTCCTTTTCTTATGGCGAAAAATCCGTTAAGATATGTCTAAAGCAGACGAGCAGACAGGAGGGTTTATCATGCAAACAATGATTTTATTAGGCGAAGGCTACGAAGAAGTAGAAGCAATTACCGTCATCGATTACTTGCGTCGCGCGGATATTCCGGTTGATATCGTATCAATTAATGAGGGTCTTTCCACACTTGGCGACCATGGGATTGAGATTATGGCCGACAAAATGTTAGATGACATCGATGTCGATGCCTACGATATGGTGATTACACCCGGTGGACGTCCAGGCGCTGAGAAATTGGCGGGAGACAAACGTGTAACAGACTTGATTGCCAAACAATATGACAATCAAAAATATATCGCAAGCATCTGTGCATCACCAATTGTACTGAATGCGGCAGGTATCGCTGGTGATTTAGACGGGACGAACTATCCTGGTTTCGAGGACCGTGTGAATTACAAGCATTTCCATGAAGATATTACCTTTTACGACGCAGACCATAAAGTATTAACTTCTCGTGGTCCGGCGACAGCGGTGTATTTTGCATTGGACATTATCAAATTATTAAAAGGTGAGGCAGCTGCTGAGAAAATCGCAGATGCACTTTTATTACCAATGGTTGAAAAAGGGGAAAAAGAGGCGTAGGATGGCAAAAAAGACATTAATTAAGATGGTACGAGGCTACCAAAAGTATATTTCGCCTATGTTCCCACCAACGTGCAGGTATTATCCGTCATGTTCGACGTACATGATTCAGGCTATTAATAAGCACGGGGCAGGCAAGGGGACGTTGATGGGTACGGCACGGATTTTGCGTTGTAATCCGATGGTTCCGGGGGGCTTGGACCCGGTTCCGGATCACTTCAGTTTGAAGCGGAATCGCGAGGAAATGTCGGATGAGGACCGTGCATATATGATTATGCAAATGGAAAAACACCAACATGATCATCATCACGACCATTAATTTAAAGATACTATGATAAAGTTGGGCTGAGAAAAATCGGTCCAACTTTTTTTACAAAAACGCTTGACCCTTACCCTAGGGCAGCCCTTAATCTATTAGTGAGGTGAGTGAAATGTATACAATCGGACAAGTAGCTAAGATGACCGGCTTGACGCACAAAACGTTGCGTTATTACGATAGCATTGGTTTGCTGACGCCGAGTGATTATTCAGATGCGGGTTATCGCTTATATGCGCAGGCAGATTTGGACCGCTTGCAACAAATTTTGTTGTATCGAGAAATGGGCTTGTCGCTGGATGCGATTAAGCAAATTATTTATGCACCAGATTTTGATGTGAAAAGAGCATTATCTGACCATTTAGCGTATCTAGATAAGGAACGGCAACGGTTGGATACACTCATCCATATGGTGAATAAGACACTAATAGCAGAGAAGGAGGGGCTGACCATGTCCAATGAAGAAAAATTTGAAGCAATGAAAGAAACAGTTATCCGAGAAAATGAAAACCAATATGGGGTCGAAATTCGCGCCAAATATGGGGGTGATATTGTGGATGCAAGCGAAGACAAATTACGCGATGCTGATGAAGCGAGCTGGCAATCAATTGAGGAATTGAATGACCAATTAAATAGCAAATTGGCTGAGGCAGTGGCTTTAGGAGATCCAAGTAGCGATTTGGCGCAAGAGGTTTGTGACTTACACCGCCAATGGCTAACTTTTTATTGGCCGGATGGTATGTATGATGCTAGCAAACATGCAGCCATTGTTGATATGTATCAAACTGATGACCGATTCAAAGCCTACTATGAAAAGATTGCGCCAGGTGCAACCGACTTTTTACATCGCGCCATGACAATCTATTTAGCAGGGAAATAAGTACAAAAAAACGAGATTGGGCAAGGGCTCAATCTCGTTTTTTGATTGTATGTAGTTTGAAGTAAATTAGTCTTCGATACCGAATTCTGCTGTTACTTGGTCAGCAATACGTTTTGCGAATGCATGTGCATCTTCGTCAGTTTGGGCTTCAACCATGACACGTAGTAAGTTTTCTGTACCTGAAGGGCGAACTAAGATACGACCGTTGCCAGCCATTTCAGTTTCAACTTCTGCGATGACTTTTTGAACTGTTTCAGAGTTCATAGCTTCAGTTTTACCTTCACGAGTTACGCGAACGTTGATCAATTCTTGTGGGTAAGTTTTCATTTCGCCAGCTAATTCTGATAATTTTTTGCCAGTTGTTTTCAATACATATAGTAATTGAACAGCTGTTAAAAGACCGTCACCAGTATTGTTGTAGTCCATGAAGATGATGTGACCTGATTGTTCTCCACCTAAGTTGTAACCTTTTGCACGCATTTCTTCAACTACGTAACGGTCACCAACTGCTGTTTGAGGAGCTTTCATACCAGCTTCTTCAACGGCTTTGTGGAAACCTAAGTTAGACATTACAGTTGAAACAACTGTGTTATCTACTAATTTGCCACGTTCGTTTAAGAATTTTGCACAGATGAACATGATTTGGTCACCATCAACAAGATTACCATTTTCATCAACAGCTAAACAGCGGTCGCCGTCACCATCGAAAGCAACACCGATATCAGCGCCTGTTTCTTTTACAAGTTCCTGTAATTTTTCTGGATGAGTAGAACCAACACCTTTGTTGATGTTTACGCCATCTGGAGAAGTTGCCATTGTTGTAAAGTCTGCACCTAAATCAGCGAATAAACGGTTTACTAGTGGAGAAGTTGCACCATTGGCAGCATCAACCGCTACTTTAATACCTGAAAGGTCACCAGTAATTGTAGAAGCTAAGAATTCTAAGTATTTACCAACAGCACTAGGGTTAGCGAATAAAGTACCTAAACCTTCTGCTGAAGGGCGTGGTAATGTATCTTCAGCTTGATCTAATAAAGCTTCAATTTCTTCTTCTTGAGCATCTGACAATTTGAAACCGTCACTACCAAAGAATTTAATACCATTATCTGGTGCAGGGTTGTGACTTGCTGAAATCATAACACCAGCAGTCGCACCTGTTGTACGTGTTAAGTAAGAAACAGCTGGTGTTGAAATAACACCTAGTTGTTGTACTTCAATACCAACAGATAATAAACCTGCTGAAAGTGCTTGTTCTAATAATTGACCAGAAATACGTGTATCACGGGCTACTAAAACACGAGGGTGTTCGATGCCTTCTGGTGCATGTTGCATTAACACGTGACCACCAAAACGACCTAATTTAAATGCTAATTCAGGGGTTAACTCTTCATTTGCTAAACCACGAACACCATCAGTACCAAAGTATTTTCTCATAATTTACTCCTTTTATTGTTGAAGTCTTTGCTTCAATTTTATTCATTGATATATATATGGATTCCCAATAAACCTCAGATGGTCAATTTGCTGTGACCAATCACTAGAAAAAGGCTGTATTGGTTAATACTAGAAAAAACTTGCGAAAAATGCAAGTATTCCATTAAAAACATTTACACTCGATGAACCATTGTCGTCATTCGTTGACGCATCGTTATTAATTTCATCGGCCTGAACCTCACGATCAAGACCAGTAAAATCAGTGTTATCCGTATCGCCAACACCTACAGAAGTATCTGTTGCGCTACTCGCTTCACTCGCTGCTTCGCTCGATGTTGAGGATGCAGAAGATTCAATCACGCTAGAACTACTCGTCGATGCACTAGAAGAGGCAGCACTGGAACTGGCACTTGCGCTAGCACTTGAAGTGCTCGACGTACTAGAAGATGAACTACTTGAAGAACTTGAGCTAGAGCTTGTGGCAGTTGGGACTACTTGAACACGGACACTTGTTGGCGTCACCGCTTCAACACCTGTAGGCAAAGTAATCGGTGCATCAATCGTCGTTGTTTCCGTAATATCAGCTACATCAACCGTTGCTGTTACGCTCTCAACGGCATTGATGACGTCATAATCACCAGATAAAGAAGCATTTGGACCATCAAGTAGGGTTGTTTCATAAGTATAGTTGTCTTGTTGATTGGTGATTTCCAATTCAATTGGCACCGCAGCAGCATCTGCTTCTACAGAAACAGTCACTTCAACTTCTGTTGGGTCCGTATTGATATTTAAAATATCGCCATCCGCATTTTCCGTAATCACGGTTGCTGTCGTCGTGTAGTCTTCACTCAAATTATCTGGTATCGTCACGTTTGTGTATACCTTGCTGACGCTATTAATATCTGATGTAGCACCGGTTAAAGTAACGGTGCTCGTATTTGTCGTAATATCAGCGATACTAAAACCTTCTGCAACAGCATCACTATTAACCACGTCAACCTCTACAGGCACATCAGTTGTTTGCACTGTGTCGATTGCAATGTTTACACTTGATGGTGAAATTTCATACGATACAGATTCAGGTAAGTTTTCCATTTGTAACTGAATATAGTGCGAACCCTCACCAAGATTAGTTAAATCTTCAGTCACAACCTTGAAGTCATTTGTTTCTAAGGTTTGATCAATGACATTTTTTGGCCCAGACAAACTGACAGAAACAGAATCAGGCAAACCACTAATATAGTAATTATCCACATTACCATCGATATAGACGGGCACATTATAAATGGTTTCCGTTGTCGCTTCGCTCACATTTTGGAAAAAGCTAATCGGATTCTCGTTATATTGTTCTGCCTTCACGTAAACAAATAAAAGAAGGGACAAGAATAAGGACAGTAATAATAAAGCAATTTTGTTGTTATAAAATTTATTAATCATCCGACTTGCCACCTCCTGTTAATTGGTTAAACCAGTTGGATAAGAAATTATCACTATTATCTTCGTCACTACTATGAATAAAGTTATCAGCTAAAATATTATATAGCGCATCTTTCGACAAGTCGCGGGTGATTTCACCACGCTCAACAACCGAAATGCCCCCAGTCTCTTCCGACACAACAATCGTTAAGGCGTCAGTAACTTCGCTTAACCCAACGGCTGCACGGTGTCGTGTACCCAATTCTTTAGGAATATCAGGGTTTTCTGACAAAGGCAGATAGGAAGCGGCTGAAGTAATCGTCATATCTTGGATAATGACAGCCCCATCATGTAAAGGTGTATTCGGAATAAATATATTAATCAACAATTGAGATGAGATAGCAGAATTCAGGGTAATCCCTGTAGACGCATATTCATTCAAAGGTTGAGAACGTTGCATGGAAATAAGGGCACCAATCCGTCGTTTACTCATGTATTCGCTCGCTTCAACGAGGTCGCGAACCATTTTTTCATTCGGATTGCGGGCACCAGCTTCACGTTTACCGGCAAAGAACTGTTGACCCAAATGATCCAATCCACGTCTAATTTCTGGTTGGAAAATCACAATTACCCCAATAACAGACCATTGAATGATGTTATTCATAATCCAGTCAACGGTTTTCAGTTGAAATAGGGTAGAAATAATTTTGATCAGCAAAAAGATGAATACGCCATTCAAAATATTGAAGGCTTTCGTATTTTTCAAGATTTTTAAGAGCTGGAAAATAAAGAGCCAGACAATTAAAATATCAATTAGATTGAAAACATTTGTCCATGAAAAGATGCTTGACCAATCTATTTGCATGAATCTATCCTCCATTCTATTGTTTTTCACTTTAAATTATACCATAGTGGCAAATTGCTCATTGGTATTTAAGACACATTTCGCAAAAATTGTTCTATAATAAACACTTATTTATGTCGCAAGATACTTCAAAGGGAAAAGGGTGAACATATGTTACTAGGTCAATTGTTATTGGAATCCAACCTAGGCACGCGTAAAGAAATCAAACGCCTATTCAAAGATGGGAAAATTCTGGTCAATCAGCAAGTGGTCTATGAATTTGGGACCGTTGTGGATCCATCTTGGATGACCATTACCGTAGATGAGGTGCCCCTAGAAACTAATATAACCCATACCTATTACATTGCACATAAACCAAAAGGCTATGTGTCCGCCAATAAAGATGCCCAATTCCCAACGGTTTTAGACCTTATCGCGCCTGAGGATAACCCCGGAAATCTGTCTATTTCAGGTCGATTGGACCGCGACGCCCATGGACTCGTATTTTTAACCAACAATGGCCAGCTCCATTACATCCTGCAACAGCCCAAGTTCGACATCGAAAAGACCTACCGTGTGACGGTGAATGGTTTGATGGATGGGAAAATGGTGGCTGCCTTTGAAGCAGGTGTGGTTTTTGAGGACGGGACGGTGTGTAAGCCAGCGACGCTCGACATTCTAACCGCTAGTGCGCAGTCGTCGACGGGGATTGTCCGAATTTCTCAAGGGCAACGCCATCAAATTAAGAAGATGTTCCTTGCTTGTGGGGTGAAAGTAACAGATTTGTTTCGCCAAAAAATTGGCCCGTTAGACTTGGGAGACTTGCCTGAAGGGGCATATCGATCTTTAAATGAGACGGAAAAATTGGCCGTGATGGACATGTTTCTTCTATATAATAGACGGAATGGTTGACGGGTAATTTTTGCCCGGATGATCGTCATGAAAAAATTTCAAAAAAAATTGGGAAAGATGCTTGAAAAAATTATTTTCAGATGCTATACTATTCAAGTACGATATTTGGAGGGATAGCGAAGTGGCCAAACGCAGCGGACTGTAAATCCGTTCCTTCGGGTTCGAAGGTTCAAATCCTTCTCCCTCCATTCTACATTGGGATATAGCCAAGCGGTAAGGCAACAGACTTTGACTCTGTCATGCGTTGGTTCGAATCCAGCTATCCCAGTACTATAAAACGTAAAGACTGAACTTCGGTTCGGTCTTTTTTTATGCCGTCATTTGTACAAATAGCTTTTAAAAAAGGTAATTTAACAAAGAAAAGGACTTTTGTTACAGGGGTATTTCTAAAGGCGAACATTAAAGGGTGTTGATATATCAACGTTTTTTAAACATTTGTTTGTTTGAAAATATTAAAAACCAATAAAATCAAGCCTTTTGTTACAGAAATTGTGAAATTTTCGGGATTATCACTTTTAAGGAAAAAAGTCGCAAATTTAATATTACAGAAATATTACAGCTTTACACAATCTTTGCAAAAGTCCGGTTTTAGGTTGCAGGTCAGTTAAGAGCCATTAACAGATGCCCCATTTTAGTGCATTCAAAAAATCCCCGTGCTAAGATATTGCTTGTAGATAAGAAGATATGAGCTTCATCTAGCGAAGGTGCGCCAATAAGAGCAGCACCACAACATAGGCAAGACCATAACAACTTAAATAAAACATTTAAAAAGTATTCTTAATTGAATAAGGAGCGTATTAAATTATGAAATTAAACAAAATTATCTTAGGCACATCATTTGCATTAGCAAGTTTGTTCGCAGTAACAGCTAACAACGGTGTAGAAGCATCAACTTGGACAGCACGTTCAACTAATGAAGTCGTAGCAGACTTAGAAATTTCTGCTGACGGATCAACTACTTCTTACACTATCCAATACGGAGATACATTAGGTGTTATCGCATCTGCAGCATCTGTAGACGTTAATGATTTAGTTGCTATCAACGACATCAAAAACGCTAACTTAATTTTCCCAGGTACTAAACTTTCATTCGTAACAGATGAAGCTACTGGTGAAGTTGCAGAAGTAACAGTTGAAGATTCAGCTACTGCTGAAGCAACAACATATGATGTAGCCGAAGAAGTTGTAACTGAAACTGCTTATGAAGCACCAGCTGAAACTTACGCAGCAGAAGAAACAACTTATGAAGCACCAGCTGCAACTACTACTGTATCTACTGTTTCTGGTTCAGAAGCAGCAGCTAAAGAGTGGATTGCTCAAAAAGAGTCAGGTGGATCATACACAGCTTATAACGCAGCAGGTGGTTACTACGGTCGTTACCAATTAAACTCTGGTTTAGTAGCATACGGTGCCTCAGCAGCTGAACAAGAAGCAGCAGCAGATGCATATGTAGCTGAACGTTACGGTTCATGGACAGCAGCTCAAGCTTTCTGGTTAGCTAACGGTTGGTACTAAGATAAAAATAGCATTCATTGCTAGACATATTCATACAATTTAAGGGTGTCAGGTTTAACCTGGCACCTTTTTCGTTTCTATTATAAATAGTGTTGGTGGGATTTTATTCAAGCTCATCAGCACTTTTTTGTGTAGGTTTTCGGCACATAATTTTTGAGCGAAACCGAAGTCATTGGGGAATCGGAGTAAAAATACATCGATAGAAAAAAAGATGACTCCGATAACGTTTCGGAATCATCTTTTATAAGTAGCCCAACGCTCTTTGAGCATCAGCTTTTATTCAAATGCATACGAAGATTTATAAGTTAAATCATTGGTGTTATCAAATAATAGTCGTGGCCCTTGTATTTCAAGGGTATAGGTTACTGGATCTGAATCCGTTACAACTGAAAGGATCAAGTCGCCATCTTCTTTTGTAATATCGTAATCGTAGTATTTTTCGGTTTCTAAAGGAAGAATCGTCGTAACTTCTTCTGCATCGTCGTCAGGAGTATTCATGGTTAATCCCTCAAACTTTACGCCATCTTTATCAAACCATATTTGCGCCGCATAGCTGTCAAGATAGATACCCTCTGATGCTGCTGCATCCTTAAATTCTCGTGAAAAAGAGCTTTCGCTTGAACAACCAACTAAAAACATCACACAAAGGAAAAATATCAAACCAAAAACTTTTTTCATAAATTTACCCTCACTTTATGTAACCTTGTTCTTCATACATAATCTCTATTCCCTAAAAAATTACCCTATTAAAATCGACCAATTGTTAACATTATCATTAAATTGATGTACATTATTTTTATAATTATACCATATACTGTATAGTATAGTGTTTTGTTTACGTAAATGAAAGGTTGCTAAAAAGCTAAAGATAGCATTTATTGCGAGACATGTTCTTACAATTTAAGGGTGTCAGGTTGGACCTAGCACCTTTTTCTTTATTCGGACAATATGACATGAAATGTAAGCACTTCTAACAAGGCATTCGTTAAGATAGTCTTAAAATCCGCAATTTAACTGCAAAAGTATTGACATTGCATCTTTATATTTATAAAATGTAGTGAGTTACTACTTTAATAAAATCTCAGAGTGAGATAGCGCCAGTCCTGTAGCGATGCAGGAGACGAGGACTGAATTTATCGAAATGTTCGGCGGATGATTCAGGGGCTGTACGGTCCATAGGTGAGGAAAAAAGCTAGCTAATCAATGACTTAGAAACTCATTTTAGCTAGTCAAATAGCCACCAAGTGCGTAGTAACCAAATAAAACTGCGGCAGGCACTAGAAGACTAGGGCCTAATTTCATGCCGCCAAAATAGGAGGAAACTACAACATGTGTGGTATTGTAGGTTATATTGGTAATGGATCAGCTCAAGAGGTATTATTAAACGGTTTGGAACGTTTGGAATACCGCGGTTATGATTCAGCAGGTGTTTACGTTGTCGATGCAGAAGGTCAACAAGGTCATTTATTCCGTGAAGAAGGTCGTATCGCGAAATTAGAGAGCGAAGTAGACATGAACCTTGAAGCACATACTGGTATCGGTCATACACGTTGGGCCACTCATGGTGAACCAAGTGTACGTAACGCTCACCCGCACCAATCAACTACTGGTCGTTTTACATTAGTACATAACGGCGTTATCGAAAACTACAACGAAATCAAAGAATCAATCTTATCAGGTGTAACTTTCCATTCAGATACAGATACAGAAGTAGCTGTAAACTTGATTGAACATTACGCATTAACTGATGGTTTAGATGCTGAAGCTGCTTTCTTAAAAGCATTGAACGTTATTGAAGGTTCATACGCATTCGCTTTAATCGATTCAGAAGAACCAGGTGTTGTTTTCGCTGCGAAAAACAAATCTCCATTATTGATTGGTAAAGGTACTGACTTCAACACAATCGTATCTGACGCTATGGCTTCAATCGATTTAACAGACCAATACGTTGAAATCCATGATGGCGAAATCGTTATCTTAACTGAAGAAAACGTTACAATCAAAAACCTTAAAGGTGAAACTGTTGAACGTGACGCATACACTGCGCAATTAGACGCTTCAGACTTAGATAAAGGTACTTACCCATTCTACATGATCAAAGAAATCGACGAACAACCAGCTGTATTACGTCGTATTATTCAAGAATACCAAGATGAAGCAGGTCAATTAACTGTTGATCAAGAAATCTTAGACGCCATCACAGCAAGTGACCGCATCTACATCATCGGTGCTGGTACTTCTATGCATGCCGGTTTAGTTGGTAAAAATATTATCGAATCTCTTGTTGGTATCCCAACAGAAGTTCACGTGGCATCTGAATTTGCTTACAACATTCCAGTATTAAGCAAAAACCCATTCTTCATCTACTTAACACAATCAGGTGAAACTGCAGATAGCCGTCAAGTATTAGTACAAACAAACAAATTAGGCTATAAATCTCTAACAATCACTAACGTTAAAGGTTCAACTTTATCTCGTGAAGCTGATTACACATTGTTATTGAATGCTGGTCCTGAAATCGCTGTTGCTTCAACAAAAGCATACACTGGTCAAATCGCTGTAATGGCTGTTTTAGCAGAAGCATTACGTAAAGATTTAGGCTTCGAAGCGAAATTCGACATGAAACATGAATTATCAATCATTGCGAACGCAATCCAAGTATTGATCGACGAAAAAGATCACGTACATGCATTAGCAACTGACATGTTCACTGACAAACGCAACGCATTCTACATCGGTCGTGGTATGGACTACGAAGTGAGCCGTGAAGCTGCTTTGAAAGTAAAAGAAATTTCTTATATTCAAGCTGAAGGTTTTGCTGCTGGTGAATTGAAACATGGTACAATCTCTCTAATCGAAGACGGTACACCTGTTATCGGTATCATCACACAAGCAAATACTGCTGCGCACTCTCGTGGTAACATCGAAGAAACACGTTCTCGTGGTGCGAAAACATTGGTAATCTCAATGAAAGGTTTAGACCGTGAAGGTGACGACATCGTTCTTCCTAAAGTTGAATCATTGTTATCTCCATTAGTAAGTGTTATCCCAACTCAATTGTTGGCATACTACGCTTCATTAGACCGTGGTTTAGACGTTGACAAGCCACGTAACCTTGCAAAATCAGTAACAGTTGAATAATCATCCATAAAAAAAATAAAGCTCCTTCCAAGTTGGCAATTTGCTAGCTTGGGGGAGCTTTTTCTTGTGGGATTAGACAAGCTAACCCCAAGAATAGAAAAAAACTGGCGATACCTAACAAATATGTCAGGCCATCAACCAGCTTTCTTCTTATATATATTATTTCCCTAGTAGTTTGCTGCCGGCAGCATCATCCACTAAGACAATGACATTGTCATGTTCTTGCAAGATGCTGGCTGGTACATCGGGCGTAATAGGTCCTTCGACCATGGCTTTCACAGCATCCGCTTTAGCTTCACCAAAAGCGAGCAAAAGAATTTTCTTCGATTTCATAATAGAGGCTAAGCCCATTGAATATGCTTTTGTTGGCACATCTTCGATATGATCAAAGAAGCGGGCATTAGCTTCAATGGTAGAAGGCGCTAATTCAACAAGATGAGTTTCCACATCACGTGAGGCCCCAGGTTCGTTAAAACCGATATGGCCATTTTGTCCAATCCCTAAGATTTGTAAATCAATTGGGTGTGCTGCAATTACTTCATTGTAACGATTCTCTTCAGCTGTGACATCAGTGGCTAAACCGTTTGGAATAAAAGTTTCTTTGAAAGGTTTTTGATTAAATAGATTTTCTTTCATAAAGGTTGCGTAACTTTGGGGATGATCTGCAGCCAAGCCGTAGTATTCATCTAAATTCAAGGCAGTCGCTTGTGAAAAATCCAAGTCTGATGCAGTGATGTAGTCATATAAATCAACTGGTGTAGAACCAGTGGCAAGACCAAACACTGTGGCACCATCTGCTAGTGCTTCGCTAAAAATATCAAAAGCGCGCTTTGATGCTTCTTTTTTGGTAGAAAAAATTTCAATCTCCATGAATATTTAACCTCCAATATATATTTACTATACGTTCAGTCTATCACAATATCTAAAAAAAGGAATGCGAAAAGGGTGGCACAAACTAGTGTGCCAAACTTGCATGTACAAGTGATTGAAACGGCTTTCAAAACAACGTACGATATAAATATAGAAAAAAAGGGAGGCGTAAACATGTCAGAAAGAACAGAAAACAAAAGTGTAAAAGCTACAATTCAAAAATTAGGTTCATACCTTAGCTCAATGGTAATGCCTAATATTGGTGCTTTTATTGCTTGGGGTATTATTACAGCGTTATTTATTCCAGATGGGTGGTTACCAAATGCACAACTAGCAAACTTAGTTGGGCCAATGCGTGACTACTTACTACCAATCCTAATCGGTTATACCGGAGGTTCAATGGTATACGGTCAACGTGGTGCCGTAACTGGTGCAATCGCCACTATGGGTGCTGTTGTTGGGTTATCAAGAAATTTGATGAAAAAGCCCAAGATCACATTCCAGCAGGTTTTGAAATGTTGATCAACAACTTCTCAATCGGTATCTTAGGTTTCTTATTAACACTACTTGGTTTCTATGCAGTAGGGCCTTTTGTATCAGGAATGACAACAATCTTTGCGACAGGTGTTGACTGGATTATTGCACAAGGTTTACTACCATTAGCCAATGTCTTTATCGAACCAGCAAAAATTTTATTCTTAAACAATGCAATCAACCATGGTATCTTAACACCATTAGGTTCTCAACAAGTAACAGAATTAGGTCGTTCAATCCTATTCTTACTAGAAGCTAACCCAGGTCCTGGTTTAGGTATCTTGCTTGCCTTCTCTGTATTCGGAAAAGGTTCAGCCAAAGCATCAGCACCAGGGGCAATTATCATTCACTTCTTGGGTGGTATCCATGAAATCTACTTCCCATACGTAATGATGAAACCATTATTATTCCTAGCAGTTATTGCAGGTGGTGTATCAGGAACATTCACATTCCAAGTATTAGGTGCAGCCTTAACAGGTCCAGCATCTCCAGGTTCAATCATTGCCATCCTTGGTATGACTGCACCAGGCGCATACATCGGCGTTATCGGTGGGGTTTTAGTCGGTGCAGTGGTATCATTCTTAGTAGCAAGTGCTATTTTGAAAATGGATAAAAAAGCAGACGATGACTTTGAAGCAGCGCAAAAATCAATTAAAGATGCAAAAGCCCAATCTAAAGGCCAAGCAACTACATCAACTACTGGTGCCGCTACAACAACTACAGCAGCTGATTTATCAGTAGACAACATCGACCGTATTATCTTCGCTTGTGATGCAGGTATGGGTTCAAGTGCAATGGGTGCGTCATTATTACGTAAAAAAGCCAAAGCACAAGGTTTAGACATGTCTATTACCAACACTGCCATCAGCAAATTGGAAGACAAACCAGGTACTTTAGTCATCACACAAGAAGAATTAACTGATCGTGCGAAAAAACAAGCACCAAGTTCAGCCCACGTTTCTGTAGGGAACTTCTTAGACGGTGACCGCTATGACGAAATCTTAGCAGAAATGCAATCAGGTAATGCACAAGCACAAACTGCTCATGCTACCGAAGCAACAACACAAGCTAAAACAGTAGCCTATGCAGATATTCAATTGATTCAATTACCATATGCGACAGATGCATCATCTGCAGCAATCATGGGTGCATCAATTTTACGTAACAAATTGAAAAAAGCGAATTTAGACATCGTTGCTGAAGCAGTGCCATTTGCTGAATTAACAAACGCAGCACAAGTATTAGTCATTACAGACGCAACAACAGATGCTGAGGCACGTGCCAAAGCACCAAATGCTTCATTCGAAGTAATTGAAAAATTATATGAAGAAAAACAATTTAGCCAAGTCATCGACAAGCTAAAATAGGTAGAAGGCTATCAACAAAATAAGCATCAAGGAGCGGTTAGCGTGTATTTTACCAAACGTGAGAAAATCATATTAGGGGTTCTGCTTGATTATCCCAATGGTGTAAACCAACAGGACTTGCAAGACATTCTAGGTGTTAGTAAACGTACGGTATATCGTGAATTAGCTAACATCGAAGACTCTGTTGCGCAGTTTCACCTTACTGTGGTGAAGCCGCGCAACGATGGTTATTATCTTGAGGGCAGCGAGGAAGACAAGCAAGCTTTATATCAAGCCTTGCATCAAACACCGTTTTCTACTTTTTCCAAAGCACAAAGGCAAAATGCCCTAGCATTGACCTTCCTAATGCAGGATCAAGTAGATACGATTGATGCGATTGCTGCAGATTATAAGGTAAGCGAACGGACTTTAAGTACAGATTTAGCGATGATTCGTTCGAGTTTTGCTGAATATGGCATAGAGTTTCAAACAGATCGAAATGGAAATCAAACGGTTGTTGGCGATGAAATTATTCTTCGCCAATTAATCGTTAATCTATTGGATTTAAATATTAAAGAGTATGAATTCTTCCAATTGATGAAAGCCAAAGATTTTGCACAAGTGGACCAAGAGGATTACTTCCTACAATTGGTGCCGAGTGCCATTTATCAACTCATTCACCATATTTTCAACCAAGGTTTTGCCAAAGATCAATTTGCGATTTTACCGGATAATCAGTTGAAAACGATTATTATCAGTTTTGCGGTCAATATTTTGCGTATAGAGCAGGGCCATGAAATCGAAAGTGAAATATTAGCCAAGGGACAGTCGGCGCATTTTATTCGCTTATCACATCAATTGTATGAATTGGTGGCGAAGAACCGACATTTGGCAGTGAGCATGAATGAGCGCCATTTCTTTGCACGTCAATTAGAAGGTATGAACTTCAATAAGAGACAAAATATTTTTTCCCAAAACTTCAATACGGAGTTGTCTTATCAGGTGGCAGAATTAACGCGTCGGATTTCCAATCAAACGGGTTATGACTTCCGCCAAGATAACACCTTATATGAAGACTTGATGACGCATTTAAATGCAGCTTTGAAGCGTGTTGATCAGGGAATGGTAAGTATCGATGATAATATCTTGGATAAAATTACCAGTAAATATCCGAATCTCCATGCAGCTGTGGGTGAGAGTTTGAAAGAAGTCTTTCCTGCGAAAAACTTTAATAATGAAGAAATTGCCTATATCGTCATCCACTATGCATCGTCCATTGAGCGACAACCGATTTCTAGCAACATCAAAGTAGTCATTTTAACAGCGGGTGGTTTTGGTACATCTAAGATTTTAGAGGGGCGTTTTAAAAATAAAATCCCTGAAATTCAAAATCTAGAGATTTACAAGATTTCACAGATGGATACGATTAAGTTTAATGAAGTGGATTTAATCTTATCGACAAGTTACTTGCCAGGCTTTGATTACAATTACAAGGTTATTTCGCCACTCTTACTAGATGACGAGATTATGAGTTTGCGCCAAGAAGTGAAGAATCTATCGCAAATGAAATCGGGTGGTTTCAATAATGACCGGATGCAAATGCGTGCGGATGAACGTTTTGATAAGCTATTTCGTTTAGTGAATTCAGCCAATCAAATTTTGGAAAACTTCGATATTGTGGATGTGGTTGCTGGTGATAGTGTTGAAGAAACCCTATTAGCAATCGTGAAAGATATTGATGCGACAATCGTGTCTGATCCGGAAATGGTGACAGACAAAGTGATTCACCGTTATTTGGAAGCACCAATAGGTATTCCACATTCCAACATCGCTTTATTCCATTCGACCAATCAGTGGGTGCAAGCGCCATTCTTTAAAATTTACCAATTAGATAAGTCTTTCTCCATTCTAGGGATGGATAAAGAACCAATTGATTTGGAGCGAATTTTATTGCTACTGGCACCAGAACCTTTGTCGGATGAAAATGAAATCTTGTTGGGTAAAATATCAAGTTCGATTATCGATAATGATTTAAATACAGAAATCTATAAGAGCGGGACAAAAGGGATTGTGTTCCAATTATTGAGTTCATTATTTGTAGAAGAAACAACACGTATAGAGTAAACAAAAAGGAAAAACAGAAGGGGAAGTGATTAATATGGAACTTAAACAGGAGTTAATTCAATTAAATGCTAGTTTCACTTCGAAAGAAGAAGCAATTCGTGCAGCTGGCGCATTATTAGTACAAGCAGGTGCAGTGGATGCAGATTACGTATTATCAATGTTGGAACGTGAATCAATTGTATCTACATACATGGGTAATTTCGTAGCCATTCCTCATGGTACTGATGGTTCGAAAGCACACGTGAAACAAACAGCCATTTCTTATGTGCAAGTACCACAAGGGGTAGATTTTTCAGATGATGAGTCAGAAGAAAAATTAGCAACTGCCATCTTTGGGATTGCAGGTGTGGGCGATGATCACTTAGATTTATTATCTAAAATCGCCATTTTCTGTTCAGACGTCAGCAATGTTGTACGTTTGACAGATGCGAAATCAGAAGCGGAAATTATTGAAATGCTTAAGGAGGTAGAAGCGTAGATGAAAGCTGTACATTTTGGTGCTGGTAATATTGGTCGTGGATTTATTGGTGAAATTCTACATAAGAATGGGTTTGAAGTAGCCTTTGTAGATATTAACGAAACAATCATTAATGCTTTGAACGAACGAGACACATATGAAATCGAATATGCTGATGACAAACATGAACGTTTAGAAGTATCTGGTTTTAAAGGTATCAACAACGGTCAAAATCCTGACGCTGTAGTCGAAGCAATCGAACATGCAGATATCGTAACCACTGCAATTGGACCAAATGTCTTACCATACATTGCGGAATTAATTGCGAAAGGTATCGCAAAACGTCGTGAAAACAACAACGAACGTCCAATCGATGTCATCGCATGTGAAAACATGATTGGTGGTACGGACTTCCTACACGAGAAAGTAGCTGCTTTCTTCTCTGAAGAAGACAAAGCCTATGCGGCAGAAAAAGTTGGGTTCCCTAACGCTGCGGTTGACCGTATTGTCCCAATTCAAAACCACGAAGATCCATTATTCGTATCCGTTGAACCTTTCAGCGAATGGGTCATTGACCAAACTGATGTGAAAACGACAGATATTCGTCTAGACGGTGTATTATATGTAGACGACTTGCAACCGTTTATTGAACGTAAACTATTCTCAGTAAACACAGGTCATGCCACAACTGCTTATACAGGTAAATTCTACGGTTATGAAACAATTGATGAAGCATTAGCTGATGAAAAAGTACTAGCCCAATTACGTAACGTATTAGGCGAAACAGGTGCTTTACTAGTTGAAAAATGGGGCTTTGATCAAGACAAACATCAAGCTTACATTGAAAAAATCGTGGGACGCTTCCAAAACCCATACATTTCTGATGCGATTACCCGTGTTGCCCGTACCCCAATTCGTAAATTAGGTTACGATGAACGCTTTATCCGTCCAATTCGCGAAGCCAAAGAACGTGGCTTATCTTACACTGCTTTACTTGAAACGGTTGGCTTCATCTTTAACTATGATGACCCAGCTGATGATCAAAGTGTTCAATTAAAAGAGTTATTGAATACCAAACCAGTGAATGAAGTTATTAAAGAAGTGACTGGCTTAGAAGACGAAGCGTTAATCGCTGAAATTGAACAAGCTATTCAAAAATAAAATGAGATTTTCATGTGACGTTTTATGACCTATTCGTCATAAAAAAGTTTGGAAATCATCAAATATCCTAAATTTTTGATCTGGAACAGTAAAATGTTCCAGATTTTTTTGTTTTTTATGGTAAAATCTTAAAATGATGTAATGTTTTAAGCAAATTTGAAAACGTTATAGTAAAAGTAGAATTACTATATCATTTTGGTTATAATGAGCTTAATAGGTAGGCTACAGTCAAATAGAAGAAAAGAGATGATCATGTGAAACGACTCATTTCAAGTGCAGCGAGCGATATCTTGAAGATGTCCGCACCGGAGTTGAAGCAAGCAATTTTAGCGAGTGAAGGTAGAACGATTGTTGGTGAGACGGTTGTCACTGCAAGTCCCTTGATTGAAGGCTTGTCCAATGCTGAGGTCATGGCTGCTTTCGGTGCTGACATCATTATCTTGAACGAGTTGGATGTATTTGATCCAGTGGTGCCAGGAGTTGATGAGGTTGAGGCGCGCGAGGTTATTCGTACTATTAAACACCTAACGGGGCGACCAATTGGCGTCAACTTAGAGCCGGTTGATCCGGATATGGCTTTGTTGGAAGATGCGGTGCATTTGCCAAAGGGACGCCAAGTGAGTCCCGAAAGCTTAGCGGCGGCCAATGATTTGGGTATCGACATCCTTTTCCTAACGGGTAATCCAGCGACTGGGGTTTCGATGGCGACGATTGGACAAGCAGTTATTTTGGCTAAGCAACATTTCAATGGCCTTGTTTTTGCGGGTAAGATGCATGGTGCAGGGATGCAAGAGGCGATTGTGGATGAGGCGCGGTTGACCCAGTTTGTGCGTGATGGTGCTGATGGGGTGTTGATTCCGGCGGTCAATACGGTTCCTGGTGTGTATGAGGAGGAAAACCGTCGTGTGACGGCTCAGATTCATGCGCTAGGGGGTCTGGTAGTGTCTACGATTGGTACGAGTCAGGAGAGCGCGACGACTTCGGTGATTGAGACGATTGGCTTGTCTAATAAGCGTGTTGGTGTTGATTGTCATCATATTGGGGATGGGTCTTATGGCCGGATGCCGCATCCAGAGAATATTGTGGCGCTAAGTTTAGCTGTCCGCGGAAAACGTCATACGTATTTCCGTATGGCACAGTCAATTCATCGATAAATTCGATATAAATGGGAGTGAAGAAGATGAAAAATTATTTACAAAATTTAGGTAAATCGATTATGTTACCAGTGTCTATTTTACCGGTAGCATCGTTACTAATGGGTATTGGGTATTGGATTGACCCGGCAGGTTTAAGTGGTGAAGGTACAAATGCCCTTGCTATATTCTTAATTCAAGCCGGTTTAGCGGTAATCAACAACCTATCAGTTTTATTCGCTGTGGGTATTGCGACAGGTTTGAGTAAGGATGGAAACGGAGCTGCGGGTCTTTCTGGTCTAGTTGGTTTCCTTATCGTTACGGAATTATTGAGTGTTAATGGTTTATCGGTATTATTAGGTATTCCAGCTGAAGAAGTGCCAATGGCGTTTGGCGCAATTAAGAACGTCTTTATTGCGATTATCGCTGGTACTGTGGCAGCTTACTTGTACAACCGCTACAGTTCAACGAAATTACCGACTGCCCTAGCGTTCTTTAGTGGTCGTCGTTTAATTCCAATTTTAACTGCGGGTGCCATGTTGATTATCTCAGCTATTCTATTCTTCGTTTGGCCAGTGGCTTATAACGCATTAGTAGCATTTGGTACCTTTATTTCTAGTTTAGGTGCATTTGGTGCTGGTTTGTATGGTTTCTTCAACAAACTATTAATTCCAACAGGTTTACACCATGCCTTAAACGCAGTATTCTGGTTCGACTTAATCGGTATTAATGATATCGGTAACTTCTGGGCATCTACTGGTGAAAAAGGTGTCGTTGGTATGTACCAAGCTGGTTTCTTCCCAATTATGATGTTTGGTCTACCAGGTGCAGCTTTAGCAATGTACAAAAATGCTGAACCAAAAGCGAAAAAAATTACTGCTGGTATTATGATTGCAGGTGCGTTCGCATCATTCTTTACAGGTATTACTGAACCAATTGAATTCTCATTCATGTTTGCAGCACCAGGGCTTTACTTATTACATGCCTTCTTAACAGGGGTATCAATGTTTATCGCAGCAACCTTCCACTGGACTGCTGGTTTTGGTTTCTCTGCCGGTTTAGTGGACTTCGTATTAAGCTTACGTATTCCAATTGCTAACCAACCATTGATGTTAATGGTATTAGGTTTAGTAATGTTTGCAGTTTACTACTTTGTATTTGACTTTGTTATCCGTAAATTTGATATTTCAACACCAGGTCGTGGTACAAACGTGACGACTGAAGTGGAAGGTGGATCTGAAGCAAGCACAACTGAAACAGCAGGCGCAGGTATCACTAGTGATGACAAATACGGTCGTATGGCAACAGGTATCTACCAAGCAGTTGGTGGCGATGACAACATCGTTTCTTACTACAACTGTGCAACACGTCTACGTTTTGAATTGAAAGATGCAGACAAAGTTGACCAACAAGCAATCAGAAATCTGGGTGTACCAGGTGTCAACCAATTAGACAAAAACCACCTACACGTTGTCGTAGGTACAGAGGTACAATTCGTAGCTGACGAAATGAAAAAAATCAGCGACGCAGAAATAAAGGATGAAAAATAGGATGTGAGAAAAAGCGTTTAGCCCTCAACCAGTGGAAGAATAGTGCCGTGTCACATGAAATGTGACGCAAACTATTCTGAAGTGGGCAGAGGGCTGCTTTTTCGAACTCAACTTCATAGGATGTGAGCGCGGGCGTTCAGACAGCTCTCAACTTCATTAGTGAAGGTCCGCGTATCCACCAACCTTGAATGTAGCACCTATGCTTTTGAATAAAACATGTAAGCCCCGATGATCAGGTCAAACCTATCATCGGGGCTTTTTTAGTAAATATGTAGCATCTTTAGAAAGAACATAGTACAAACAAACCGCGCCATATGGCAATCGATGACTATTGATAGTTTAAAACTATCAAAAACCGACGGAAATGGGTATGGATGATGGATTGAATTCAAGATTGAATAGGGTTAAAGTAAAATATACAATATTTAATTCAAGAAAACCTATCAGAAAGGTATGGCGAACATGGGAGATTTTCAACCAGCGCAAAGCTATCAATCTTTGCCAAAACAATATTTTTCAAGCCTATCCGCAATTATTGCGAATTTAAAAACAAAATATGACGACGTGATCGATTTGGCCGTAGGTACGCCTGATTTACAGCCACCGCAAGCCTTAAAAGATGCTTTAAAAACAGCTATCGACAATCCACAATACGACCGCTATGGCCCTTATCGTGGTGAAGCCTTCCTAAAAGAGGCAGTGGCACATTTCTACCAAAGCCAATTTGGTGTGACCATTGACCCCAAAACCGAAGTCGCTTTGTTCCACGGCTCAAAAGAAGCCATCATGAAAGTCAGCCAAGTCTTGGTCAACAAGGACGACACCATGCTGTTGCCCAACCCGACTTACCCAGACTACCTGTCTGCCGTTGGTTTAACCCAATCAAAAGCTGTCTTTATGGATCTGTTGGAAAAAAATGATTTCTTGGTCGACTACAGTCAAATCGATGCCAAAACAGCGGCCGATGCCAAAATCATGTTCCTCAACTATCCAAATAACCCGACAAGTGCCTTGGCGACACCGGCATTTTTCGCCGATACAGTGGCTTTTGCGGAAACAAACAACGTTTTCGTGGTTCATGACTTTGCTTACGCACCATTTGTATTTGATGATGAAAAACCATTGTCATTCTTAGAGACACCAGGCGCAAAAGAAGTTGGCTTAGAGTTATTCTCTTTATCAAAACTCTACAATATTCCTGGGTGGCGTGTTGGTTTTGCAGTCGGGAATCCACAAGTGATTGAGTATTTAAACAGCCTACAAGACCATACAACTGTTGGTATGTATGGTGCAATTCAAGAGGCGATAGCTGTTTTACTCAAAGCAGACGAGCAACCGTTCATTGCCGAAATGAAAGACGTTTATCAAAGACGACGCGATGTGGTGATTGAGGAATTCACCAAGGCAGGCATCACTGTTAAACCATCTAAAGGGACCATTTATCAATGGTTGCAAACGCCAGATGGGGTCAGCGCTCAAACCTTCTTCGAGGCCATTGCCAATGAAGGGCATGTCGGCGTAGCACCAGGTCACGGATTTGGGGATGCTGGTGAAGGATTTATCCGTATCGGACTAATCGCAGATGAAATCATCCTACGAGAAGCTGCACGTAGAATTGCAAAAGTATATCTAGATTTACAAAAATAAGGTATTTAAAAAGGGGAAAACGTTATGAAGAAATGGCAAAAAGGTTTAGTAACAATTTTGGGTGCATCTGGATTATTATTAGCAGCTTGTGGTAATCAAGCTGCAAGCAGTGATAGTGCAAGCGATACAGCATCAAGCGAAACAGCAAGTGAAGGTTTGATGGATGATGGCGTGTTAACTGTTGGGGTAACAGCTGGTCCCCACGAAGAAATCTTTAACTTTATCAAAGACAAAGCCGCTGAAGACGGATTTGAAATCGAGTTAGTTGTCTTCAACGACTATGTCAAACCAAATACAGCTTTAGCAGAAGGTGAATTGGACATCAACTCAATCCAAACTGGTCCTTATTTAGAAACAGTTATCGCAGATACAGGTTACGAAATAACCCCTATCTTTGAAAATATCACAATTCCAATGGGGATTTACTCTGAACAATATGATACAGTCGACGAATTACAAGAAGGCGACACTATTGCCATTCCAAACACACCATCTCAAGAAGGTCGTGCCTTATTAGTATTGGAAAACGCTGGTGTCATCACATTGCCTGAAGGCTTAGGCATCGATGCAACCGTAGACGATATCGAAGAAAACCCATTAAACCTTGAATTCATCACTGGTGATCCAGCCCAATTCATCGCGCAATTACCAGACGTGGCCGCTGCAGGTATCAACTCAAACTACATCCTTGATGCCGGATTGAGCGCCAAAGACCTAGCCATTGCCATGGAAGATAGCGAAGACACCACTTGGGTCAACCTGGTCGTAGCCCGTACCGAAAACGCCGAAGACCCAGCCTTAGCACAACTTGAAGAGTACTACAAAACCGATGAAGTCAAAGCCTTTATCGACGAAACCTTCCAAGGCGCTGTTGTCGCCTCTTGGTAAAAATACCCGAATATATGAAGACAAACGGCCAGGAAACTGGTCGTTTTTTTTTGTTCAACATAGCGAATTTTCCCCCTCGTCGACGACTGGTCTCATTAGACAAGTAGGGCAGAATGCGTTAATCTTAACTTATATATATTACAAGTTTAGACAATAAAGGAGCCATTTATATGAGACAGATTGTCACACAATTATGCTTTAATGACCAAGCTGAGGAAGCTGTTGCTTTCTATATGAGCTTGTTCGACAATAGCGAAGTTACACGCACTATGCACTATCCAATGCCTCAAGGAGATGCGGTTGCCATCGATTTTACTTTAGAAAATCAAGCTTTTTCAGCGATTAATGGTGGCCCAGATATGAAAATGAATGCATCATTTTCTTTAATGGTTGCACTGGATACAGCAGAAGAAGTGGATGCACTTTATGCCAAACTGGCTGAAGGTGGTACCGATATGATGGAACTGGGCGAATACCCATTTTCACCACGCTATGCTTGGGTAGCCGATCGCTTCGGTGTGTCTTGGCAATTGATGCTGGCCGAAAACGTGCCTGCCAACCACAAGATTCGTGTAAGTCTACTCTTTGCGGGTCAATATTGCGGTCAAACGCAAGCAACTCTTGACCACTACACCGCTGTTTTCCCAACGGCAACATTGGGTCATGTGAATTACTATGGCGAGGGTGAAGCCCAAGACGACCGTGCCAAAATCAACTACGCAGAACTAAATATCGGCGACCAACAATTGGTTTTAATGGACCATGGTTTTGGCGGCACGGAAGAATTTAGCGAAGCATGGTCCTTCTTGATCGTCGCTGGCGCTCAATCAGAGGTCGATTACTACTGGGAAAAATTGTCTGCGAATCCGGATGCGGAAGCTTGGGGTTGGTTACAAGATGCCCACGGAATCTCTTGGCAAATCGTCCCTCAAGGCTACTATCAAATTATGGAAACAGCAAAAGAAGACCAGAAGAAACGCGTCTTAGATGCTATGTTCAAGATGAAAAAATTGGATATTGCGAAATTGGAAAACGCGAAGTTTGGTATTGGTTAAGCTTCAGATTGGCTAGGATGCGCCTTTTTCGCAAACCAATCAGTCACTGAATCAGACGCAAAATGTTATAATGAAGACGTAAGTGTTTTCATTTTGAAAGGTGGCTATTATATGGATTTAGGATTAGCTGGAAAAGTAGCAATTATTACGGGCGCGAGTAGAGGGATTGGATTCCAAACGGCGCTAGAATTAGTGCGCGAAGGCGCTGACGTGGCGATTATTGCACGCCGCGAAGAACGTTTGCTTGAAGCCCAAGCGAAAATTAAAGAAGCAACTGGTAAAGAGGTGCACTATGTGGTGGCGGATGTCAGCAGTGAAGCGGACGCTAAACGTGCGGTTGCGGAAACGGTTGAAAAATTCGGACACGTGGATATCTTAGTGAATAATGCCGGATCAAGTGCGGCATCTAGTTTTGAAGCTGTAGCCGATGAAGATTGGCAATGCGATTTAGACTTGAAAATTTTTGGTGCGGTGCATTTTATCCGCGAGGTTTTACCTTACTTCAAGGCGCAAAAATCTGGTGCTATCTTAAACTTAACAGCAATCGCAGGGAAAACACCGCCCGCAAATTCATTACCAACTTCAACCAGCCGTGCTGCTGGATTAGCGTTGACCAAGTCATTGTCTAAAGAGTTCGGTCCTTATAACATTCGCGTAAACGCGGTAAGTATCGGCTTGATTCGTTCAGAACAAATCGAAAGAATGTGGCAAAACAATATGCCAAATGCACCGTGGGAAGATTTTTCACGCGCTGCATCAAGCAATACACCACTTGGTCGAATCGGTAACACAGAAGAAGCTGCAAAAGCCATTACCTTCTTGGTTTCTGATGCCGCATCATATATTTCAGGTGTTGCATTAAACATCGATGGTGGCGCTTCTGCAGTCATGTAATTTTCTAAGTATTTGTAATTGAGATATTTCAGATAGGAGATTGATACATATGACAAACGATTATAGTGTAAATATTCTAAAGCAAGCATGTAACATGACAGATGGCTCACAACGCCATTCCTATGAAAATCAGATTTTACTGTATCATTTAGATGAGAATATGTCGAAAGAAGACCTGATCAAATTTATTAAAGAAGATAACCTTGAAGAACCATACGAAGTTGTCGAAGGCCGCTCTATTCAATGGAAAGTAGCTAAAGTCATCGACGTATTTGAAGTATTAGGTTTTGAAGGGCACTTTGAAGATGGCCAAGAAGTCTACAGCCGCTTCCTCACAGATGATGAAGACCTGGACTTCATTCTCGGCAAATACTTCCCTGACTATGTCTTCGAAGATGCCGCAGAATAATACTGGGAAAACTAAAATCTTCGATTTTCGTCCTTACAGTGTACGTTCCTTATAGCCGTGGGACCACCGGGAGCCAAGGTCTCCCGGTTTGAAATCGAGCCAAGGTCTCGATTTCATCCTTCTTCACGGCATAGGAACTACACTTTCAGTCCTTTATTTTTCCAAAAGATATTATTTCTGTCTAGGGAAGGATTTGTAAAAGGGTGAACATCTTCAATTAGATGTACTTTTATTTGTGAAGCGAATACCAATAAATCAAGATAGTCAAAACGAGGTAGGGATTAAAAGGTCCCTGCCTCGTTTTTTGTATTGTCATGATTTAACTTTTGAAGAAGAGGGTTGGTTATTTTTGAGCATTGTGTATATTCGATATGAAAAATACGGAAATTGACCACTTGAAGGAGCTGTGTGAACTTTTATGAGAAAAAATGCGTCACACAACGCCTTGTGTGATTCGCCTTTAAAAATACGCGTCACACAGCCCTCTGTGTGACGCGATTTTTCTCATTTTTGAAAGCACAGCCCCCTGAAGTGTTCAAATAGCGGTTATTTTAAATGCTATAAATACAATCATACCCACCTAAAATAAAATATGATTGTTTTTATAGTAAAAACCCACGAAGCCAAATCAGGTTCGGTACCGACCCCCAAAAGTTAGA
>NZ_RKMG01000014.1 GCF_003797145.1 Aerococcus agrisoli | reverse complement strand
ATAGAGGTATGAATTATTCAGGTTATTGTTTGTAGGGATCCTGGCAATTGGTTTGATGATTGTGTTGACTGCCTGGTCAACTTTAATTAGTGAAGTGCCAAGTGGTTACTACATTGATGTGTTGGCTGTGTGTGGATTCGTCATTTTACCAGTACATTTGTTGTCGCAACAATCTTATTTCACAACCCCATTTTTATTGGGTGAGGGCAAAATGACGCCGGATACCAATAAAATATTGGATATCATTTTAACCAAAATTTTTATGCCTATCATTTTGATTTACACTGCTGTTATTCTCATTTATCTAGGCATGCAGATTCATGATTGGACGGACATACGAATTGAGTATGTCATGCTTTCCTACTTAGCCATTGGATGGATCGTCTTGTTCTTATTACAAGACATCGATCGACCTATCGTTAAACATTTTACTTGGGGTTACACGGTTGCAGTTTTAATCGCATCCTTGTTCCAGCTCTATCGCTCCATCACCTATAGTGCAATCTATGGTGTGACGATAGGACGTTACCTCATCATTGTATTTTGTTTGATTTCAGTGTTAGCTGCCGTCTTATATCGTAGAAATATCAAATGGGTTCCAGCTTTACTTGCATTGGGCTTATTCGTTTCTGCAATGCCACCAGTCGATGCGATTACAACATCTGAAGCAAGTCAAAAATTTATCTTTAGTAAAATCATCCGTGAAAATCCAACCTTACTCTATAATGATGAATTACATTTAACCGAGGCAAATGTGGCAGATTTGTCACAAACCGAGGTGAGACAATTACGTTCATCACTAGAGTTTATGTTGCAACAAAACATGGTTGATGAAATCGATGCAATTCCATCTGATTTCAACGAGTATGAAGATTTAGCCTTATTGTACGATGCGCAAAATAATGGTAATGGTAGTTCATACTACTTAACTGCAAGTTTATCTGAAGGCATGAATCCGTCTGTTGAACTGAATATCGATGGTGGGGCCGAAATGGTCTTCCTTTATGCAGATGCGACAGGTGCAACCAATACCTTTGAAGCATTGGGTGAAAATTTCACCACGCAGATCATCGACGGTACGAAATTACGTATCCAAGAAATCACTACTGGTGAAGATATGGTCTTCGATTTACAACCAATCACAGAAATTGGTACCATGCAAAACATCAACCTGACCGATGAAGAAGCAGTCTTCCTACAAGATTCGAGCGAAGATTCTTATCGCGGTATGTTGGTTGTCCAAAACTTAACCATTTGGCAAAATGAAAATTCTAGTGTTTTAGAGGGTTCTGGTAACTTTATCTTACTCATCAAAGAACAAGAAACCGACTAATCGATAACTACTAATCATCCCCAGTAGAAGCGCACGATTGCGTGAAAGCTGGGGATTTTTTTTGTGGATTTTCAGAGGTGGGCTAGGCTAAATACGATTTACGTGTATGTTACTGCGCCTGGGTATGCACCTACACTAGGTTCCTTTGTAATTTCAGTCGAATCATCAGCTACATATTTATTATAAGGTGGGCAAAAATACAACATTTCATTTATAAAAATGGATATAAGCGGATATTGATTACTTCAAGGGGCTGTGTGAACATTTATGAGAAAAAATGGTTCACAAAACTGTCTGTGTGATTCGACTTCAAAAAAGGAAATCACACAGCCCTCTGTGTGACGCGAATTTTCTCATTTTGAACACTTCAGGGCCCTGAAATGTTCAAATAGCGGTTATTTTAATTTTGATAAATACAATCTCCCGCAAGCCGGATAAAATCCTAAACAATCAGTGTGAAAACCGCAAAATCACTTCTGAAAATCAAAATGAAAAGAGGGCCATGCAGCCCTCTTTTGCCCGCATGAAGTCCTAACAGCCTATGAAGTTGAGTTCGCGTGGGCAGACAGGTCTCCACTTCGGAAATATTTGCAGCAAGTTGCACTTGCTACTGCATATTTCCTCCAGTGTTACCAGTCAGAACCCCCGCGCTCACATCCTATTTTTTTAATTATTGGTTAATTTGTGGGGTGTTTGCTTGTGTTTTATTTTTGTCCGTGCAAGAATGAAGGTCGAGGATTCGGCGGTGATGGCATTTTTTGCTGTCACCATTTTCAATACAGCAATATATGGATGGATAAGTTTGAAAGATACTACTTAAGGCCGAATGAACTCTCCTTGTTTCTGTTAAAATAAAAGTAAAATTAGGGAAATACTGAAAACAAAAAGAATAGGAAGAATACTATGCGAAATAATTTTGAATCGAATGATCATGATATCTATTCGACGGATTCAAAGGATAGCTTGTGGCAAAAATTTCGCAAGCTGTGGAAGAAACTTAGGTTAACAAGATGGATTATTTTCTTTGTCTTGGCCTTTGGGTTTGTCTTTGAATCATATTTATTAATTGGTGCGAAAACAACAGATATTAGTGACTTGCCTGCGAAACTACAAGTGACGACTGAGTTTTACGACCAAGACGGCACTTATGCCGGGGAAATTTCCAATGACTCGGGAACGTATGTTAGTCTTGATGAAATTTCGACCAATATCCAAGATGCAGTAATATCAACGGAAGATAAACGTTTTTACAGCCATAATGGTTTTGATATTATTGGGATTGGGCGTGCAGCTGTGGGCTATATCACGAGTGGTGGTATTGTCGGTGGTGGTTCTACCATTACCCAACAGTTGGTGAAGAATGCCTTTCTAGATAATGATCAATCCATTATTCGGAAGTTGAAAGAACTTTTCTTGGCTTTTGAAATTGAGAAAAATTATACCAAACAAGAAATTCTTGAAATGTATTTAAATAATGCGTATTTCGGTAATGGTGCATACGGGGTAGAAGACGCAAGTCAAAAATACTTTGGTATGTCAGCATCTGAAGTACCAGTTGAAGATGCGGCAGTGATTGCCGGTGCCTTAAAAGGACCTACAATCTATAATCCAGTTGATGATTATGATGCCACGCTTGAACGTCGTGACACCATTTTACAATTGATGGCGGATAACGAATTCTTAACGCAAGAAGAAGCAGATGCTGCAATTGCCACAGAGATGGTACAAATGAATAATGAAATTGCCAATGATGCGTATGCGTATCCATACTACTTCGATGCGGTCATCAATGAGGCCATCAACAAGTTTGGTTTAACTGAAGAAGATATTATGAATGGGAATTACAAAATTTATACGAATCTAAACCAAACCTATCAGACTGAAATGCAAACAGCCTATGCGGATACAACAGTCTTCCCAACTTCGCCGTCTGGTGAGCCTGCACAATCAGCTTCAGTCATGATGGATCCCACAACGGGTGGTGTATATGCAACAGTTGGTGGAACGGGTGAATATACCTTCAGGGGCTATAACCGAGGAACACAAATCTCTCGTAACCCAGCTTCAACCATCAAGCCGTTATTGGTGTACGCTTTAGCGTTGGAAAATGGCTATACTGCCCAATCCGTCATTCCGGATGAAGTGATGACCTACGGAGATGGCTATGCACCTGAAAACTGGAACTTTGAATCCGTTGGGGAAATTCTATTATGGGATGCCGTAGCCAAATCGAAAAACACCTCTGCCGTGTGGATGATGAATGAAATGGGTGTGGACGCTTCGCTTGAGCAATTGGCGAAATTTGGTATTCCGTATGTTGAAGCGGACAAGAACTTAACTACTGCATTGGGGTCAATAGAAAATGGAGTATCTCCGCTTCAAATGGCTTCAGCCTATACAGCCTTTGCCAATGAAGGGGTTCGTTCAGAAGGGTACTTCATTACCCGCATTGAAGACCAACAAGGCAACGTGGTTGTAGAAGAACAAGAACCAACCCAAAACCAAGCCGTTAGTGCGGAAGTGGCCGAAGAAATGACCTCTATCCTCCTATCTGTTTATGATGAAGGTGGTACGGGTGCAACAATCGAGCCAGAAGGTTACGAAGTTGCTGGTAAAACTGGTTCTAATGAAAGTCAAGACTCGACCCTTGGTAATAGCGACGAGTGGGATATTGCTTACACACCAGACTTTGTACTTGCTACTTGGTATGGATTTGATGAGACTACTGAAGATAGTTACTTGTGGTATGGCTCTACATCAACGTCTAAAACAGCCTTCTCTGCTATTTTGACACCACTACTACAAGCAAGCCCTGGTACAGCCTTTACCATTGAATCTGCCTATGCAGAATACAATCAATTACAAGCAGAAGAAGATGCAGCTTCAGAATCATCATCGAGCGATGAATCAACTGGTGAAAATAACGATAGCACTGGTAATGTACTAGATTCTGTTATCCAAGGCGCGCAAGATTTCTTCCAAGGACTATTTGGTTCTGGTGAATAAGAGGTTGGACTTGTTAAAGAGGTCATGACTTTCAATCAAATTGAAAAAATGATATATTGAATCATATAAGAAGCTATAACCACATTGGTTATACAAAATTTGAGGAGTGAACATTTTGGCAAATATTTACGATACTATCAATCAATTGGAACGCGACATCCGTGACCAAGATACATACAAAGATCTAGTTGCAGCAATCGAAGCATTGAAAAACGATGAAGAAGCTTACGGTATTTACAATGAATTCCGTGCTTTACAAACAAGTTTCCAATTAAAAGCACAAATGGGTCAAGAAATTACTGAAGAAGATGAAAAAAATGCCAACGAATTACAAGAAAAATTGGCAGGCAACGCAGTAATCTCTGATTTAATGAATAAAGAACGTTTATTGAACACTGTTGTGGAAGATATCAACCAAGCAGTAACACGTCCAATCAACGAAATTTATCAATCATTGATGAACAAAGAACAAAACTAAAATAGCTATATATTAGCAAGGAAGATGTTGGGACAAAATCCCGAAAATAAAGACGTCAACAATTCGTTATAAGATTTGTTGGCGTCTTTTGCTTTGAAAATGTATGTTTAATCTTTGTTGGAATTTATGACTAGGATTAGTTAAAGGACTGAAAGTGCAGTTCCTATGCCGTGAAAAAGGATGAAATCAAGACCTTGGCTCGATTTCAAATTGAAAGACCTTGGCTTTCAATGGTCTCACGGCTATAAGGAACGCACACTGAAGGACGAAAATCGAAGATTTTATATTTTTGTCTCATCCTTTCTCCACCGGTTGAGGGCTGAACGCTTTTTCTCACATCCTATGAAGTCGAGTTCGCTCGGGCAGACAGGTCTCCACTTCAGAGATATTTGCCGCAAGCTAAGCTTGCTACTGCATATCTCTTCCAGTGTGCCTGTCTAAACGCCCGCGTTCACATCCTATTTTTCATTTGTGTGTCAAATGATTAATTATGCTTTAAAATCCTATTAAATAGCGTCAATTTTCACAACTTTCTAATGTGTATGTTAAAATAATAATAAGGCAATTTAACAAATTTACATCAATAAAATGCCAAAATTACACGAGAACGGAGTAATCAATATGGTGAGATTTATTCATACTGCAGACTTGCACTTAGACCAAACCTTCAAAAATTTACCAATCAAAGACGATTACTTACAACATGCTTTAGCAGAAGCAACATTAAATTCTTTTGACAATTTAATTCAAACAGCTATTAATGAACAGGTCGATTTTTTCCTTATCGTAGGGGATATCTACCATGGGGCACGCGCCACTTTGCGCGCTCAATTTGCCTTTGCGAACGGTATGCAACGCCTAGCAGACGCGGAAATTCCTGTTTATATGTTATACGGGAACCATGATTTCGACGCCGATGCCAATCACCGTTTGAAATTACCAAATAATGTTCATATTTTTGGCCACGAAGTAGAGACCAAATATCTTTCAACTCATCGTGGTGAAAAAGTAGCCATTTCAGGTTTTTCATACGACCAACAATGGATTGCGGATGACCGCTCAGCAGAATATCCTACCAGAGATCCACTTGTGGACATCCATATCGGTATGATTCATGGTGACAACTCTTCTAGTAATGGGCAAAAGCACTATGCACCATTCAACCCAAGTGACCTTGTAAGTCACGGCTTTGACTACTGGGCACTAGGCCATATCCATAAAGGACAAGTATTATACGAAAATCCGACAATGGTTTATCCAGGGAACATCCAAGGTGCTAGCTTTAAAGAAGACGGAGCCAAAGGTGCCTTAATTGTGAATCTTGAAAAAGGTGGCTATACCAATCTAGAATTCATCGAAACAGCGGAATGGCAATTCCAACAATCTACGCGTGAACTAGGGCTTGTAGATAGTTTAGAAAGCTTACGCAATACCATTGAAGTCGCACTACATGACCATATTATGTATGCCAAAGATGAGGCTGTGAACGTGATTTCTCGAATGACCTTCACCACGAATGGCGATGAAGAATCCCTATACTGGTGGCACACTTATGCAGACGAATTGTTAGAACAATTACAATGGTCGTTGCGTAATCAAAATGCTTCACGCGCGCAAAAAGTGTATCTAGTTGCCCTAGATATTCAAGTGAATAATCAAGCCGTTTGGTCGCCGTCACCTGTTTTTAACGACAGCATGAAACGTGCTTTTGAAGACATTACGAGTGACGATGAACAGTTCCAAACTTTAGTGGCTGATTTGGAGAAAAATGGTCAATGGCAACGTTTAGTTGGTGCCAATATTGATGTGGACCAATTTAAAGCGGATATTCTTGCCAAGGCTAAAGAACAAATCATCCTCGAACAAGCAAGCTATAGCCAGGAACAAAGGAGATTTTAAATATGCAGATTCAACGATTTGAAATATTTGGCTATGGGAAATGGGTGGATCAATCTTTTCAATTAACGCCAAATTTAAATGTATTTAACGGTCTTAACGGGTCTGGGAAAACAACCCTCATGTCATTTTTATTAAGTATTATGTTTGGTTTTCCCAATGTACGCCGTAAAAACACACGTAACTACGATACCAACGAAAATGCCCGTTATGGTGGGCGTTTGTATCTAACCAACACACGCTATGGCGATGTGATGATTGAACGTACCAAAACCAATGGTAAACAAAATCTGTCTTACACCATCAATGGTGAAGAAAAACAAACAACCAATGATGTTTCATTTTTATGGAACGATTTGACGAAAACAGATTACCTAGCTTACTTTGGTTTTTCTGAAGATGATTTAATGGACTTCATCTGGGATGATGAAGAAGATTTCTCAAAAAGCTTAATGAGTATTGGGATGTCTGGTCGTCAAGTCTTGACGGAAATCACACCGGCCATTGCCAAACAAGCAGATGATCTGTACAAACCAAATGGGAAGAACCCAGCTTTGAATCGCAAACTGCAAGATATTGAGGATGCGGAAGCAAAATTAATTAAAGCCCAAGATAAAGAAGCAGCTTATTTCGAATTACGTCAGGCTTATGAAAAAGAATCAAGCCGTCTGGACCGCTTACGTAGCAACTTAAAAGATGCGACCAATGGTGAAATCCAACTAGAATTGGCCAACCAACAATCGACATCGATGAACGAATACCTACGTTTGCACGATGAATTAGCAGCCTTTGATTTTGTGGACTTTGAACCTGATTTGGCCAACAAATGGTTACAAGCTGACCACCAAATCGACCACTTGAGCCAACAATTGGCTGAGTTATCTGAAGGTTTGCCAGAAAATCCGGAAGAGTCTGTGAATTCTTCAAACTTAGGAATGGAATGGATTCAAAATCATCCGAATGTAAGTGAGCAAATGGTTGTAGAGGCACGTGCCTTTAGAGACCGCTTGCGTCAAAATGAAGATTTGAGCCAAGACCTGATTGAACGTCGCTATGAAAAACAACGTTTGATGGAATTATTGGGGGCTTCAGCGGTTGACGAGTTACCAGAAGAACTAACCGATGACGAGCGTAACCATTGGCAACAACGCTACAAAGCCTTAGAAAATAAACGTATTTTTTACAATCACGGCCAAAGCGATATGTCGCAATTGGACCAACGTGAAGCGGATTTAACAAAGGAATTTGACGAGCTAGCGGCGGAACGGGAAAAATTAGTCGCAACGGGTAAACAGGGTGAAAACCTGGTCCGTAACTTCGGGATTGTCTTGACGGTTCTGGGCTTATTGATGCTGATTGCTTACTTTATTACGTCAACGACCTTCCTATTTGGCGCCGGCGTGGTGGCCACCATCATTGGTATCGTGATCCTGCTAATTGGTTTGATGATGCAGGGCGCAGCGACCAAACGCTATGAAAACCGTCTAGAGGCCTACGACTTAGACCTTGATGATATCGAGTCAGAGCTAAATGAAGTCCAACGCGATAAAGTCGTGCATGAAGAGCAATTGGAAAAATTAAACCTAGAGTTTAATGAAATGGCTGATGAGTTAGACACTTTACTGGTTGAAAAGGGCGGAGCTCCAAACATTTCAACAGAAGTTTGGCTTGAAGATGCTTATGTCGATGAAATTTTCAATTTGGATAATAAAATCCAACAATTGGAAATGGCGCTTGGCGTTTCGAGCTTTGGGAAGGCTCATGAAGATCAATGGGCTGACTATGTAGCGCAATTAAATGAAGGTGACTTGAGTGAGGAAGATTACTTCCAACAATTTGAAGATGATTATTTAACCATTCGTCGTCAACAAGCCAACCAAGATTACGCGACATACGAAGAACAAAGCCGTGCTAACCGTCGTGACCAAGTGAAGTCTGAATTGTCAGTGATTAAAGCTGATCAAGAACGTATTTTAGACCAATACAACTTCAAATCTGGTGATGAATTATTAGCGGCCATCGATCGTCAAAATCAAATGCAACAAAAACAAAACCGTCATGATATTTTAGCGAATCACTTGGACTTAAACTTAGCGATTTACTTACAACAAGATCAACCTGTTGAAGCACAATTAACTGAATTGAAAACCAATATCCAAGATATGGAAGAAGAAATCAGTCAATTGACGCGTTCTACAGCTGATAAACGCAGTCAAATCCAAGAGATTGCTAACGACGGCATTGCGCCACAGTTGTTACAAGCATACCAAGCCAAAGTGGATGAAGCCTATGAGTTAGCCGTTGCTTGGGCAGCCAATAAATTAGCGATTGCGACCTTTGAAAAGGCAACTGTTGGTGAATCAACAGATGTGAAAGAACGCGTGTTAACTAACGCTTCTCGTTTCCTTTTAGATTTATCAAATGGGAAATATACTAAATTAACGTACGCGGATGAAGGGATGGATGTCATCACAGCAGAGGATGAGGTTATTTCAGTTAACCAATTGTCTCGTGGTGAAAAAGTGATTCTATTCGTGGCCATGCGTTTTGCCTTTATCGATGCCCAATTAGGTAACATTGAATTGCCAATTATTATCGACGAAGCCTTCTCACATCTTGACCATCAATACCGCAGCAACATTTACCGCTTCCTACAAAAATTCGCACAATCGCATCAAATCATTTACTTCACAGTAGATGAAGGGCTTTTAGATGAAATTGATGTCTCAGCACGTCATGTGCTCTAGAAGGGAAATATAATGGATAATTTAAAAATTTTTGATGTAGCCTTGGACCACAACTTCGACCTATATCTTTTGATTAAGGTCGCAGAAATCCGAGAAGACAGAAATGGCAAGAAATACATCTCCTTCACTTTCCAAGATAAATCCGGTTCAATCGACGGTAAATATTGGGGCGCAACAGAAGAAGATATCGCGAAATACACGAGTGGTAATGTGGTTCGCTTAGCTGGGAAACGTGAATTATACAACGGGACCCCGCAAGTCCGCATTACAGGCATTCGTTTAGCGACAGATGAAGAACCAAATAATCCGAGCGATTATGTCGAACAAGGTCCGATGACCGATGCAGAGATGAAAGAGGAAATTAAAGAAGTCGTAGCGGGTTTCCAAAATCCAGTCATTAGTGCTATCGTACGCAAAATCTTGAATAATGTGCACAAAGACTTCTTCCTTTACCCAGCTGCGAAGAAAAACCACCATGCCTTTGTTGGTGGCTTAGGTTTCCATACCATTTCCATGTTGCGCCTAGCCCAAGCCATTGCCAACCAATATACCAATATCAATAAAGACCTCTTATATGCCGGTGTGCTCTTGCATGATGTTGGAAAAACAGTCGAATTTACCGATCCCATGTCGACTGAATATTCTACAGAAGGCAACTTGATAGGTCATATCTCAATCATCGACGAAATGATTACCTTAGCAGTAAACGAGCTTGAAATTGATCAACATCAAGAAGAAGTGGTCTTGTTGAAACATATGGTGCTTGCCCACCATGGTAAACAAGAATGGGGCAGCCCGGTGAATCCACATATCTTAGAAGCAGAAGTGTTACATCACATTGATAACTTAGACGCGTCCATCCAAATGATGATGACTGCTTTAGATCATACCGAACCAGGTGAATTCTCAGCCCGCATCTTTGGACTAGACAACCGTAATTTCTATAAACCAAAATTTAATGCAGTAACCGAAAATGAAGACGCATTAGCTGAATTCGAATAAATATATTCTTTAAAAAGGCTGGAGCAGTAAATGTTCCAGCCTTTTTTGTGTGGGCATGATATGGATTTTGAAGTGGATTTTTGTATAGATTTCCGAGATTGTGTATATCTCGATTAAAATAACCAAAAAATGACAACCAGAAGGTTCTGTGCTTATATTTATGAGAAAAATTGAGTAGCAAAACGCTCTGAACTTTTCACTTTTTTTGAAGTGAAAAGTTCAGCCCTCTGTGAAACGCAATAACTCTCATTTTTGAAAGCACAGCCCGCTCAAGTAACCATATATCGTTTATATGGCGTTTCATATATACAATCCCCAACAAGCCGGACAAAATACTTTCGACCAGTGTAATCCTCATACGAACAAGTACTCAAAAACACCAAAATGAAAACATTCACCAAGGTTAGCAGGAGATTCCTAAGCCAGCATGAAAATTTTTAAATTTCCCCTCACCTTGAAAGCCTATGACTATCAACTTAGCAGACTTTATTTTATTTATGTAAATGAACATTTACAAAAATAAAATTGAAGATTTACGGCTTATTAATATTGGGGTGTTATTCTGAACTACTGCGAAGGGGTTGGTTGACCAATCATTTTCGCAGCCTACAAAATGAAGCGGATTAAATTTAAGAGGTGACGAGGGTGCAAGTAAAGTTTGAAAATGTGCAAATGCGCTATGATGACACGCAAAAGAATGTATTAGACAATATCGATTTTGAGATACCAGAAGGACAACTTGTGTCAATCCTGGGCCCAAGTGGTTGCGGTAAATCCACTACACTGATGCTGATTTCAGGGCTTATTTTCCCAAGTGATGGCAAAATTTACTTTAATGACGAAGACGTTACTAGTAAAGATGCAGTCGAACGTAAGGTGGGAATGGTATTCCAAAACTATGCTTTATATCCACATTTATCAGTCTTAGACAATATCATGTTTCCTTTAAAAATGGCGAAAATGCCCAAAGCAGAACGCAAAGCACGTGCTTTGGAATTAGCCAAATTAGTAAAAATTGAAGATCATATCAAGAAGAAGCCAGGTGAACTATCTGGGGGCCAACAGCAACGAGTGGCGATTGCCCGTGCCCTAGCTAAGAAGCCGTCTATTTTATTAATGGATGAACCATTGTCCAACTTAGATGCTCGTCTTCGAATTGAAATGCGCCAAGAAATTCGACGCATACAATTAGAAACAGGGATTACCACTGTCTTTGTTACCCATGACCAAGCCGAGGCTTTGAGCATTTCAGATAAGGTAATGGTCTTAAATGGCGGTCAAATTCAGCAGTATACCGATCCAGTGTCCTTATACGCTGAACCTAGTAATCGATTCGTAGCGGAGTTTATTGGTACACCAGTCATTAACATGCTTGAGGCAGACCAATATTCGGACTTGTTCGCACTTTTTGCCCAAGAAAGAAATAGGCAAAAACCAGCCAGCGTGGGCTTACGGGCAGAAGATTTATTTATTTTACCGGCGGAAGTTGATCAAACAGCGGGCGTTTTCCAAGGACAGGTGACCATGGTGGAGCATGTCGGCAAAGACGTGACGGTTCATGTGTCAGATGGGCGCAAGGAAGTGGTTGTGACAGACCAAGCCTTGGCACCGAAAATTGGGGATCAAATTGCCTTAGGTATCCATCATGACGACATTTTATTCTTTGATAACAAGGGGCAACGTCTTGAGGTAGGTGAAGGGCAATGATTGAGAAGCCAACATGGAAATCGAGCTTGAAGGCTTATCTATATTTGTTACCCATGTTAGTGATTATCGGGATTTTTAATTTGTATCCTATTTTCCGGTCTTTTGAAATGAGTATGTGGCAGGACTACAATTTCTACACGCAAGAGGTGAAGGAATATGGAGTTGGTCCATTTATGGAAATTTTCCAAGACCCGGATTTTTGGTTAGCTATCAAAAATACCTTTATTTTCGTCCTAGGGGTGGTACCTATTTCAATAGCCATCTCACTAGCGATTGCGGTCTTACTCAATAATATTAAATTATTATCGAGTTTCTTCCGTTCGATTTATTTCTTACCTTTTGTGACGTCAACGGTTGCGGTATCAATCGTTTGGCGCTGGTTATACCATTCTGAGTACGGATTGATCAATTATTTCCTATCGATGTTTGGGATAGAAGCCATTGCTTTTATCGAAGATCCGAAATATGCCATGTTGGCTTTAGTGATTATGTCGATTTGGAAAGGTTTAGGTTTTAACATAGTTATTTTCTTGGTAGGCCTAAATAATATTTCAGATACATATTATGCGGCAGCTAAGGTAGATGGTGCAGGTCCGTGGCAACGATTTACCAATATCACCTTGCCTTTATTAAGCCCAACCATGTTTCTTGTATCCATTATGGGTGTGATCAATTCCTTTAAGGCATTTGATGAAGTCTATGCCTTATTCAATGGACGACCTGGTCCAACGAATTCAGCCCTCACAATGGTTTACTACATTTTCCAAAAATTCTATGAAGAGAGTCAATATGCTGTGGCTTCGGCTGCAGGTATCGTACTCTTCCTGATTATATTAATTTTCACCTTGCTGCAAATGGCTGTGAATCGCTATATGGCAAGTAGATAGGAGGATATCATGGGGAAAAATACACATTCAAGCAAAGCAAAATTTACCAGTGGTCAATTGATTTCCTTCATCTTGCTGGCCATCGGCGCCTTATCCATGTTGCTGCCATTCTTTTGGATGGTATCGACATCTTTGAAAACGACAGGGGAAACCTTGGCTATCCCACCGGTTTGGTTGCCGGAAGATTTCAAATGGGAAAACTACCAAACCGCCTTATCCATGGCCCCCTTTGGTCGATACTTTATCAACTCTTTGATTATTACCTTATCATCGACCTTTGGTGAAGTGGTGACGAGTATCCTAGCAGCTTTCGCCTTTGCTAAGTTACAATTTTTCGGCAAAAATATTTTGTTCACGGTGTTGATTGCAACCATGATGGTGCCATTTGAATTACTGATGATTCCCAACTATTTAACCTTGTCCAAGTTGGGTATGATTGATACCTATTGGGCGATGATTGTGCCATTCTTGGCCAGTGTCTTTTCAGTATTCATGCTAAAACAAAACTTTGAAGCTGTGCCTAAGCAACTTTATTATGCGGCTAAAGTTGATGGAGCTAGTGACTGGCGCTTTTTATGGCAAATATTAGTGCCTATGTCAAAGTCTTCTATTGTCACAGTGATTATTCTAAAAATGATTGGTTCATGGAATTCCTTCATGTGGCCGTTGATGGTCACAAATGAAACAAGCTTGCGTCCTTTGCCGGTTGGACTACAAGCGTTCACGACGGAGGCGGGCACCTATTTTGCCTTACTCATGGCCGCGGCGACGATTGTCATTTTACCAATGATCATTGTCTACTTGTTCTTACAAAAATATATCATCAAGGGAATTTCAAATACTGGTATTAAGGGTTAGGCATCGCAACGTCATTGAAAGGGGGTGGTTGTGTCAGAGAGCATAACGTTGGTCTTGTCGGTTACGGTTTGGAGTTGGGGGACGGATGCAAGGTTTAGACTGCAAGCAGTCTGTGTGAGCCGCGTCTTTTTCACCCCAGCACGAATATTTATTTAAGTTTGGCGTCTCAATTGATGTTTAAAGGGTTAAATAATAAGGAGAGAAGAAAGTAATGAAATTAGAAGCAAAATGGTTAAAAGCTGGATTAGGTCTTGTATCTGCAAGTTTATTGTTAGCAGCATGTGGTAGCGGCGCATCAAGTGAATCTTCAGCTAGTTCAGATACTAGTTCTGATGCAACATCATCAACATCAGAAGAAGCATCTTCAACAAGCGGCGAAAAAGTTGAATTAACTTTCTGGCATGCAATGTCTGGTCCACAAGGGGAAGCGTTAACCACTTTAGTAGAAAAATTTAATGAATCTCAAGATCAATACACCGTAGTTGAGCAAAACCAAGGTGACTATACGACTTTGGCACAATCAGTGACAGCAGCAGCTGTTTCTGGCGACCTACCTACTTTGTCACAATTAACAGCAACAGATGTAGTGGAATATGCATCAAATGACTTATTAACACCAATTACTGACGATATGTTAGCAGAAGCAGGCTTTGAACAAGATGCGATTGATGATGTATACGAAGGTTTCTGGGGTTCAACTGAATTCAACGGCGAACGTTTCGCAATGCCATTCTCTAAATCAACACGTGTGATGTACTACAACCAAGATTTATTGGATGAATATGGTGTAGAAGTTCCAACTACTTGGGAAGAAGTGACTGCTTTAGGTGAAAAAATGGTTACTGCCGGCGACGAAGCTTATGCAATGGGCTTCGAAAACGGCTTTGAAATGGAATGGGAAACTATGGCTCGCCAAAACGGGTCTGATTTCATCGATCCAGAGGCAGGCACAGTTTCAGTAAACGATGAAGCTGCGGTTGAAGCCTTAACCATTATCCAAGAATCATTAGAAAAAGGCTATGCACGTACAGCTGGTGAAGATGGTTACATGTCTACACCATTTGCCAACGGTGCAACTGCTTTATACATCGGTTCATCAGCAGGTATGGGATTCGTTGAAGAAGGTGCCGCAGAATCAGGTATCAACTGGTCAACAGCTGAAATCCCAACATTGAACGATACACAATTAACATTATTCGCTGGTAACGACTTAGGTTTATTCCAAGGCGCTTCTGAAGAAGAAACAGCTGGTTACTTAGCCTTCACCACTTTCTTACTAGAGCCAGAAAACACAGCTTTCTGGGCACAAGAAACTGGTTACTTACCAGTACGTGAATCAGCATTAGAAGATGAAAACTATGCAGCATACTTAGAAGAAAACCCACAATATGTAGCAGCAACGAAAGAGTTACCATACGGTACTTCTTCTGAAACATTCGTTGGCTACGGTGAATTCCGTAACAACATGGTAGCAGCTATGGAAGAAATCGCGGTAAATGGTGCAGATCCACAAACCGTATTAGATAACTTACAAAGTCAAACAGAAGAATTAGTAGCAGGTAACTAGTAGCAATTAAAGGGAATAACTGTTGAGAAAAGGGCGATCATTGTTATTGTTTGCGCAGCCAGCATGGTCGGCAAATAAACAAGGTCGTCTTTTTTGATGTTAGAAGGGATATGTCCATGACAAATTTTCAAGTATGGAGCGGATTAGAAACAATCGGCGGCAACATCGTCGAAATAACAACGGAAACAGCACGTGTCTTGTGTGATTTTGGTTTGACAGGTGGTTCCAATAAGGATGTGCCACAAGCCAATCTGAGTCTTTTGGAAACTACTTTGCTAGAAGGAAAATTACCGCAAATTCCCGGTGTATTTGATACGGAAGGCTTCCAAACTGTGACCCTAGACGGCATCGAAGGCAAATATCCACATCAGGCCATTTTTATCTCACACTTACACATTGATCATATGGGTGGCTTAAAATTCCTACCTGCCAATACCGATGTCTACATGACCAACGATTCATTGCGCTTATACCAAGCCTTGATTCAAGTTGGGGATGAAGTGGCACCACAAGCTAAGCTCATTGGCCTTGATTACGGTCAAACCGTAGCCATTGGCGATATCAAGGTAACGATGCAAGCTTCAGACCATGACATCGTGGGCATTGCGGGTATTTTTATCGAAACGCCGGATGCCAAATTTGTCCATTCGGGTGATTTTCGCATTACGGGTTACCACGAGGACCAAGTCCAAAACCTTATCAATGCCATCAACGCCTTTGCCCCTAACTATGTGTTTATTGAAGGGACTGCCTTCTCCTTCGACGTGGAAGAAGACCGAATCAACTCGGAAGCGGACCTCTTAGACATCTTTGAAAAGTGCCTACATGAGTATGCTGACGAGCTCATTGCCGTCAACCCCTACCTACGTAATATCGAACGCATGCACCATTTAGTCCAGGTTGCTGAAGCTGCAGGTAGACACTTTGTTTTTGAGCCGGCATACGCACATGTGTACGGACAATTTTATAAAAATGAAAAATTATATATCTTAGTAGATCAAAATAAGGACGAGGATTTGGAACAATATTGTACAGATACAATGCAAACGCTTGCCATTTCAGAAATTATTGAAAATCCTGAAAACTATATAATCCAGAACTCCTTTGATTACTTAGAACAATTACGAACGTTAAAACCGGCAGTATATTTGCATTCAAATGGGGAACCAATCGGCGCTTACATGCCAACTTACGCCACGTTAATTGCATTCCTTGAAGAATTAGACATTCCCTATATTCCATTTGGGGTGAGTGGTCATGCGTCGAAAGACGATTTGTTGCGGGTAGCAGTACAAATTAAAAGTGATAAAATCGTCCCTTGGCATACGTTCCACCCAGACAATTATGGTAAAATATTAACAAATTTAGGATTAAAAGTTTTCCATCCTGAATATGGGAAAAGTTATAAAGTTTAAGGGGTGGCTTTCTATTAAGACGATAACGATATTCGAAACGAGTGATATGCATGGCTATATTTTTCCAACTAGCTATATGTCTAGAAACGAAAATAAGCCATTCGGTTGGTTAAAAGTAGCAAATAATTACATCAATGAAAAAGCAGCATTACCAGAAGATTCAACCATTTTGCTTTCCAACGGTGATGCAATTCAAGGCTCGCCTCTAGCACATTATTTACATACCAAAATGCAATCAGCCAGTGCAATCGCAGGCTTATTTAACCGTCTTGGTTACTCTGCGGCTATCCCGGGCAATCATGAGTTTAATTATGGTCAAGAATATGTGAAAGAAGGCTATAAACAGATTAATGGCCCAGTCCTTTGTGCCAATATTTTGAACGAAAATGGCGAACCAGCTTTTGGTCCGGCCTACAAAATTTTCGAACGTTCTGGTGTGAAAATTGCAGTATTAGGTTTAACAACACAATACATTCCACATTGGGAGCATCCAGAAAATATCAAAGGCCTGACTTTCAAATCTGCGGTGGAGACCGCCAAAGAATACGTCCCTATGTTAAGCGAACAAGCCGATGCCGTGGTTGTCGCTTATCATGGTGGTTTTGAGCGTGACCTGGATACCTTAGAAATGACCGATATTAATGAAGGTGAGAACGAAGGTTACGCCTTAATTAAAGAGGTTGAAGGCATCGATGTGTTATTAACTGGTCACCAGCATAATGTCATTTCCCGTATGATTGATGGCGTTGCCGTTTTAATGCCAGGGGATAAAGGGCGTTATTTAGGTAAAGTTAGCTTGCAATTCAATAAATATGACGGCGATGATTCTTGGACTTTGGTGGATGCACAGCCAGAGTTGATTGAAACAACAGAAGAAACGGGTATACTAGATGATATTGACGATCTAGAAGCCCTAAATGATGCAATTGAAGATTGGCTAGATGAACCTGTTGGTAAAGTACACGGGGATATGACTATTGATGACGTTGAACAAGCGCGTATCAATGAACATCCTTATGTGGAATTTATTAACCGTGTCCAAAACTATTTTGGTCAAACGGAAATTGCGGGAACGTCATTATTCAACAATGATGCAAAAGGTTTCCCCGAAGATGTGACCATCCGTAACATTTTGAATAACTATCCTTTCCCCAATTCCTTGGCTGTAGTCAAGTTGACAGGGGCGGAGATCAAAGCAGCCTTAGAGCAATCAGCTGAGTTTTTCATGTTGGATGAGGCAGGTAATATCATCATGTCACCGAGTTGGATGTATCCTAAGCCAAAACTATATAACTATGACATGTATGAGGGTATTGAATATGTTGTAGACGTTTCTAGACCAAAAGGCGAACGGATTGTGAAGTTGCACTTCCATCATGCCCCAATGGACTTGGAAGCTGAATTTGAAGTGACCTTGAACCAATACCGTGCAATCGGTGGTGGTGATTATCATATGTTTGATAAATCAAAAATCATACGTGAAGTGAATTTCGAAATGAATCACTTAATCGCACGTTATATGCAAATCTTTAAAGGTGTCGAAGCAACCTGTAACAATAACTTCCGTGTTGTAAATGGATCTGAATATTATTAATTAGAAAGCAAAAGTGGCTGGTAATCCGTCGATTACCAGCCACTTTTTTTCTGTTGTATCGATATAAATAAGGAAATTATGGAATGGCGCGCCATTCCATACAAAAAGCGGGAAATTGTATTGAATGGAAACTCATTCGATACAAAATTGGCAATTCGTATGGAATAGACTCTGGTTCAATAAAGGTTCGGAAAAGTGTATGGAATGGAAGTTCATTCCATACAAAAAGTAGCAAATCGTATGGAATGGAAACTCATTCAATACAAAAACACGAAATATTATTGAATGGACATCCATTCAATAATTACATCATCGTCATACGGTAGATTTTAGTAATTGAATGATGGAAGCTACACTGTAAGGAAGAAGTCTATCTCGGAGAACTAGTATAGAAGAAGTGTAGTTCCGCGACCAGGAATAGGCATCTAAACTTGGTGGATGTTTTCTCATAATGGAAAAAAGAGGGCCCAAGCCCTCTTTTCATTTTGATTTTTAAGCCGTATTTGTCTGAGCAGCACGCTGAAGTACCACATTTTTTCGCCTATTTTTGGATTGTATATATGAAATACAAAATAACCAAAAAATGAAAAGTTCAAGGGTCTCTGGTTTCAAGAATGACAAAAAATGAGTCAGACAGATAGCTAAACTTTCACTTCTTTTGGAAGTGAAAAGTTCAGGGTGTTTTGCTTTTCAATTTTCCTAATAAATATAAGCACAACCCGTCCTGGTTTTCGTTTTTCGTCTATTTTATGTTGGATAAACACAAAGAAACAAAAACAAGCAACTCACTATTCAAAGACCTTATCATTCTAATAAAAAAGCCACTCGATGAAATCGAGTGGCTGTAAATGTTTGATTATTCTTCTTCTGAAGATGATGAACTTGCTTCTTCAGATGCAGCAGATGAACTTTCTTCAGTTGTAGAAGATGATTCTTCTGAAGCACTAGATTCTTCTTCGCTTGAGCTAGAAGATGCTTCACTTGAAGATGCAGCAGATTCGCTAGCAGCAGACTCAGAAGCAGCAGCTTCACTTGCAGCGGCAGCAGATTCAGATTCTGAATCAAGTGATGCTTGTTCTTCATCAGTAATGATTACATCATCTAATGCAGTCTTAAGATCTTCATCAGAAATTTCAACGTTATGTTTTACCATAATGTCTGAAACTAAACCAGCTACTAAAGTAGAGTCAGTTAATTTTTCAGAGATGATAGATTCTTTCAATTGATCAGTTTCTTCTTCTAAGCTACCTTTTTCAGGTTTTTCGTCCATTTTGATGATATGGAAGCCGTAGTCAGTTTCAACGGGTGTCGTTGTGTATTCACCTTCGGCTAAGTCAGAAGCTGCAGCAAAGAATGTTTCATCTAAGCCAGAATCAGCATTCACTTCACCTAATGAACCACCGTTTGTAGCTGATGCAGTATCAGTTGAATTTTCTTCAGCTAATGTTGCGAAGTCAGCACCGTCGTCTAATTGTGCAATTAGGTCATTGGCAGTTTCTTCATCAGCAACTAAGATATGAGATACAGTGAATGATGGTACATATTCATCGTAAGCTGTTTGAATTTCTTCATCTGTAACTTCGATGTATTTAGAAACAGCTTCACTCATTAATTTGTAGTAGTAAACTTGGTGTTCATAGTCGTCACGAGAAGTGAAACCAGATGATGTAAGTACTGAAGTAAATGTTTCTTCATCACCGTATTGAGCGATTAATGTTTCTACTTCAGTCGTTGCTTCTTCTTCCAATTCTTTCGCGCGGTCAGAACCAACCTCGTCTACAAAAACTTCTTCCATAATTAATTTTTGTAAAGTTGCGTTACCATAAGTTGCTTTTAATTCAGCTTGTAATTCTTCATTTGTAATTTCTACGCCGTCACCTGTTGCAACAGTCGCATCACCTTCAGCGCTACCTGTTGAGCAAGCTGCTAGTGCGAATGTAGATAGTAAAGCGATTGAAGTAAGTTTTAGTTTCTTACTAATAGTCATTTTTTGATTCACTCCTGTCAAAGTCTAAATAATACAATTCTAAATATAGCACACTAAAAAACCTTTAGACAATGATTCCAAGAGAAGTCAAGAAATCTTCACAATTCCATAATAAAATCATTCATTATTACCTTTGTCGTTTGTGCGAATATCAATAGCATTCAAATCATCTTGTAGTTTAGCCACTTTCTTTTGAATTTCAGAAAGGCGTGGCGCAGCTGATTTGTTAAAATCATTTACAGCTAAAGTGATTTCATCGCGCGCCACTTTGGCAGATGAAAGTCCTTGTTGGGCTAAATCTGTCACGGCGGTTTGCGCTTGTGCAATTGATCCTGTTAAGTCGTTAGCAGCGTATGTCACGTCGTCAAAATAGTTTTTCAGACGTTCGCGATTTTCACTACCAGTGCGTGGTGTTTTTAATAAGGTATAACCGGCACCAGCAATGGCACCGAATAAAATACCAGTAATAAAATTTTTCATGATTATCCCTCGATTTGTTGGTTGATTTTAGCTGCGATATCTTTTAAATCTTGGTCAGAATAAGTGCCTTCAGCTGCTGGTTCCCATTTTAATCCGAAGCCGTCATTTTCTTTAGAGTAGCGTGGGATTAAATGGATGTGGGAATGCATCACTGTTTGGAAAGCTGTTTCTCCGTTGTTGTTTAAGATATTCAAACCTTGCATATCTGGGAAAGCCTCTTTCAATGCGTTGGCGATTAATGGAATACGTTTAAAGACAGCACCAGCATCGTTAGAAGAGTAACCAAAAATATCTTGTACGTGTTTTTTCGGTACGAGAAGGGTGTGACCTTTCGTAATTTGACTCATGTCAAGGAAGGCAATGACTACTTCGTCTTCATACACCTTATTTGTAGGGATTTCGCCATTGGCAATTTTGCAAAAAATACAGTTATCCATGATATTTCCTCACTTTCAAAATTTCATACGCGTCTAATGACTTAGATGAATTCGTCGCTTTTCTTAGAGATTAATGTTAAATTAAACGCTATAATTAAGTTAATATTACCATAAATCATAAGTATGGAACAATTGACTGCTATAGGTAGGCAATAAATCGCAATACAATCAAATATGATAGCTAAATTCAATATAAAGGATGAACGTAATGACTTTAAAAGTAAGCAATTTAACCGGTGGCTATTCAAGCCAACCCGTTTTACACGATTTAAACTTTGAAATTCAATCAGGCGAAATTGTCGGCTTGATTGGTTTGAATGGGGCGGGTAAATCAACCACCATCAAACACATCATCGGCTTGATGAAAGCCATGAAGGGTGAAATCACCATTGACGACTATAAACTAGATACTGACATGAATGACTACCGTCAGTCTTTCACTTATATTCCAGAAATGCCTGTGCTCTATGATGCCCTAACCTTGAAGGAACATATCGAACTAACGGGTATGGCATATGGCTTATCCAAAGAAATTGCCTTGCAAAATGCGCAACCCTTACTAGAAATGTTCCGCTTGGATAACCGCCTTGACTGGCTGCCCATTCATTTTTCTAAAGGGATGAAACAGAAAGTCATGCTGGTCTGTGCCTTTCTTATTGAAACGTCATTGTACGTTATCGATGAACCCTTCCTAGGACTAGATCCCTTGGCCATCCATGATTTAATCGAGACCTTAAAGGTGAAAAAAGAGGCGGGCTCTTCGATTCTAATGTCGACACATGTCTTAGCGACTGCACAACAATATTGCGACCGCTTTATCTTCCTACAGGAGGGCCGTGTAATCGCGATAGGTACCATCGACGATATTCGTGCACAATTCGACATGCCGGATGCTTCATTGGATGACTTGTACATCCGATTAGCAAAGGGGGCAGACGATGAACTTGTCTGATATTTTTACCCGACGTAGTCGTCAAAGTATGGACCTATTTCTAAAGAACGCCAAGTACATTTTCAATGACCATGCAATTTTGGTCATGTTCTTTCTATTAGGGGCTTTGAGTTTTCAATATTCACAATGGGTTGCCGGCTTAACAAGCGGCCAAGTAGACTTGGCTATCCATTTGATATGGTCTGTTATTATGACTGTCGGCGTATTTGTGACGGGGATTGCTAGTCAAATCTTGCCGGCTGACTTGGTATTTTTGTTACCCATGGAATCTAAATTTAATGAGTGGTTTAAACCAGCCTTAAATCGTAGTCTATTCTTGCCGAGTGCCATTATTCTATTAATGGTTGCAGCTTCGTATCCCTTGTTGTCTGTGATGGCAGGTTACTCAGTCGTTGAAGTGATTGTGCTTGCGCTCATCCTCATTTGTTACAAGGTAGCACATGTCTATATTTTGATGGAGTCATGGCATTTTCACAAAAGTAGCTTTATTCGTAACCATAAATTTGCGCTGTATGCGATTGTCTTGCTGACGGTTTTCTTGGCGTCATTTGTGACACCGTATTTGTGTCTGGGGATTGCCTTGATTTACCTAGTGGCGATTCATTTTCTTGGGATTCGTCCTTTTGACCCGGCAAAAACGAGATGGCATTGGGAGAAGATTGTGACGGTTGAACAAACGCGTCAACAACAGATTCGCCGGATGCTAGCGCTGTTTATCAATATGCCGCAAGAGGCTGCTGTGAGCAAACGTCGTAAGTATTTTGATGGCTTGATTCACCTGTCGAATAAGGATGCTAATCCATATACGTATTTGTTTACGCGTGCTTTCTGGCGTTCAAATGATTTCTATCCGCTTTGGATGCGAATGACTTTGGTTGGGGTCTTGTATTTGGCATTTGTACCCAATAATCATTGGTTAAATCTAGGTGTGGTCTTGTTGATCCAATATTTTAGTCATTTACAGGTCTTACCTTTGGCGCAAAAAATGAATCAACATACTTTGTTACAGGTCTATCCAATTGACCATAGTCAAAAGATTGCAGGTTTTACAAAGATGTTGTGGCAACCATTATGTACGCAAATTGTATTATTTGCATTGACAAGTCTGATTTTCCACGCATGGACTTTTACAGGCTTATTGGTGGTTTCTTCTATTGTATTCAGTCTTTTCTTGATCTTTGTTTATGTGCCAAGCTTTATGCGCAAGAAAGAAAAAAAGAAGAGAATAGCATAAGATTGTTGACTAAATTTCTAATTCCAACTAAAATAACTAGTACTCATAAAAGGGGTTGACTGTGCTTTTTGCAGTCGGTCACCTTTTTTCATTTACACGTTTTGCAATCATTTGGGACAAGAGAGGGGGAAAGAAGATGGAATACAAATATGACCGTGATTGGATCTTAGAACCTGTTGGCGGGGATACTGGCCAAGCTTATATCGGGTACAATGATGCCAGTAATGAACGGGTATTTTTAAAACGTAATTCATCTCCTTTCTTAACCATCCTATCGATGGAAGGATTTGCGCCTAAATTAAAATGGACAAAACGTGAGAGTAATGGTGACACGATGACGGCTCAGGATTGGGTCTCAGGTGATGTCTTAAGCCATTATGAAGTGGGTCAACTGCCTGTTGTGAAGTTGATGCACCGTTACCATCATTCAGACAACTTGTACAATATGCTTGTCCGTATCGATGGTGATGTATACGAACCGGAACGCTTTTTACAAGACTACCAAACAGATTTACCAGAAGATTTAGCCAATCATAGCTTACTAGCGAATGTGGAAGCTTGTCTGTGGGATACTTTGTCATTAGTGCAAGGTGTGCGTAAAACGGTATGTCATGGGGATATTAATCGCCGTAATTTTATCCGAGCTGAAGACAATCAATTGTATTTGGTTGATTGGGAAATGGTGAAAATTGCAGATCCTATCTTGGATATCAGCCAGTTGTTAGTCCAATATGTGGACTTCAAGAATTGGGAAGCCTGGTTCGAGTTGTATGGTTTGCGCATTACCGATGATATTTATTTACGTATTGAATGGTATTCGATGTTAAATCTGTTAAATATGATTAAGAAAGATTTCAGAGAAAATCGCTTGATTACCATGAACCACAAAATTTTGAAATTAAAACATATCTATCAAAATCGCTACATTCAAGGTATGCGAGAAATGTAAAAGCTTAGGAAAAGATCGGCTTGTCCGGTCTTTTTTCATGAAAGAGACAATAAAAGGAGGCAATTATGCGCGTAAGAAATAAACCATGGGCAAAAGATGAGATGGCAGAACATAGAGAATATGTGGTACTAGAACCAACAGAATTAAAGGGTAAATGGCAAGCTGAATTCAACAATGATGCACCTATTCGCTTAGAGGTGGGTACAGGTAAAGGTCAATTTATTATTGAAATGGCTCGTCAACATCCTGAAGCGAACTTTATCGGTTTGGAATTACAAGATTCTGTATTGGTAATGGCTTTGGAAAAAGTTTTAGAATACGAAAACATTCCGAACTTGCGATTCGTATTAGGTAACGCCAAAGAGTTAGACCAATATTTTGAACAAGGTGAAATTAACCAATTGTATTTGAACTTCTCAGATCCATGGCCAAAATCTCGTCATGAAAAACGTCGTTTAACCTTCAAAACCTTCTTGGACCAATATAAACATGTCTTAAAAGAAGACGGTTTATTACAATTCAAGACAGACAACCAAGGATTATTCGAGTATTCATTAACGAGCATGTCTCAATACGGCATGGACTTCTTGGAAATCTCTTTGGACTTGCACAATTCTAAGATTGAAGGCAATGTACAAACTGAGTATGAAGAAAAATTCTCACAACGTGGATCACGCATTAACTACATGTTAGCGAAATTCAAATAATTGATGATACGAAAAAAAGCATGCCGCGGCATGCTTTTTTGATTTGAAATTATAATTTGTAGAAGTCTAGGAAGTTACCTGTTGTTGGGTCTGCCATGAATTCATATTGTACAAGTTCGCCGTCTTCTGTGCGAGAGATACCACCGTAGAACACTTCTTGGATTTGACCAAAACGTTCTGCTTCGATTGGTTGTAATTCAATCCATGAGCCTTCGATTGTACCCGGTTCGGTAAATAAGTTTTTAGCGTTTTGTAAAACTTGGTTACCATCAATTTTTTTAGTACGGTCTGCGACAAGGGCACCAACTACGCCACCAATGACTAAGCCGCAACCAAATAAGAATCCTGCTAATAAAACATCGTCGCGTCTATTGATATATTTTTCGTATGACATGAAATCGCTCCTTTGTGTGTTGAGTTTGCATTAGGCAAACCCGTCGAGATGTATTGCTACTACTTTTATTATAACAATCATTTTCTGGAAATAATAGTGATTACACATGAGGCACTATTGCCTGTTTTCAAATACGGGATTTCATACTTGAAATAAAAAAATACGGCAATATAGATGACTATTCATGAATCAAAGCTGCTTACGTTCAAAAATGATCGTTGAAAAGCGGGTGAGTTGCCTCCGCAACTATACCTTTCAGCTAGTTCAGGCATTATCGAATTTGGAGGTGATGTTGTGATTCCAGAATATAAGCCTATTGTGGACGATTTTTCGTTTTCTTACAGAATAAATGCCCATTGTGTAAAGGAATTTTGGGTTGTCCAGAATCCAATTTTATTCTGGTCAACATAGCCTTTTTTTACAGAATGAAAGGTTATTCTGTAAGGATTCAAATTTTTATACACAACCACCAATTATTCGGGACAACTTCACCCATTTTATACAGAATAGCTTACGATTCTGTAATCGTAAGCGCCATTCTTTCTTCCACTGGTTGAGGGCTGAACGCTTTTTTCTCTCATCCTTATAGTCGAGTTCGCTCGGGCAGACAGGTCTCCACTTCAGAGATATTTGCAGCAAGTTTCACTTGCTACTACACATCTCTTCCAGTGTACCTGTCTAAACGCCCTCGTTCTCATCCTGTGAAGTCGAGTTCGAAAAAGCAACCCTCTGCCCACTTCAGAATAGTTTGCGGCACATTGCATGTGCCACGGCACTATTCTAGTTGAGTTCCAAAAGGCAAATCCAATGCCACTTCAGATTAGTTCGTTCCACTCTCTGAGTGTCTCATCACTAATCTTCCAGTGTCTTGGATTAAAACGCCTTTTGTCACATCCTTGCTCCACTGGTTGAGGGCTGAACGCTTTTTCTCTCATCCTTATTTTATTTGCACTTTGTTATGTAAGAGTATATAATTTAGAGGAATATTATCATTTTTATACTAACTGACAGGTCTAGTTGTATCTAGGCTTTTTTATTGGTTATGTTAGTAATTTTTTATTAAATATATTTTAAAATGTGTAAAAAAAGGAGTTTTTTACTGCTATGTGGATTAGTATTTATAATCGAGACGGTGTTGGAGATGTGGTGATGTTCTCGAAGGGGACTTTGTCTAAGGATCTAATCGCTACGTCTACTGTTGGTGACGTTACCCGTATTTATAATCGAGAAACGAAAGAAACGATGGGTTACAACATCCAAAATATTTCTAAGTTAATTCCAATTGAGGGCAAAGGCCGTGTGCAATTATCTCAAGTACAATTGGATTTAATTAATCAAGCTTTGTATGAACAAGGTTTTGAAACAATTCCGTTTGATGATGATCCACGTTTGGTGGTTGCTGAAGTGTTAGAGGTGAAAGACCTTGAGGGTTCAGACCACTTACATATTACGAAAACGCGTATTTCTGAAAACGAAGTTGTCCAAATTGTGTGTGGTGCGCCAAATGTCCGTGAAGGTATGTTTGTCGTTGCTGCGTTGCCAGGGGCTGTAATGCCGAATGGTCAAGTTATTTGGGAAGGTGAATTACGTGGTGTTTCTAGCTACGGTATGTTGACCTCAGCCTTTGAACTTGGTGTTGATCCTGAGCATGTACGAAAAGGTATTTTAGAAATCAAAAATGACGTGCCAGTTGGGACTTCTTTTGATAAAATCAATAGTGAACAATTTGTTGAGGCATAAAGTCCTTGGACAAGTGTCAATTTGATGTATGCCAAGGGTATATGTTCTAGGGGGTGAGTAATTGCGTCAATCAGACGACAACATGAGACATTCAAAGGATAAATGGCAACGTCTTGAAGCGAAAGCTGCCAGCCGAGTTGAACACTTTGTGCCTTTTTATCATAAGGAGAATGCATCATTGTTACGCGAAAAGAATGACAATCCAATTACTTTCCCAAACTATATGAACTGGTACAACCAGGAGGATGATAAGGCATCGAGTCCGCCAATCCCACCAAAACCTGCGTCAAGATCAGTTAATAAGTTGGAAAAACAAAAGGATTTATACCAACAACATAAAGCAGACTATTTTTACCGACCATCATATGGCACGGGCGGAAGAACTTACCAAGAATCAAATAGCGACGAGCAAAATTTGGCGCAACGTCAATCAGTCTTTGATAAGCCTGATGTTGATGATCAGCGTCAGATGAAGTTAAAAAGACTGCGCGAGGAATTGAAGGAATACCAAGAGTACCAACTACGGCGGCCTTTTCAACCTAGCGAAGTCCCGTCGACTTGGCAAAGTAATCGCGAAAGCCATAAACAAGCACGGTCGAAAAATAAGCATAGCTTGCATATTGAAGAGACCCAGTCAGAAGTTACTGCGCGTCCCGCAATTTCAACGAATCAGCCTAGCGATTCGGAGACAAGTGCTCCTAAACGTGGGCATTTGAATCGTGGATTGCAAAGTATCATGGCGGAGGAAAGCAAGATTGGTTTTGACAAGAATGCTTACCGTCGTCAATCAGGGCAATTTTCTTATTTTCCAGGACAGGAAAACAAGGACAGGGCGCCTTTTTTAACCCAAAGAGATAAACAATCTAATCAAGGAAATGGAGATTTTAAGTAGCATGAATAAAGAGTTAACGTACCATTTTACCGGTATCAAAGGATCAGGCATGAGTGCCTTGGCATTGATTTTACATAATATGGGTCTAAACGTTCAAGGTTCAGACCAAGAGACATATTTCTTTACCCAACGTGGTTTAGAAAAAGCAGGTATTGCTTTAATGCCATTTGATGCGGATAACATCAAAGAAGGTATGTTTGTGATTTGTGGGAATGCTTTTGGTGATGACCATCCTGAAATCGTTCGTGCGAAAGAATTAGGTCTTGAAGTAATGCGTTACCACTTCTTCCTTGGTGAGTTAATTAAAGATTATACGAGTGTTGCGATTACTGGTTCTCATGGTAAAACATCGACAACTGGTTTGATGGCACACGTGATGAAAGGTTTGACACCTACAAATTACCTAATCGGTGATGGTACTGGCCATGGTCAAGAAGATGCTGAGTACTTTGTGTTGGAAGCAGATGAATACCGTAAACATTTCCATGCTTACCACCCAGATTACGCTATTTTCACAAATATTGACTTCGACCACCCAGACTACTACGAAAACATTGAACAAGTATTTGAATCAAATACGGTCTTTGCACACCAAGTACAAAAGAAAATCATCGCTTTCGGTGGTGACAGCTACTTGCGTCAATTTGCAGATCAAGATGGTTTAGATGTTTGGTACTACGGTCTTGAAGGCGAAGATAACCAAATCGTTGCATCAAATATTGAATTGGGTACTGATGGTTCTCATTTCGATGTCCATGTAATGGGTGACTACTACGGTCATTTCGACATTCCTACATTCGGTAAACACAATGTATTGAATGCCTTAGCTGTGATTGGTTTCTGCTACTTGGAAAAATTCCCAGCTGAACGCGTTGCGGAAGAAATCCGTAGCTTTGGTGGGGTTAAACGTCGCTTCTCTGAAAAAATAATTGGCGACATGACTTTAATCGATGACTATGCACATCATCCATCAGAAATTCGTGCAACAATCGATGCTGCACGTCAAAAATACCCAGACAAGAAAATCATTTCTGTCTTCCAACCGCATACATTTAGCCGTACAATTGCCTTAATGGATGATTTTGCTGCTGCCTTAGATTTATCTGATGATGTATATCTATGTGAAATCTTTGCGTCTGCGCGTGAAAAAGACAACAAACAAGTGTCTGTTCAAGACTTAGCAAATAAAGTGACAAAACCAGTTAAAGTATTGCCACTTGAAAATGTATCACCATTATTAGACTACTCAGATGCTGTAATGGTATTTATGGGTGCTGGTGACATCATGAAATTTGCGTATGCATATGAAGAACTATTGGCAGATAGCCAAGCATCAACACACTAATTGAATATATAGGCTAGGCATCTTGAATGTCTAGTTCAAAAGGAAGGTCAGTTATATGCTGGCCTTTTTCTGAATCAAAAGACTGCTGAAGGGTGGGCATGATATGGTACATCAAGAAGAGATTATTTTGGAAAAAGACGACCAGTATCAAGATGATATTACGCAAAAGGCGGATAAGTTTGTTTGGTTACATTATGAAAATCCGGACAGGGATGAAGTGAATGAGGTGTTGAATCATTATCATTTACCTGCCCATTTTGGGGAGTACTTGTTTGATAAGTTTGAGACGTCATGGATTGAGTATTATCACAATGAAGAGGGTGAACTATTTACCTATATCATTCTGCAATATCCTTTTGAACGTGAATCGGAACCGGATGCGGTATTCCATACGGCGCCATTGGTGATTGTGATGAGTAAGGATTTGGTGCTGACTTTTGTGACCCATATCAACATGCCGTTCATGTTGGAAATCAAAAATAAACATGTGCCTAGTGGCTTTCCCATTAGCTCATCGTATGCGTTTGTCATGTATATGTTTTTTGAGGTTGCCCAAGCCTATATCGAGGCAAGTAGTGAATTACATGCGACCATCCGCAAAGCTGAGGAAGAAGGCCGTCATTCGACGAAGAATACTGCTTCTTATGCCTTGATTGATGTGAATCGTAGTTTGGTATACATGTCTACAGCGGTTGGCGACAACAGGGATACTTTGGCTGGCATTAACCGCTATTTTACCCATAATGAAAATAATACTTATTATCATGAGCGGGTTTTGAACCGTGTGCAGATTGAGATGCATCAGGCGGAGACGATGGTGAAAAATAATTTGGCGCTGGTTGAAAAGTTGAATGATGTGCTTTCCAATGTGATCTCCAATAACCTGAATGACGTGATGTCGCGTTTGACGATTATTACGATTGTGATGACGGTGCCGACGATTACGGCGGGTCTGTGGGGGATGAATGTGGCCTTGCCATTTGAGGATAATCTGCATGGTTTTTCGATTGTGGTGATTGGGACACTGATTTTATCGATGCTTGTCTACTATATGTTTAAAAAGTGGCAATAAGTATTTGTAAATTTTTTGAAAATGACACTTTCATTGTTTGGATTCTTTAGAAATATGCTAAGATATAACTAGAATATTCAAGGAGGCTACTATGGCTAAACAACGAATTACCAAAGCAGTAATACCAGCAGGCGGTTTGGGTACTAGATTTTTGCCAGCGACGAAAGCTATGGCAAAGGAAATTATTCCAATTTTAGATAAACCTTCTATTCAATTTATTGTGGAAGAAGCGTTAGCAAGTGGGATTGAAGAAATTTTAATCATCACTGGTCGTAATAAACGTTCAGTTGAGGACCATTTCGATGCAAACTTCGACTTAGAAGAAAATCTAATTTCAAAACACAAAGACAAATTGTTGAAATTGGTGCAAGATACTTCATTGTTAAACATCCAATTTAAACGTCAACATTATCCAAATGGTTTGGGTGATGGTGTGTATCAAGCGAAATCTTTCGTTGGCGATGAACCATTCTTATTGTTACTAGGTGATGATATTATGGTGAACGAGGAAGGTGAAGCGCCACTTTCTAAACAAATGATCGACTTCTACGAAACACAATTAACAGATGGTGATGTTTTAATCGCGGGTGCGAAAGTTTCTCCTGAAGAAGCGTCTGCCTACGGTATTATGACTACGTCTGAAAATGGTCATGATGGTATTTATACAATTGAAAAATTGGAAGAAAAACCACAACATGAAACGGAAGAAAAATTGGCTGCATGTGGTCGTTACATTTTAACACCTGAAATTTTCGACGCTATTGAAGCTACTAAAGAAAATGAATTCTCTGGTGAAATCGAGTTAACTGACGCGATTCATCATTTGAATAACGGTTCTAACTTGAAAGCTTTTGATTACAAGGGTGAATGGTACGAAGTAGGGGAACCATTGGGTATGTTGAAAGCCAGCATCCAATTTGCCTTACGTCATGAAGAAACTGCTGACGGTTTCCATGATTACCTTAAAAACACAATTATCCCAAGCTTGAAAGATTAATTTATATATATGTGAAAACGACTGAGCGTCTTCTTATAGACGGTCAGTTGTTTTGTTTTTGATAGGTGAAGGGTTGGTGGCACACCAACCCTTCTTTTTAGTCACTTTCATGATACGACAGTGTGTGTATTTGATTTAAAATATCTTCATCAAAAAAGTGATCAAACAAGTTTCTGTTTGATCACTTTTTTGTATTTATTCATTTCATTATCAACTATTCGTCTTCGTCGTCAATTTCAGGGGTCTGATTGGCTGCGAGGGCTTTGAGCATTTTGCCGGTGTCTGAGTTTTCGTGCCAGCCACTAAAGTATTGGGCTGCCGGTCCGTAGGCGTATACGTTGACGTCTTCGCCGGTGTGGTTGCCGGTGGTCCAACCGGTGTTGGAACGACGGTCTACGATTTCCTTGATGGCATCGGTTAAACGCGATACTTTTTCTTCGTATGTGTAGACGTAGGTGTTATGGATGGCGCGCAATTTATTTTGCTCAGTTGATGAGAGTTCGAATTGGATGTTGTCTTGGATGACTTGTATCCAATCGTTGCTTTCTTGTGTTAATTGGGCGATATGCTCTGGTGTTGATTGGATTTTTCGGATATAAGACGGTAACCAGGAGTCGATGTTGTTGACGCCCATCGTCATTCCGCCGGTCGCATGGTCGGAGGTTGAGATGACAAGGGTGTTGCCGTCCTTTTTCGCAAAATCAATGGCGGTTTCAAAGGCTTTGGCGTAGTCGTCGATTTCACTGATGATGCCGACAATATCCTGATGGTGTGCAGCCCAGTCGATTTGGCTGCCTTCAACCATGAGGAAGAAGCCTTGGTCGCCGGTATTTAGGCGGTCGATGGCGTTGCCAACCATTTCAGCTAGGCTCGGGGTCACGTTGCTCCAACGGTCGACGGCCATGGGTAGGCCAAATTCTGAGAAGAGGCCAAGGACTTGCGGGCTCGTCGAATTCAGTAGTTCTTGTTTGGTGTGGACGATGTCATAGCCGTCTGCTTGGAATTCTTTGGTGAGGTCGCGGTCGGCTCTGATAAAATGGTTACGGCCACCGCCAAGCATGACGTCAATTTTGTGGTTACCGTTGATGGTGTCGTCAAAGTATTGGTTGGCAATTTCCGCGTATTCGGTTCGATTTTGAACGTGTGCGGCGAAACCAGCGGGCGTGGCGTGAGAGATTTCTGCGGTCACGACGATGCCTGTCTTTTTCCCATTTGCCTTAGCTACTTCAAGGGCAGAATCGACGCGTTTCATGTCCGGATCTAGGCCAAGAACACCATTTAGGGTCTTGACGCCAGTGGCCATAGCGGTCGAAGAGGCTGCCGAATCGGTAATGGTTGCCCATGGATCAAGAGAATAGGTCGATTGTTGACCCACCAGATGACGGTTGAAGATATCGGTTTTGCGCAAGTGACCGGGTTCCTGGTTGAGATATTCCCGGTAGGCCGAAGCGAGCGACACGCTCATGCCGTCTGAAACCATGAAGATAATGTTTTTTGCTTGGTGACGATTTTGCCCATCATTGACGATCATATACACTGCATCCTTTCAGCTTTAAATGACATTTCAAGATAATTTACAAGTTTTCTATCGTACAAGGCTATTATATTGTAAAATAGATAAGAATGCGAAAGAAAGAGGGATACAAATGATACGGATCGATGCCGCTGTGTTACATATTTTTGACACCAATACCAACGAAGCTGTCTTATCACAGACATTCTTGGACTATAAAGCGCAATACATGATTGAATATATTGAAAAAATGATGGGGAAAATTATGTACACGTCCCAACAAAAGGTGGGCAAGTTACCTGACAGAAGTCCGGTCAAGGAAATCGTGCAGAACATGCAAACGCCTGAGGACTTTCTTTTTGGCACGCAAAAGCTAACCAATCGCTTCTATAATTTCGTCAAGGTGAATCCGGATATTAAGCCAGCAGACTTGTTGTGGGCAGGATTTTGGTTGGACGAGGAATACTTTGTGGGCATGTTTAAGTTGAACCACAACGAATCTTACACCCACTACGTCGAATACGAAGAAGATAGTTTGAAGAATGATTTGATTATCAACCGTGCGATTTTGCCAAGTCCTACGCAAGCTATTGATGAAGGTTTCTTATATTGCGTTGGTACGGAAGAATATTTCTTGATTGAGAAGAAACACTTGATTGAAGAATATGGCGAACGCATTAATTACTTCAGTGAGATTTTCTTGGATATCCAAACCAATCCAAGTATGAAGGAATCTGTGAATATTATTAAGAAGGCCATTGCGAAAACGGCCAAGAAATTCGGCGAGGATGATTATCAAGATTTAGCTGAAGTGAAACAGATTTTGCATGACACTATTCACGAAAACCAAGCGATTGATAATAAAATGATTGCGGATGCCATGTATGGGGATAATTTTTCACGAAAACAAGCCTACTTTGAGGAAACCAAGGAAAGTGGCTTGGCCGATGAAACACCCTATATGCCAGAATTATTAGGTAATAATATGCAACGTCAAAAATTCAAATTCGAAAATGGGATTGAGTTATCGATTCCACTAGACTTGTTTAATGATCCAGATGTTGTGGAAATCAAGAATAATCCGGATGGTACCTTATCTGTTGAAATTAAGAATATTGAAAAAATCAAAAATATGTTTTAGATCATCCAGGAGGATACGTAACTAATGTGGGAAAAATTTAAAAGCTTGGGTTGGCGTGCAGCCCTAATTGTCTTCTTTATCGTTTACTTATTGACGATACTGATTGTGCCGAATGCGGAGAATGTATTGATTTACTTCCGCTTTATCTTCGCAGCCATCATTATTGTTGGTTTTGTTTTGGAAATCGAGAAACGACGTAAGAAATAAGAGATGTAAAACATCCCCGAACCGGAAAAATGGTTCGGGGATGTTTTTTCATTATGGATGTTTTGAGCGGATTACGGAATGGACCGCCATTCCGTAATATATTGGAAAATCGTTCCAAATGGCGTTTTATTCTGTAAAGAAATGGGTAACTTGTACGGAATGAGATTTTATTCTGTATAGAAATCGGGCGCTGTACTGAATGGATTGCCATTCTGTAAAACATTGGCAGGCTGTACCGAATGGGATTTTATTGTGTAAAGATATCGGGAACTTGTCCCGAATGGCATCTCATTCTGTACAAGAATGCGAAATCGTCCAGAATAAAATCTCATTGTGGAATCGCAGTTTTTCCCCAACTTAGCGAACATAAAAGCCCTCCACCCAAGGACAAAGTTCACTTGGGTGGAGGGCTTTTTATCCTATGAAGTCGAGTTCGCTTGGGCAGACAGGTCTCCACTTCGGAAATATTTGCAGCAATCTGCGCTTGCTACTGCATATTCCAATTGAGTTTCAAAAGGCAAATCCAATGCCACTTCAGATTAGTTCGTTCCACTCTCCGAGTGTCTCATCACAAATCTTCCAGTGTCTTGGAATAAAACGCCTTTTGTCACATCTTAAACTCCAGTGTTACCTGTCTAAACGCCCGCGCTCACATCCTATTATTCTTTGGTATGTGTTTTTACATAAGGAATAACTTCGTCGGCAAATTTGGCGAGTTGTTGGTTCACTTTGTCTGGTTCGTTGCCGTTGTCGATTTCCAAGGTTAGGCGTTGGAAATTGAAGGTTTCGTATTGGTACATGATTTTGTCGATCAAGAGTTGTTTGTCTCCGATTAACATTGGGTGTTTGTATGAACGGGCGTTGACGAAGTCTTGTTTGTTCATATCGATGCCGTGAACGTATTTAAAAGTATGTTGCATTGATTTATAGGATTCACGCATGGCCGTGTTGATGTCGTCGGCGATATAGACTGAACCAGAAATTCCGATTGGCATGGTCGCTGGGTCGAAGCCATTTTGACGTAATGCATTGCGGTAAATATCAACCCGCTTATTAAATAGGTTAGACCCAGTCCATAGGTATGAAAAGTTGGCTGGCAAACCATTTTCCCCAGATTGTTTAGCGGAAGCGGTATGTTGGCCGACTACACGCCATAGTGGCAAGCTGTCATCATATGGTTTTGGATAAAATTGCGCGTTTTCCAAAGCTGGACGGTATTTACCTGACCAAGTGACAGGCTTATTGCTGTTGATTTGTTGTAAAAGGTCTAGTTTTTCGGCGAAAAGTTCGTCGTAGTCACGAATGTCGTAACCGAATAATTGATAGGCTGCATGGCGTGAACCACGGCCCAACAAGATTTCAGCACGCCCGTCAGAAATTTGGTCCAAGGTCGTGAAGTCTTCGTAGACTCTGGCTGGATCGTTTAATGATAAAACGGTTGTGGCACTGGTTAATTTGATTTTTTCCGTTTGCCCCGCGATGGCTGCTAAAATGACGGCAGGTGCACTGGCGATAAAGTCTTCTTGGTGACTTTCGCCGACACCGAACACGTCGTAGCCCATTTGTTCCGCGTCAACGCCTAGTTTCACCATGTTTTTAATGCGGTCGTGTTGGGAGAAAAGACGCTTATTCTCTTCGTTGGGAATATAGTCGCCTAGGGTGATGGCAGCAAATTCCATGCCTGTACTTGTATCAACATATTGGTTCTTCATGACACTATTCCTTTCCAATTCGTAATAATTCTATTTTAACAGGATTTACCAGCTAATCAAGTGGAAAGACCGCCCAAATGTCGGGGAAAAGTAGCATAGATTGACAAGAAAATGACAAGGGGTAAAATGGTATTATGACTGAATAAAGAGAAAAGCGAGGGTACACAATGAAATTTAACGATACATGGGACCTAGACGCCTTATTCCAAGGTGGCGTGACTGGTCAAGCTTTTAAAGATGAATTAGGTAAACTAGCGGACGAACGTGACGCTGTGATTGCGGAAATGGATGCATTCGATGTCAACGCTGAAAACGCAGCAACAACTTTTGCAGACCTACAAGCAAAACGCGATGACTTTGCCAATGGCTTTATGACTGCCATTACTTATGCCAACATGGTGGCGGATGCAGATATGCGCGATGAAGCAGCGACTGCTGCAGTGAATAAATTGCAAACCTTGTTCCAACCTTATGAAATTGCCAGCAAATCAATCAACAAAAAATTGGCCACTTTATCTGATGAGGCTTTCGAGCAATTCTTAGCTGAGCCGAGATTGGCGGAAATCGCGTTTCCATTATCAGAAGAACGCCGCGATGCCAAACGCTTACCAGATGATCAAGCGGAAGCACTTTTATCAGAATTACAAGTAGACGGACTTTCTGGATGGGCAAACACATACGCAACCATTTCGTCTGTGATGACGATTTCAGTTGATTTGGCGGATGGCCACCACGATTTCTCAGTGGGACAAGCTATGAACAAAATGTACGCAGATCCAAATCCTGAAAACCGCGCTAAGATTTTCGAGGCATGGGAAGCAGCATTTACCCAATATGGACCGGTTTTCGCGGACGTATTGAACCACTTAGCTGGTTACCGTTTGACCACTCAAAAAGCGCATGGTTACGCTGATTTCTTAGAAGAACCGCTTGAATATAACCGTATCAAACGCGAAACAGTGGCAGCAATGTGGCAAGCTGTTGCGGACAACAAAGAAACTTTCGTGAAGTTCTTGGATCGGAAAAAAGCTTTGCTAGGCCTAGATAACTTGAACTGGCAAGATGTGGAAACACCGTTGAACTTTGATGATGCCCAACCAACAACCTATACATATGATGAGGCAGCTGACTTTGTACTCGAAAATTTCAGAACCTTTGGGGACAAACTTGCTGATTTCGCACAATATGCCTTAGAAAATCGCTGGATTGAAGCAGAAGACCGTCCTGGTAAACGTCCAGGTGGCTACTCTACAGAACCAATCAACAACGGTGAATCACGTATCTTCATGACCTTCACAGGCTCTCGTAACGATACGCAAACCTTGGCACATGAATTGGGTCACTCATTCCATACAGACGTGTTAAAAGACGAACCTGCGTCTAACCAAGCCTATGCAATGAACGTTGCAGAAACTGCGTCTACTTTTGCGGAACAAATCGTATCTACAGCAACCTTGAAGACAGCAAAATCTAAATCTGAACGTCTACAATTGTTGAATGCAAAATTAGAAAATGCGACTGCTATGTTTATGAACATTCGCTCTCGTTTCCTATTCGAAACTGCATTCTACAAAGAACGCCAAGACGGATTCGTATCTGAATCTCGCTTGAATGAATTGATGTCAGAAGCACAAAAAGAAGCGTTTGGTTCTGCTTTGAACGAAACACACCCACACTTCTGGGCAAGTAAATTACACTTCTTCTTTGATGATGTACCGTTCTACAACTTCCCATACACATTTGGTTACTTATTCAGTTTAGGTATCTACGCTGAATACTTGAAACAACCAGAAAGATTCGAAGAACGTTACATTGCCTTATTGAAAGATACAGGCAAGATGACCACTGAAGATTTAGCGAAAAAACACTTGAATGTTGATTTAACAAAACCAGAATTCTGGCAAGCAGCCATCGACATTCCAGCAGCCGACGTCCAAGCATTCCTAGACGAATCAGCTGACTTGATTTAAGGATTTTGAAAAAGGTGTAGCGAAAGCTACGCCTTTTTTTAAGGAGTTGATGATTTTGATAGTCTTAAAGCTGCTTTTCATCAATAAATAGGGTGCACAATTTTTTTCAACTTATTGTGATGTAAACATTTTTTAGTTATAATGTTGCTGAACAATATATATTTAAATAAACGTATTCAACGTTCATATCGAATCTGGGAGGAGAGCTATGGTATTGGATACTGTGTAAAATGGGGGAGTATCTAATGAAGAAGTTTTTGGGGTCGATTGGACGTATATTATTGGGCATTATAGTTGTTCTAATTATTTTGGCAATATCAATTGTTTTATATCTTCGATATGGTTTCTTTAATAACGAGACGAATGCAAGTTCGACTTCAACAATGGTCGAGGATAGCTTAGTAGAGTTATCAGAATGGGCCACGCTTAAGTTTGAATATCAAAATGTCATTGTCAGTCGGACAGATAAAAGTTTTTCAGTGGCAAACCTACCTGAAATTACTTACGGTGAGGCAATCAAACTAATTGAATATTCGGGCTACTTGAAAGCTGGAACCGATTTATCTCAAGTGGAAGTTACGTATAACGAGGACACTGACCATTTAACTGTAAAAATACCTAAAGCAACTGTTTTGGACAATGTTGTAGAAACTGAAAATATCACCGTAGAAGATGTGAAAGGTAATATACTATCAGACTATGATGATCAGTTAATTTTTGACGAGATAAACGAAAATAAAGCACAAACAGAAAAAGAAAAAGTAGAAGAAGGCCTACTAGATGATGCGGATAAACGAGTAGTGGAATTACTAACATCCTTCCTAACATCTAATGGCTATGAAAGTGTTACAGTGGAATTTAAATAATATAATTTTTGATTTTGATTAAAGAGCTAGGATCATGCAAATCCTAGCTCTTTGTTATAGTATTTTTTAGAAAATAATAATGTAAGCCCTTTATTCGACAATTGATCTTATTAAATTTATATGATCTAATTAAGTATATAAATATTTAAGGGTGGAGGGTTAACATGGTTAATAAATATCGTGTAGAGACGATGATGTATTCAGAGCTTCAACAGAACGCAACTGTCCCTACATTTCAAAGAAAACTGGTATGGTCTCAAAAAGAAAAGAAGAGTTTTATTAAAACGTTAAGTCAAGGGTATCCGTTTGGTGCAATTTTAATTTATAAGTACAAAGATAAAACTGAGTTTTCAATCATTGATGGATTACAGAGATTTACGACAATTCAAGACTATGTTGAGAATCCGGAAAAGTATATTGATTTCAGTGAAATTGTAGAAAGCATGTTATCTGAATTTGGAGAACCATCTTGGCCAGAATCAACAAAAGAAAAAAATAAAAGAGATTATGCTACAGTTATTGAAAAATTTGTTAAGCAATCAAGTCATTCTGATAATTCGACGAGTACACTGTTTGAATTGCTAGAGGAGCAAATCACCGGATTTTCAGATAATATTCAATCAATCACGGATTATCAAAAGTTGGAAGTCTATACTCATCAAATAAAAGATAAGGTAAAAAACAATTTAAACGTGGAAAATCTTCCAATTCCAACTATTATATTTACTGGTGCTGTTGAGGAATTAGCAACTGTTTTTGAAAATCTTAATCGTGGTGGGAAAAAACTGTCTAAATATCAAGTTTTTGCGGCGCAATGGAGTAAACATGAGATTAAACTTTCAGATACACCTTTAAATAAGAGAATTCTAGAAATTACTATACAGCGGTATGAAACGTTGATTGAAGATCGAAAAGTTGAAATCAATAATTTTAGCAGGGAAGATATGGAGGAAGAAAAAACCATAAATGTATCAGAACTATGTTACGCTTTTGGCTATCTAATTCTTGAGAAAATGTCAGTATTTTGGGACAAAGATAATGAAGATCAGGCAAATCAAATTGGCTACTCAACGTTAACTATGCTGTTTGGTATTAAGAATAAAGATATGACTAAGTTAGTAACTTATTTTGATAGGTTTGAAAACTCTGAATTTATTGAAAAATTTGTTGAAAGTGCCTTAGAAATCTTCCGTGAAATTAATGATCGTTTTGCTAAAGTTTTTAAAGTACCAGGGCTTGAAAATGATAAATATTATGGCGGAAGTACGGCAACAAACTTTCAATTGTTATCATTTTTTGGTAGTTTATGGGGTTTAAAATATGAAAATCTACAGAGTGGGAAATTGATAACTAAGCAAAAATATAAAGTGAATTATAAAACTGTTCAACAAAATATGATCAAATATTTCATCTATGATACTGTGATTGGCCGTTGGTCTGGTACGGGAGATACCAGGATGGATGAGATAACAATCTCGGGTGAGAATTATTACCTAAGAGATTTAGAACGAAATCAATTTGAGCAGGCTTTACTAAATTGGCATGATGAAATTGTTGCTAAGAATAGTATTAATTTTGAACCAGTTTCAAAAATGTTGTACACCGTACTTTCTTCATATTATGACCAATATTACAAAGCAGACAAATATGATAGTGAACATGTAATTGCTAGAAAATATTTAAATTCAATTCGAAATGAGACTAATTATCCTATCCCGGGCGGATCTATCGGGAATCATATGTATCTTGATAAATGGAATAATCGTTCAAAGCAAGAATATTCGTTATATGATGCTACTAAACCAGGATATGAATTAAAAGAAGACTTTTTAACATATCAAATATATCCAACAAAAACAGAATTTGGTGAGATAAAATTGGAATTAGAAAGAAAAAATGGCGATTATAGTCAAATTAGAACGACTATTACAAATAGAGGACGAGATTTAATAAATGATCTAATCCAAAAACTTTATGACTAACTAGATTTCTAAAAGACTTTTGTAAACAAACCAAACAAATTGTAAAGCAGGTAGGGTGAATACTTTACCTGCTTTTTACAATGCCCCGAACACCTAAATGATATAATTGAACAAGACGGCTATTTAGCCATTCATTATGAAAAAAGGAGGTACATCCTCATGGAATTTATCCCGGAAATTGATGCTTATATCGAAGCACAAGACGAAGTAGCCCAAGCTGCTTTACACGAGTTGCGCCGCCGTTTGGCAGAAGCCTTACCAACATGCTATGAAAAGATTTCTTACGGCATGCCAACTATCGCTGATAAAAAGGTGGTTTTCCATTATAGTGCTGCCAAGAAACACTTAGGTATTTATCCATTCCCAGAAACCATCGACCACTTCATTAATCAAGTCGGTCAATACCGCACAGGTAAGGGTACTTTGGCCTTTCCTTACGGCACTGAAATCCCTTATGAATTATTGATTACACTGGCACAATACAACTATCAAAACCAAGCCTAAGTAGGTAAAATCGAACGGAGGTAGGGCATGGCAACAGAGGCAAAGAAATTCTTAGGTTACACCAAACAAGAGTGGTCCTGGGTGCTACAAGATACAGGAAACTCAGCATATTCCTTGATGATCACCACAACCATTTTCCCTTTATTTTATAAGGCAGTCGCAGAAGGTGCGGGTATCGCTGACGCGGATTCAACAGCCTACCTGTCCTATGCCAATTCGATTGGGACCTTCCTAGTCGGGTTGATGGCACCAATTCTTGGCTCAATCGCCGAGTACAAAGGCTTCCGTAAACCCATGTTCACCGTAGGTACCGTCCTAGGTATCGTGTCCGTACTATTGATGGCTTTCTCGCCCTCAGGAACCTGGACCTTCGCCTGGCTTGGCCTGCTAGTCCTGTATATCCTGTCGAACGTTGGTTTTTCGTCATCAAATATCTTCTACGATGCATCTTTACTTGATGTGACGGATAAAAAGAGAATGTCTCGCGTTTCCAGCATGGGCTACGGGATGGGCTACATCGGGTCTTGTATTCCTTTCCTAGTGTACATGGTTTTTATGCTAAACATTGACAGCATGCCATTTTCATTAGACTGGTTAACCCGCGCAGCCTTCGTCATGACGGCCGTGTGGTGGTTCGCGTTCACAATTCCTTATTGGCAAAATGTCAAACAAACATCTTGGATTCAACCAACAGCACATCCAATCAGTGATGCTTTCAAGCGTGTGGCCAATACCATTAAAGAAATGGCCCAATATAAGCAATTATTCGTATTCTTATTGGCTTACTTCCTTTATATTGATGGGGTCGGCACAATCATTTCAATGGCAACGGCGGTCGCAACCGACCTCGGCATTGATGCCACCGTGTTGATCGTCGTCTTGCTAATTGTACAAATTGTTGCCTTTCCTTTTACCGTCCTATACGGCTACTTGTCTAAACGTTTCGGCGATAAAATCATGATTTACGTCGGCATCACAACTTACGTGATTATTTGTATTTACGCTTTAAGCATGGAAACAGCGACTGATTTCTTCATCTTGGCATGTATGGTTGGGACGGCGCAAGGTGGGTTACAAGCCTTGTCACGTTCAATGTTTGGGAAATTGGTGCCGGAGGGTAAACACAACGAATTCTTCGGAATCTACAATGTTTTCGGTAAATTCTCCTCTATCATCGGGACAACTTTACTGGGTGTCATTACGCAATGGACCGGCAACTCACTAAATGGTGTTTTCGCCTTAATCGTCCTATTCCTAATTGGTGGTGCCTTACTATTTGGCGTCAAGGAAGATGGTACCAAAGGGTAATTCAGCAATTTTGATAGCTGTGAAAAAGACAGGTATAATGTTTGTACACAAGCAGACACATGCTGAACACCAGAAGGAGGAAAAAAGATGGCAGACTTCAAATTTGAAATCACTGAACACATCGCGCAACTATCCGAAAATAAATCAGGCTGGACCAAGGAACTCACCAAAGTATCTTGGAACGATCGCCCAGCAAGCTACGACCTCCGTACTTGGAGCGAAGACTACGATAAAATGGGCAAGGGTATCACCCTAACCGATGACGAAGTACGCCAACTTCGTGACGCCCTAAACAATTTAGATCTATAAAGAAAAGACTTAAAGCTGCGAGGCTTTAAGTCTTTTTTCATTTATTCAGTGATTTATAAGGAAGAGGGCTTAAGCCCTCTTACATTTTGATGTTTTAGACCGTATTCGGAAGGGGAGTACATCCGTTTATTAAGGATTGTATTTATAGACCATTAAATAACCGGCATTTGATCACTTCAGAGGGCTCTGCTTTCAAAAATGAGAAATTTTACGTCACACAGAGGGCTGTGTGACGCATTTTTTCTCATAAAAGTTCACACAGCCCCTTCAAGTTGCCGGATTTTGGTTATATTGAAATAGAAATACACAATACCGCAAAACCAAGCCGTAGGCTAATATAACATAACAAAAAACGCACCGATCATAAATATCGATGCGTTTCATTATTAAGGACTAAAACTTAGATTGAAAAATCAATTGCTGGGCCAGCTGGTACGATACCATTTGGATTGATGGTAGGGTGGCTACCATAGTAGTGGTGTTGGATATGGTAGAAGTCCACTGTTTCCGCGATACCTGGCAAGTTGTAGATTTCACGTGTGTAACGCCATACATTTTCGAAGTCAGTTAAGTGTTTGATATTGCACTTGAAGTGACCGTAGTATACGTGTTCAAAACGAATTAAGGTCGTGAATAAACGAATATCTGATGTTGTTAATTGGTCGCCCAATAAGTATTTCTTGTCGGCCAAGATTTGGTCCATTTTTTCTAGACCAGCAAATACGTTGGCAACTTCTTCTTCATAAACTTTTTGATCAGTGGCGAAACCAGCTTTGTAGACACCATTATTGATGTTAGGGTAGATGTAATCATCTAGTTCCTTGATTTGGTCACGCAATGCTTCCGGATAAAAGTCACCAGGCGTTGCACCGACTTCGTCGAATGCTTCGTTGAACATAAGCATAATCTCAGAAGATTCGTTATTTACGATAGTGTCAGTCTTTTTATCATACAAAACAGGCACAGTAACACGACCTGAGTAGTTAGGGTCAGCATGTGTATAGACTTGGTATAGGTAATCTGCGTTCAAGATTGGGTCTGCGATAACACCTTGATCCGGCGCAAAAGTCCAACCATTTTCAAGCATATAAGGGTTCACGATAGATAATGAAATGATATCTTCAAGCCCTTTTAATTTACGCATGATTAGGGTACGACTTGCCCATGGACACGCTAGTGAAATGTATAGGTGGTAACGACCAGCTTCAGCCTTGAAACCAGCATCCCCAGTAGGACCAGCTTCACCATCTTTGGTAACCCAACTTCTGAATTGTGAATCTTTACGGACAAAACGGCCACCTGTTGCTTTGGTGTCATACCATTTATCTTGCCAAACGCCATCGACTAATAATCCCATAACACATCTCCTTTTAAAAATTTCGATTTCAAATTATATGGTCATTATAATGGAACAAATCAATATTCTCAAGAATGAGCCATTCCAAGTGAAAATTTTCAGTAATGCTTTAATGACGAAACGGCCAAAGTTAGCTATACTAAACTAGGTATGGTGGTTCACTTAACACCAAAGACTAGTAGAAAAGAGGCTTTACACGTGCAATATGAGGATCTTTCAGCAAAATTACCCCTCCAAGAAGCCGGGAAAATGGTACTGGGCTTAGAGTCAGTCCGCCAGCTCATGGGGCATTTTGACCATCCAGAAAATAGCTTACCGACAATTCATATTGCCGGAACCAACGGCAAAGGGTCAACAGCCAAAATGACCGCCACGATCCTGCAAGCAGCAGGCTACAAAGTGGGGCTTTACACATCGCCTTCATTAGTAGACTTCAACGAACGCATTCAAATCAATGGCGTGAACGTGTCTGACGACCAACTGATGGCCCAAGTAGACCGGATGAATCAAGCCCTTGGACCTGACGAATTATATACAGAATTCGAAATCTTTACCGGACTGGCTTGGCTCGTTTTTCAAGCCGAAAAAGTAGATTTTGTGGTCCTTGAAGTCGGTTTAGGTGGTCGCTTAGATGCTACCAATATCGTCGAAAAACCGCTGGTCACAGCCATCACCAAAGTCGCCTTGGACCATCAACACATTCTTGGTGATACCTTAGCTGAAATCGCTGGTGAAAAAGCCGGCATCATTAAAGCACACGTGCCACTTATTTTATATCCACAAGCACCTGAAGCGGAAGCAGCCATTTTGGCTCAAGCAACCACTATGGCCGCCCCAGTGACCAAAGTGGACTCAGCCGATATCAGCAATTTAGGCGAGACGGCTGATGGTTATCAAGCCTTTGCCTATAAAGTTGAAAATTATCAACTCAGCTTAATGGCACCTTATCAAATCAACAATGCCGCTTTGGCCTTAGAAATTATCACCAAACTCGAAGACCAAGGGATTGTCATTGGCGAACAAGCCAAAAAAGACGGATTGGCCAAGACAACATGGCCGGCACGTTTTGAACGGGTAGCTCAAAGTCCAGATATCATCATTGATGGGTCCCATAATATGGACGGAATCACGAGTTTGACAGAAGCCATCGAAAAATACTATCCAAGCCGTGTTGGTCAAAAAAGGATTGCGATTTTAGGTATGTTGGCGGATAAAGATGTGGCCCATGCGGTTGAAACCGTGGTCCCTCTTTTTGACAAAATTATTACCTTAACGCCACATTCACATCGGGCTTTGCCGGCGAGTGAGTTGGCAGCCATGCTTCAAGCGAATGGGGGTCATGCAAGCGTGGCAAATAGCGATACAGAGGCTTTAGAGATGGCACAAGCCTGTTTGAATGACCAAGATATGTTATGTATTTTCGGTAGTTTTTATTTTGTGGGTTATTTAAGAAAACAAATTTTGCAAGGCTGATTGGGCATTCAATGCTATAATCAAATCAATATTTTACGAAAAGGTAAGAGAAAAAGGTGACAGGAATGGATAAAGAGAGAATTGCACGTGCAGTGAGAGAAATTTTATTGGCAGTTGGGGAAGATCCCGACCGCGAAGGTTTACAAGAAACACCTGAACGCGTTGCGAAAATGTATGCGGAAGTATTCGATGGGTTAAATCGTGACCCGAAAGTACATACGGAAAAAACATTTGCGGAATCAGCGTCTGAATTTGTCTTGGTGAAGGATATTCCTTTCAACTCAACATGTGAACATCATTTGCTTCCAGTAATTGGACAAGCGCATGTGGCCTATATTCCAAATGGCGGTCAAGTGATTGGTTTATCTAAATTGGCGCGTATTGTGGAAGATTATGCTTTACGTCCACAATTACAAGAACGTTTGACCAACCAAGTGGCGGATATTTTAACCAACGAACTTGGGGCACTAGGGGTATTTGTTGTAATTGAAGCGGAACATATGTGTATGACCATTCGCGGGATTAAAAAACCAGGTTCAAAAACAGTTACATATGCGTCACGCGGGATTTATGAAGATCCAACTAAACGCCAAGAAGTATTAAATATGATTCGATTATAATTGTAAAAATAGCAATAAATGATTAAAAGAAAGATGGGTAACAATGTATATTAAACGCTTAAATCAAAACTTCGAATTTCCAGCTGACCATACGTGGATGATGGGGATTTTAAACGTCACACCAGATTCATTTTCTGATGGTGGTTCATACATGACACGCGAAGAAATTATCGCTCAAGCAGAAAAATTAATTGCTGATGGGGCAGATATCATCGATGTTGGTGGAGAATCAACACGTCCTGGCCACGTACCAGTAACCTTAGAAGAAGAGTTAAACCGTGTGGTACCAGCCGTTGAAGCCATTCGTTCATTCTCAGATGTTTTGATTTCAGTTGATACGTGGAAAGAAGAAGTTGCACGCCAAGTCTTGATTGCCGGTGCGGATATCATCAACGACCAATGGGCTGCAACGCGTGAACCAGAAATTGCGCGTGTATGTGCAGTATTTGATGCACCACTGATTTTGATGCACAACCGCGAAGCATACACACCATACACAGACGTGATGGCAGAAATGAAAGTTGATTTACAAAAATCAATTGATATCGCCTTAGACAAAGGGATGAAATACGACCAATTAATCTTAGATCCTGGTGTTGGTTTTGCCAAAACAGAGGACGACAACTTGATGACTATTCAAGGATTACAAGAGTTAACAAGCTTTAATTTGCCAATCCTTTTAGCGACATCAAGAAAAGGTTTCTTGGGTAAATTGGTAGATGTACCAGCCAAAGACCGCGATGTTGCAACATCTGCGACAACTGTATCAGGTATCTTCTCAGGTGCGGATATGGTTCGTGTCCATAATGTGAAAGTAAACAAGGAAGCCGCTGTTGTAGCGGACGCGATTAAACGTGGTTCACTAACAGTCGACTAATCCAGCAAACGCGAAAGGGTGACGGATATGGGGCAAGACAAAATTTATTTAAACAACTTGCAATTTTATGCCAACCATGGCTTATTAGCCGAGGAAACCGTGCTTGGCCAACGTTTTAATATCGATGCTATTCTCTATCTCGATTTGGCGCCGGCTGGAAAATCTGACAATATGCATGATTCAGTGTCCTATGCTGACGTCTATACCGTCATTCAGCAAATCGTCGAACATGAGGCACCCGTGAAATTGTTAGAACGTCTAGCCCATAAATTGGCAGCAACAATCTTGGACGATTTTCCCTTGGTAGAGGCAGTCCTGATTCGCGTGACCAAACCGGATCCGCCAATTCGTGGGATTTATGACAATGTGGCCGTGGAAATCACCCGTGACCGCAACTGGTTAGCCGAACTTAAGTCAGCTGAAGAGGAGGGGAAATAATGTTGCATCAAGCCTTAATCGCCTTGGGGTCTAATATCGAGCCCAAAGTTGATCATCTCCGCAACGCCATTCAAGCCTTCAAAGCGGCTGAGGGCATTCAAGTGACCGCTGTTTCTAGTGTATATGAAACAGTGCCGCGCGGTTATGCCGACCAAGATAATTTTTACAATATGGTCTTGCAGATTGAAACGGACTTGGACCCAGAGACTTTGCTCGCTTTTTGTCAGTCGATTGAGACGATGGAAAAAAGGGTACGTCTCTTCAAAAATGGCCCAAGAACGATTGATGTCGATATTTTGTTGGTCGATGATTTGACTTTAACCGATCCAGATTTATTGGTGCCACATCCGCGCATGCATGAACGCGGCTTCGTATTGATTCCAACGGCTGAAATCGCCGGCGACTGGGAGGTACCTGGTTTTGAGGGGGCAACGATTGCCGATTTAACGGCAGCGCTACCTCAAGTAGAACGCGATGATGTGCGAATCAGCGACAGACAATTGTAGACTTTTGACCAGTGGATTTTGATGGAAAGGAATGGCAGCATGGGTAAAATTGCCTTGAGTATTGTCCAAAGTGTGGACGGATTTATTGCTAATCAAGATGATAGTTTTGACTTTATTGAAGGGTATCCTAGCCCAGAATTGAAAGATTTATCTACGTCTGATGATCCTTATAATCTGGAGGCTTTCTTCGATGCCTATGATATTGTCGTCATGGGTAATGCTTCTTACAAAATGGGTTTTGCCAGCGATTTCCCGAATAAAACGATTTATGTGGTCACCAATCAAGATCGTCCCAATGAAGGGAATCTGCATTTTGTGAAACCAGGCCAAATTGTGAAATTGATGTTGGCTAAGAAGAAGCAAGACCACAATATTTATCTTTATGGTGGTGGTGTGATGCTACAACCATTTATGGCTGCCGATGCCATTGATGAGTATATTATTGGGACTGTGCCGATTATTCTGGGTAAAGGGAAGGCTTTATTCTATGAATTGCCGGATGCTGTGCCCTTACAACTATCACAAGTGGATGTGATTGGTGGTATGACCATTCATATCTATCACCGACGTCCACAGTAAATGAAAAGTATTTCAAAATATTAAATAACATTATTTAAATTGATGACTTAAAAATAACATAGTTAAATGAAATATTTGGTAAACTTAAACGCATGCTTATTCTAAACTATTAAATAGATTTTGGTGTTATAGTTACTTTAAATCTAAGATAAAAGGAAAGGGGCAACATGATGGGAGTAGAACGCATTAAATACTATGGCCCAGAAGATTTGACCTACTCTTCTTATCTCAAGGATTCAGAAGAATTTGCGAAGAATTTTAATATGAAGTTAGAAGAGTTAAATTTGGATGATTTAATTGAAATTTATAATGTTTTAAAATATTTATCAAAGACTAGTTTTAGAATCAACGAATGTATTGATTTTAAGAATACTGCAAATAAATTAATTCGGACATATATATTCAAGAAAGATTTCAAACAATTAGGTATGGAATATAAAACTCTATACGTTTCCTACAAAGAAGATTTTTGGGAAATTATTGTTAATTACCGATTAACTGATAAAATATCAGAAACTGAACTAGTTAGTTTTATCAATGATAATGAAGTTTTTATACTAGATTTATTGAAGCAAAAGGTAATTGTAGATAAATTTAGTGGGATAATAAAACCTATTTTGTTAAATGAACCTAAATACTTTGAGTTTTTTATTACTAAGTATACTTCGATTAATGATGTTGATTATGTCTTTCCAAAAAACATTTCTGATGTTGAAATTAATGGCTGGGCAGACAAGTATTGCGATAGTACAGATGCAAATCCTAATTATTTGCAGCAGATAGTCGAGTGGAGCACAAAACAAAATAAAAAGATTAATGATCAAGTTCGATTGAAGGCTAAAAAAGTTAGAGACAATCAAATGGAAGAAAATTTTGACTTATCTACAGGTTTCAACACATATTACGACATACGGTTTGTTCCAAATCTTGCTGAACATATTAAAATGGAGACTATTGATAGTACTCACCTAAAAATTTATTTTGATAAAACATGGTTAGATGACGAAACAGATACTGCTGTCAAGGACAGTATAAAATTGT
>NZ_RKMG01000013.1 GCF_003797145.1 Aerococcus agrisoli | reverse complement strand
ATATATAAAGCTTGTGTGATTTCTTGATAAAGATTAGGAGAACGCCATTCGCGTTCATATGCTAGTGAATTGCTGATGAAGTGGCTGCCGTTTTTATCTATCTGATGGCGGATATGTACGTGGCCCATAATGCTATGGCTGATTGGATATGCTTCATAGAATGGTAGAAAATCATCAGTTGCGATATAAGCATTAAAGAAATCAAAAACGCGATTAGGCATGGGAATGGTAAATTCTGGGATCGTGATGACGTGGGTCATCAGCAGAATGTTTTTTGCGTGAAGATCTTCTAAGGCATGGCTGAGTGTTGCCTGAGTTTCTTGGGCAAAGTATTGGGATACTTCCTTATCAGATGCTTGCCAGTCTAATCGATTCTTATCTTGCCAAGTCACTAATTTGTATCGACCCTTGTCTAATTGGTTTTCGGTAAAGTTCGGCGCATGATAGGCATGGTTATACCATCCGCTATGGCCAACGATTGCTGTATCTTTATTTAGCATGAGTGCTTTATTTTGCAGGCTTTGAGGATGATTTTTGAAGATGTCGTTAATGGCCAGTGTGGTTTTCTTGGCATGTTGATCTTGCCAAAAATCATGGTTGCCCGGAATAAAGTAAATTTTACTATGCGATAATTCTTGCAAGTTTTCGACAAAGTTCAGGGTGTCCTGATAGTGGTTGGAAATATCGCCACCAATGTAGAGCTGGTTTAATTCCTTATCCTGAATGATCTGTGTTAATGTTTGAATGAAGTCTTTGGTTTGATAGTGTTTACTTCGATCAATATGTAAGTCTGATATAAAACCTATATTCATTTTTTTCTCCTCGGTATAGTATCTATCTTATTCTACCAGTATTTGCCTAAAATGCATATTTGTTGAATTCTAGGGCGTAAACGCTTAGTATGAAGGTATTAATACAATACAAGGAGGCATTACCATGACTGAAAATATTCAACCAGTTAGCCAAGAAGAATTTGAGGATTTAATCAAAGAATTTAAGGAAGTTTCACCTAATGTTGCCAATAGCATGTTAGATGAAGAAGAACCAAAATTATTGTTTATTGGTCGTTCTACTTGCCAATATTCTCGTAAATATTTACCTAAGTTGATTGCTGCTTTAGGTGAAGATGTTGAAAATACTTACTTCTTAAATTCTGAAAATACTGCTACTGATGATGCTTTAGCTGATTTCCGTTTTGAAGTTGGTGCGAAGACTGTTCCTTCATTAGTATATGTTGGTGGCGATGGTCGCTTCACGAATTTAGCTGCTGATTCTTCAAACTCTGTTGAAGATATCAAAGCTTCTATTGAACGCTAAATATAGTGCTAAAATTTAACTGACCCTTGCGAAAGGATTAAGAAAGCTTTAAGGTCCCTTGAATCGTTTGAATCTACTATCTTTTTTCTTTAGACTTATAAGTAAGGAAAGGTGTGATAGTAATGAAAACGCCAAAAGTAGTAATGGGATTACTGACAGCAACGGTCTTAGTTGCTGGATACACTATTAGCCAAGTTCAAGCAGATGAGCAAGCAAATGCAATCTATGAAACAAGTCAAGTTGCTGCTTCAAGTGAAGCAAGTAGCGAAAGTGCTGTAGCAGTGAGTGAAACAGCTAGCCAAGCCTCAACTCAAGCGAGTGATGTAAGTGCATCAGCAGAAGTTGAGACGAGTGAAGTTGCTGAAACTGAGACAACTACAACTGAAGCGTCAGCTGAGAGTGAAGCTGTTATAACAGAAGCTCAAGCAAGCGCTGAGACGCCAGTAGCTGAAACAACTACTGATGTGGAAGACACTGCAACGGAGGTCGCACCGACCACAGACAGTCAAGCGACTGAAGCGAGTCTGCCGGACCAAAGTGAAAACCGACAAATCATTATTGACCGTTTAGGTTTAGCAAGTGATGCTTTAGATGCGTATAGTGATGCGCAAATTGCCCAATCACGTGCAGAAGCAGAAGCATTGGGTTCTGACCCCGGCTATTCTTATAGTTGGCTATTGAGTCAAACACCAGCAAATGCGAGCACACAATCAATGTAATCATTAATATCAGCCTACTAGGTGAGTGTTACAACTTGCTAGTAGGTTGTTTTTTTATCCAAATTGACAACGCTATCAGTTTATTAGATAATGAATGAAATATCGGGGAATGAATGTCTCCCACAGTTCTTGCTGAAACGGCATTTTTGCTGATGACTTCTACCACTTGATTTTGTGTGTAGGGGTCTTTTTTATTTAAAATCAACTGCTTATCAATTTTTATGGCATAATGAATTGATGGGTTTAAAAAATTTCATAAAAAGGAGGAGAGCTTGTATGAACATTAATATCAGTATGAAGCATATGGCACAAGTGGCCTATCTTATCGCAATGAGTATCTTTATTGGGATAGCCGTGGGTGCTTTTGAAACACTATTTGGTAAAGTAATTGTAGAATTATCGGCCTTTCGTTTAACGCATTTTTATTACTTGGTGCCATTCTTACCAGTTGCAGGTATGATATTTGTTTACTTTTTATATAAGTATGGCAAAACAAGTAATAAGGGAATAGCCTTACTTTTCTTGGTAGACCAGGGTAAAGAAGACAAAATTCCCTTGCGCTTGGTGCCTTTTGCACTTTTGGGCACATGGATGACGCATTTATTTGGTGGTAGTGCGGGTCGTGAAGGTGTGGCTGTTCAAATCGGTGGTACGATTGCTAACTGGTTTGACCGTACTTTTAAATTAGCCCAAAATGCAGGGGATATCATTGTGATTGGGGTAGCTGCTGGGTTTGCAGGTTTGTTTGGTACACCGATTGCTGCAACCTTTTTCGCAATGGAAATGCTAGAAAAAGGGAAATTACGTTACCAAGTCATGGTGCCGACCTTTATTGCTGCATTTGTGTCTAGTAGTACCTCTGAGTATTTAGGGTTGAAAACCTTCAAAATGCCTTTGCATTTACATGTTGAATTAGACTACATCCTACTATTAAAACTATGTGTAATCGGGATTATATTTGGTTTTGTGGGTGCAAGTTTTGGCCGTATCTTAGTGAAAAGTAAACACTACTTTGCGGAAAAAATCCCTAACCCAGTCATTCGTATTGGTCTTGGTGGGATTGCTGTAGCACTTTGTATCATTTTGCTTCATGAAGGACGCTATGCAGGTACGGGGAGTAATTTGATTTTAGCAAGTTTTGGTAGTGAAAAGGTTTATATTTATGACTGGTTGCTAAAAATGTCCCTAACAATTTTAACCGTAGGTGTAGGCTTCTGGGGTGGTGAGGTAACACCACTATTCTCAATTGGGGCATCACTAGGTGCAGTGATCGCGCATGTTGTAGGATTGCCAATTCCTTTTGCTGCAGCATTAGGTTACACGAGTGTATTTGGTTCAGCAACTAACACTTTGATTGCACCGATTTTCATTGGTGGTGAAATCTTTGGTTTTGAATACACACCTTACTTTGTGATTACGAGTGCGGTGGCTTATGTATTTAGTCGACACCATTCAATTTATCCACTGCAAATTATCGACAATCGAAATTTATAAGCATGTAAAATCAGGGCTGCTATGAAAAATAGCGGCCCTGTTCTTTTTATTTTTTATCTAAAAATGCTTCCATACGTTGAATGAAGTCTTTAAGGACGGCAATGCGCGCATGGCGTTTGTCGACACCGGAAATCAATTTCCACGGTGCTTCAGGTGTAGATGTTTTCAGCACCATGTCATTCATGGCTTGGACATATTCATCGAATTTGTCACGGTTACGCCAATCTTCTTCGGTGATCTTATATTGTTTGTCAGGGTCTTTTTCCCGACCCATGAAACGGTCATATTGGGTGTCCTTATCAATCACAATCAAGTATTTTAAGAGTAAATAATTTTGCTCGGTTAAGTTGTGTTCCATTTGGTTGATCTCATCGTAGGCTTCTTGCCAACGATAGGTCGGGGTGAAGTTTTCTATGCGCTCAACTAAAACCCGGCCGTACCAGGTTCTGTCAAAAATAGTCATGCGACCTAGGCTAGGGAAGTCACGGTAGAAACGCCATAGGTAATGATGGCTTGTTTCTTCGGCATTGGGCGCAGAAACAGTCGACACGTCATAGCCACGGGGATCCATGAGACGTGTTAGTCGTTGATAGTTGCCACCCTTACCAGCAGCATCGCTACCCTCGTAGGCCACGATGACTCCTTTGTTCATTTTGTATGCTTTGTATAAAAGGTCAGCTGCTTGTTGTTGCAGATCCTCTTTTTCCAATTCATAGTCAGTTTCCGATAAAGTGACGCTATGATTGATTTGACTCAGGGGCGCTACGGATGTCTCTAAACCGGATAGGAAGTCTTTTTGTGCCGGACGGGTTAAGTCAGCTGCCAACCATTGTTCAAGTTTATCAATAGAAATTTTTAAGGCTTCCCTAGATTGGTCTTTTTGGCCATCCACGTATAAGATATGCCATGGGATATCTTCGGAATTCGTTTTTTCTAGGATGTTTGAAAAATGCTTGCGATAGGCTTTATAGTTTTCTAGTTGATGTTGATCATCTTTGGTTGCTAGAGCATCGTAGTCTGGTTTGTCGCTCAGGTCTTTAATGCGGTCTGCCATTTCGTCTTTGGTTTGATGGATGAAGAATTTTAAGACTAGAGTGTCATCGTCATGAAGCGCTTTTTCGACGAATGAAATGTCATGCAACAAATGGTCTAGGCGTTTTTCTTTGATGTCTAAATTATGGAAGAGTTCATAATAGAATGAACGGTCGAAGAAAACGATTTGGCCACGTTTAGGTGAGCGCATGAAAAAGCGGTATAAGTAAGGTCGTTTCTCATCTTGGAGTACGGTTTCATTGAAGACGGCTACTTCATAGTGTTTGGGGTCTAGTTCACGGGTCAGGTCTTTCAGTAAGAAGCCTTTGCCACTAGATTCCCAACCATCGATAATGACCAACATGCTTTTATCGGTTTCTTGGAGTTGGCGGTGGAGTTCAGCAAATTTCTCGCCAAGTACCGTGCGACTAGTGTTTTGCAATTCTTTGGGGATACTTGTTCGTTTGATAGATTTGTTTGGTAACATGTGTCCACTTCCTTTTTATGTGTGAAAAATACGTGCGAATGATTAACATACATTATAAATCATAAATACAAATTTACATAGCGATTGTGCTATTTTCACATAAACAGTAGTTATTTTAGAAAAGGACTAGATTTTTATGATAAAATAATTAGGATATTTCAATAAGGGAAGGAATCGTTAAATGAAAGATTTTAAAAAAGCAATCCAACTATTTCATGACACTGATTTTCAAACACACCGAGAAACTTATGAAGCCTTGGCACAAAAACATGCACCACATACCATGGTGATCACCTGTGGGGATTCACGTATTAATGTTGAAAGTTTGTTACAGGCTGGTCCAGGGGAAGTGTTCCAAATGAGAAACATTGCGAATATCGTACCTGCCTATGATGATCCAGATCCACTACCATCAATTCAAGCAGGGTTAGATTTTACGGTAACTTCTCTACAAGTAGAGGATATTATTCTTTTAGGTCATATTAACTGTGGTGGCTGCAATACTTGCTTACACCCACCAGTAAATATTGACGATATGCCTCATTTGAAAAATTGGGTGAGTCGTTTGAACCCAGTGAAGGAATCAATTGCAGATCAATTGGCAGACCTTGAACATGATCCAGTTGCGCAAAGTGACTTAATGGAAAAAACAAATATCATCGCCCAATATGAACACTTATTGACACATCCAGTAGTAGCGAATCGCATTGCTGAAGGAAAATTACGTGTACACGGTTGGCATCTCCATACAGATAAAGGCTTTGTTGAAGCTTATGACCCTGAGACAAAGACATTTGTCAGAATTTAATGTAAAATAGCATTACCAGAACGTCCTTTTGACTAAAAGGGCGTTTTATGTTGAGTAGGAAATGAGGAAGATTTCATGAGCAATCAAAAGACGCCCCAACAAATACTAGAATTATTGAAAAAACCAAAGAGTCGCGCAGGTTTAGTGATTGTTGTGTTAGGTTTGGTCGCCACACAAGATCCTATGCAATTGTTTGAAAGTTTTACAAATCCCGACCAAGCGACAAGCCAAAGCAGTCAACAGGTATCGAGTAGCCAAACCACAGTATCAAGTGCGAGTGGACAAAGTGAAACGAGCAATTCGACTTCAACCAACAGCAGTGATGTGGTCGTTGAGGAAGGCCAAGCTTATTCGAGTCCAGAAGAAGTGGCTGCCTATATCGACCAATATGATGAATTGCCAGTGAATTATATTACCAAAGATGAGGCCGAGGAATTGGGCTGGGTGTCTAACCAAGGGAATCTTTGGGAAGTGACGGACCAAATGTCAATCGGTGGCGATTATTTTGGTAACTATGAAGAAGTGTTGCCAACGGATGATGAATACCGTGAAGCCGATGTCAATTATGAGGGTGGTTTCCGTGGTTCAGAACGTTTGATTTATTCGGATGATGGCGACATCTATTATACCGACGATCATTACGAAAGCTTTGAACAGTTATATTAAGCAAATGGGAAAACGAGGAAGGAGCTAGCCAATGTACAGAATTTCGATTGATGGACAAGATATTTTTGACCGTACAGATTTACACGATTACCTGGCCTATGCCTTAGATTTTCCAGAGTATTATGGGCGCAATCTTGATGCCCTACATGATTTACTTATGGCTCACCAAGACAGACTTGAGATTCAAATCGTTCATTTTGATGAATTACATGATCATTTGGGCCATTATGCTGACCGCTTCCTAAAATTACTATTAGATGTTGCAGAAAAGAATGCATTTGTGACCGTTCTTCGGTAAGATGAAAGTAACATTTGCACAACATAATGACATAAATATATGAAAAAGGAGGGAAGATATGGGCGTAATGCTAACAACAGCTTATCAAGTAGATGGCGCTGACCAAGAATTAGCTGTTGAAATTATTAACCAAGCGCATGGCATGATACAAGGGAAGTTTGAACCATCTTTGCTATCAGATTATCAAGCCCTTGATCAATTGGTACACAAGCAATCCATTTTATTTCGCGATGCCATGACAGCCGTATTGTATTATCGACTATTACAAGAGGCAATTTATCCGATTCAAATCAATGGTGGTTTGGGTCTATCGGAGGATATTGCACAATCCTTAACCTTCTCCGATGCAGCCTTATCTCAAGCAAGCGACTTAGGTCCGGGCTATGTGCTCTATAATGCAAATTTTATGGAGGACAACCTGTTAAATATGCATCTGATTAATTGGCAACGTACGGTTCAAGACCAAAACCCTGTCGCACGTGTCGTAGCGTTTTTATATGAAATCCAAGCCCCATTGTGGATTAAAGGTGCCATGGTAGCAGAGGATTTCCTTGGGGATGACTTGATGGCCATTAATGCGGTGAAACAAGTTTTATATGCCAAGGAAGAAAAGCTATTATCGATGACGGATATTACTTTTTCAGCCCGTAAACCGACCAAATGGGTGGATATTTTCCAAGAGCTAGATAGCAAGAAATTTTATGTGACAGGTTTGTTTAAACGCGGATACGCAACAGCTATCGCGGATATGACCTATATGACCCGTCAAAATATCGATTATCATTTTAAATCAGGTCGCTTTGCCTTTGAACGCGATATGTTTGCAACGATTGTCTTACAGATGGATCGTGAGCAAGCAGCCTTAGGTGGTTAATTGCATCTTAATGATATCAAAAGTACAAGGTTTAGATCGGATATGTGCCGGTGCTAAGCCTTTTTGATTGTAAATTTCCTGTAAAAACAAACTTTACGAAAACGAAACGTTTCCAAGGTGCTTCTGGCTTGTGAAGCGCCGAAAAATTTCGTAAGATAAGGAAGGAAAAGACGTAGAAAAATGGGATTGAAAGTATTATGGTGGAATTATTCATGGAATCAATGGAAAAAAATGCCAGTCGCAAGGCAAAATGGCAGGCTTTGAAAGAAAAACTTTATGTAAACTGTGTAAGTATCGATGCACCCTTTATTAATGCATTTTCTACAGCCCATATTTTATACTTGGCGGCATTCTTTGCCATCCTGATTGCAATGTTTGTCTTCAGTGATTTCATCGAAGCCAATCAAGTCATAATTGGGCGTGTATTATTTGTCATCAGTATCTTACAACAAATCCTTCTATATTCTTGGTATTACTTTGAAACGAAGTTTGATTTAAAACAGGCCTTGCCACTTCATATTTGTCGTTTATCTACTATTATGGGGCTGATTTATTTAGTCACAGGGGATCAAATGATTATGCAAGTACTATTCTACTTTGGCCTTTATGCTTACTTCTCTTTCTTTATGCCAAGTCGTATTAATAAAATTTATCATGTATCTGGTTTGAGCTATTTCTTAAACCACGTGATCACAATTCTAATTCCATTCTTTGCCTACTTCACAACAGGATGGACACCTAGTCTTGAAGGTTTAGCAATTTCTTTTGTAGCCTTTATCGTATACTGGTTTGTTGCTTTGTATGTAAACCGTGCGACAGGCGGTAACTACTTCTACATGAAACATCGTCCGTTAGCGATTTTGGAAAAAGTACCGGCTGCAACATATGCGATTGGTAACTTTGTGTTTACCTTGCTTTTATTCTTCTTAGGCTATGGTTTGTTTAACCTATTCGCTTAATCATATTAGAATATGAACATCACCTGGATCCAGGCTGCTTGCTTGGCTCTGGGTATTTTTTTGCCTTAGCACAAAAGCATAGTGAGGAAGTTGATTAAGGAACCGCGAATTTCTTGAATGCAAAATATATATCCAATAAAATATAGACAGACAAAGGAAGGAATGAACAATGGGCATACTAACAACAGTTGGTCGACAAAGACGACCGAAAATCCAGCCAGACATTCGTTACTGGGAACAAGTTGAAGCGATGAAACATCGTTGTACAAAGAAGGAATTTCCAAATGGGGAGTTCATTATTAAAAAATTGCCCAATTCAGATGTCGGGGGGCAATTGGATGAACGCTTATTAGGTTCGATTAAAATTCGTCGTGACCCAACGCCAATGCTTCAATATTTGAACGATATTATTGAAAAACAATATAACCCCTTCCTCTTCTTATATCGCCGGTTGGTAGGGACAACGCTAAATCGGGATATTTCAAATGGCCGGATAACCATTCGTGAGTTTGACTTTCCGATTGAGGAACGTATGATGCATGCGCGTGTCTTTTATCCGGATGAAGTGTTTCGTGCGAAAAAGCCTGCCCCTGTGATTGTCTACTTACATGGCGGTGGTTTTATTGGCACGACCTTTGATACAATCACGAATACATGCCGAGGGATAGCCTACAAGACGGGTTCTATAGTAGTTGCTTTCCCCTACAGTTTGGCACCGGAACATCCTTTCCCACATGCCATTATTGACGGTCTGGCTATGCTAGGTTGGGTGAGAGATAATGCCACATTATTAGGTGTAGACCCAGACAGAATGGCCATCATGGGTGACTCGTCCGGCGCAAATATCGCAGCAGCCTTAACAATTTATGATATTCAAGAAGGTAATCATTGGATTAAAGAACAGATATTGTTATATCCAATTGTAAATATGGCTATGAAGGAAACGGGTAATTATAAATGGTCAATCGATGAATATGACATTAATGAGAATGATGAAATCATTACCTTTATCGTGAAATCACTTGGTATTGGTGTGCATTACATTAATAAATTGTATGCCCAAGATGCGGATTTGAAGGATCCCTTGGTGTCACCATTATTTGCACCGGATGCGATTATCAAGCAGATGCCACCAACCATTATCGTAACAGCAGAGTATGATTTCCTACGTTTGGAGTCTGAAGCCTATGCCAAACGCTTGATGACCAATGGCGTGCAGACATCGTTTTTCCGCTATCGAGGCTTGGATCATGGCTTTGTAGATAAAATTGGTATATACCCTCAATCTGAGGATGCTTTAAATGAAATTGGTATGCGTGTTAGAGAAAGATTTCATTTACCCAAAATGACAAATTAATCCCAATTCGCAAGACTTATGATTTAAGAAACGATGACTCTATCATGTATAATGAAGGCATATGATTGAATTTAGGCATGTCTAGAGGAAAGTTTCGTTGAAATTGGGTACATGGTTAACAATTTATCAAAATAAAAGGGAGTGTATTTATGAGTTATAAAATTTCAAGAACGGCTTCTAGTATTAATCAAGAAGCCAAAGCAATTCAGAAGGGAAACACCCTTCCAATTTTAGGTGCTATGATTGTCACCGGCTTAATTACAGGTTTAATTACTTGGTTAGTTAGTGTGGTAACAGGTACAGCAAATACGGATACAGCACCAACATTTATGGTTACAATCGCAAGTTTAATTTCATTCCTTGTAGCAATTTTCATTTCACAACCATTAGAATTAGGTTTAACTTGGGCGACTTTACGTCTAGTAGACGAAGATAAATTTAGATTAGGTAACATTTTTGAACCGTTCAAACGTCAATATATGCGTAATGTTTGGAACCAATTCTTATACAACTTAGTAATTACGTTATGGCAATTACTATTGGCGGCTGTTATTGGTGGTATTGGCTTCTTCTTATTCAGTGTAACAACTGATTTTGCAGCCTTATCTACTTTATTCTCAGGTACAACCATTGATGCAAGTGTTGCGACTGGTTTATTAGCAGGTAGCTTCCTTACATATGCCTTTATTGGTGGATTAATCTTTATCGTAGCCTTAACATTCATTACACTACGTTTAGTAATGAACAACTACTTAATTTACGATAATGATCGTCTATCTGGTGCTAAACCATTGAAAGTTTCTAAAACAATGATGAAAGGTAATGTTGGTAAATTATTTGTTATCGGTTTACAAAACGTTATCGTACCATTTTTAATTAGTGCAGTCCTTTCTGCAGTAGCTGGTCTAGCGTTATTTGTATTAAATTCTGACGTTTTAGCAGGTATTTTAACAGTGATTGCTGCCATTGCTACAATCGTATTGGCCGTTGTATTTACTGTTCGTCAACAAATTGCAACAGCTTTATTCTACCGTTTATTAACGGATGAGCATGGTGCTGAATTAGATGCACAATTCTCAGAATTAGATTTAACACCGGATACACCAGCAAATGAATACCATACTGAAGCTCGTCCAGCTTTCACTGAAGATGCAACTGCTATTCATCCTGCTGAAACAGTGGCAACAGGCGTTGCGGCAAATCAAGCTGTGAATGCTGAAGATGCAAATGCAGAAGCATTAACGGCTGATGAAGTAACAAATGATGAAGAAGTATTCTCTTTAGCAGATGAAGATAATGCCGGTTCAACAGATGCAGCAACAAATGCTTCATCAGCACTTCGTGGTTCTTATGTCGTAGGTCAAGGTGCTGCAAACATTTCACAACCAGCTGTTTTAACATTTGCAGCAGGTGAAGCAGTATCATCAATTAAAGAAAGCTTCACTGTAGAAGCTAATGACTACAACCAAGCAGGTGCACCAGCGCCAGCTGAACGTATCCAATTAGATGCGAAACCAGGTTCAGAAAGTTCAGCAGTACGTGACAACTTTGTGATTGGTGCAGAAGATGCGGCAACAAGTGAAGCTGACGAAAATGCTAATGAAGAGGCATCAGCAACTTCATCAGCATTACGTGGTTCATATGTAGTTGGACAAGATGAAGCAAACATTGCACAACCAGCTGTATTAACATTTGCAGCAGGCGAAGCAGTATCAGCAATCAAAGAAAGCTTTACTGTAGAAGCTAACGACTACAACCAAGCAGGTGCACCAACGCCAGCTGAACGTATCCAATTAGATGCGAAACCAGCTTCAGAAAGTTCAGCAGTGCGCGATAGCTTTGTAATCGGTGGTAATGATGCAGCGGAATCAACTGAAGCATCAGCAACTTCATCAGCATTACGTGGTTCATATATAGTTGGACAAGACGAAGCAAACATTGCACAACCAGCTGTATTAACATTTGCAGCAGGCGAAGCAGTATCAGCAATCAAAGAAAGCTTTACTGTAGAAGCTAACGACTACAACCAAGCAGGTGCACCAACGCCAGCTGAACGTATCCAATTAGATGCGAAACCAGCTTCAGAAAGTTCAGCAGTGCGCGATAGCTTTGTAATCGGTGGTAATGATGCAGCGGAATCAACTGAAGCATCAGCAACTTCATCAGCATTACGTGGTTCATATATAGTTGGACAAGACGAAGCCAACATTGCACAACCAGCTGTATTAACATTTGCAGCAGGCGAAGCAGTATCAGCAATCAAAGAAAGCTTTACTGTAGAAGCAAACGACTACAACCAAGCAGGTGCACCAGCGCCAGCTGAACGTATCCAATTAGATGCGAAACCAGGTTCAGAAAGTTCAGCAGTACGTAACAGTTTTGTAATTGGTGGTACACAGGAGGCAGAAGTTGACCCCGAAACGGGAAAGCAAGATAAGAAACCTTACAGCATTTCAGGTTATAATACACCTGATCGCACAGATTTCGGTAAGGTGGAAAATGCGAAAGATGTTATCTTAGCAGCTGACCGTGTAGGCAATGAAGAAGCCGGTATGTTAAATCCGGATGACTTTGATGCCGAAGTCAACTATGACCCAGAAATTGATCCAAACAACAAATAATCAATAAATGTAAGATGGTAAAACGGCGAAACTTGTCGTTTTACCATCTTTTTTCGTTCTTCTTTCTAAGGAGGTGACGAAGATGGATACCATGGATGTTTGGATGCAACTGATTGGAAACGTTGGTTTTCCTATTTTTGTGTCAGTCTATTTGATGACGCGCACAGAAAAGAAAATTGATGATCTCATCGCAGCTGTCGAAAAATTAGCCCAGTAATCTTTTCACGTTTAAATTCGTAGTCAGTTAACGCGCCATTGCTGATTACAATTATGGTCACAAAAAAGCACTTAGGACATGCTTTCACGTCCTAAGTGCTTTTCTTATGCTATGTTATTCAGTCTCTTGATTCATAGCATCAGCATCTAATACCGTTTGCGCAGTATCAGCTTCCGCTTGTTCATAAGGATTATCTTTTTGCCCATCCCAAGCGACCTTGTGGATCTCAATCGCTACTTTTTCTGGAATGGATAGGGCTTGAATATCGGCGATGCTAGCATCACGGACGGCCTTCATGGTCTTAAAGTGACGTAGAACCTTCGTTCTTGTTTTAGGACCTACACCTTCGATGGCATCCATTTTAGATGTAAAGGATTGCTTACTCCGTGTTTTACGGTGGAAGGTAATGGCAAAACGGTGGACCTCATCTTGAATACGTTGTAATAGATGGAAGGCTTGTGACCTTGGATCCAAAGGCACGATTTCTAATGGGTCACCAAAAATCATATTAGCCGTTCTATGCTTATCATCTTTGACCATACCAGCCACAGGAATGTCTAAACCGAGTTCATCTTCCAAGACTTCACGGGCAGCATTGACCTCAATTGCACCACCATCCATTAGTATTAAATCAGGCATTTGCCCATTTTCTTTTAATAGACGCCCGTAACGACGACGAATGACTTCTTGGGTGGTCGCAAATTCATTGGCCCCTTCAACAGTCTTAATCTTGAATTTACGATACATAGACTTGTTGGGGCGACCATCTTCATAAACCACCATGGCTGAAACCGGGTTGGTCCCTTGGATGTTCGAGTGGTCAAAACTTTCGATGATTTTTAAGTAAGGTAGATTTAAAGCTTCACTCAATTGTTCAATGGCACCGGTTGTTTTTTGTTGCTTCATCGCCAACAAGCGGAATTTATCCAGATGGGCGATTTTCGCATTACGTTGTGCCATTTCTAAGACCTTGTGTTTTGAACCACGCTTAGGCGTTGTCGCTTTGACTTCAATTGTCTCTGACAGCAATTTATTATCCAAACCAGCTGGCACCAAAATTTCTTTAGGTTTCGTATGGTTGGCTTGTTGATAGAATTGCACGATGTAAGAAGTCAATTCCTCCAAGGGTTCTGTATAAACAGGGAATAAGGCCGAATCACGTTTGATAATCGAAAATTGTCGCAACATGAAGACTTGGATAGATATCCAACCTTTATCGAAGTAGTAAGCAAAAACGTCACGATCATTGTATTCCTTACTCATGATATTTTGTGGTTCAACCGTTTGCTCAATATAGTTGATTTGGTCGCGATATTCAGCGGCACGTTCAAATTGCAAGTCTTCTGATGCAGCGACCATTTTTTCTTTCAAGACATTCTTGATGCTACGTACATTCCCGTTCAAGAAACTACGAATCTTGGTTTTTTGTGCTTCGTATTCCTCTAGTGACACTTCATGGTCACAGCAACCGATACATTGGCCGAGATGGTAGTAAAAGCAGGCGCGTTTTTCATTTTTCCCACACTTACGCAATGGATAGGTCTTCTGCAACAAATCCAATGTGCCAGTAGCCGCATAGACATTAGGATAGGGACCAAAATATTCACCACCATCATTCTCAACGATTGATGTAATAATAATTTGCGGGTCGCGTTCATTGGTAATCTTGATATAAGGATACATGGTCCCATGCTTCAACTTGATATTGTAGTGGGGTTGGTGCTTTTGAATCAAATTGATTTCAAGCAACAAACTTTCCTTATCCGTCTGGGTCACAATATAGTCGAAATGATGAATTTCACTAACTAATTGCGCTGTTTTCCCCGTATGCGACGATTTAAAGTAAGACCGGACCCGATTCTTCAAATTCTTAGCCTTACCGATATAAATAATATCATCATTGGCATTCTTCATAATATAACAACCTGGTTGGTCGGGCAGCAGCGTTAAGGCATTCTCAATACGTTCACTGGCCATTTCTTGATCTCCTTTCTCCAAAATTTACTAGGACAAATAGTCCCTTCACAATAGGCTATTATACCACGCACCTCCCAATTTTGGCACTAATAAGCCAGCTGTAAAAAGGACAGTCGCACCTTAAGACTAGCAAAGGTCGAAAAAATAGGGAAATGACGGGAATTATTGCCTTTGTGTTATAAGGATTAGCCCCAATATGTTAGAATAGAGAACAAAGCAAGCGATCGTCAGTCAAGACCAGTTTGCCCATTTTTCACCAACACAGAAGACAGGGACAAGCTGGGGAAGAACTATTCAGCAAACAAGGAGGATCATAATGGCAAAAAAAGGAGCTTTCAATACATTACTAGGTATGGGGACAATAGTCTTAGGGGCGGCCTATGTTTATGGACAGAATTTTTCAGTAGGGACAACGGATTATTTTGTAGAAAATCCGCGATTTGATAATGCCTTGAATGGCTTTACCATCGCCCATCTATCTGATATTCATCTACCCAACCAAATGGTGGATGTGAATGCGATTGTGAAACAAGTAGCTGAGATTCAACCAGATATCATTGCCTTATCTGGGGACATGATTGAAACGGATGCAACTGGGCTAGAAGAAGCTGAGCTATACACCTTCTTACGTGCCTTAACAGACATTGCACCAACTTTTGCGACCTTTGGCAACCATGATGCCGTATCCCTACATCAAAACATGTTGATTCGTGCCATGGCCAAAGCCGGTGTGGTACATTTAAACGACCGTGCCATCACCTATACCTATAAAGGACAAGCAATTACCTTGATGGGACTAGATGACAAAGCAAATCGACACTTCTTAAACGGCGATGCTTTACGCACAGTTTCATTAACAACTGAGCAAAAAATGCAGCCAAAGATTTTATTAGCGCACCACCCAGAAGCTTTCTTGCGTTATCATGAAAATATTGATAAATCACCAGATTTAGTCCTTTCAGGACATGCGCACGGAGGTCAAATTCGCCTACCATTTATTGGCGGACTATTTGCACCTGGTCAAGGACGTTTACCGAAGTATACATCCGGTGTGTTCTACTTACCAGGTAATCCAGCCAAACAAATGGTTGTTTCACGCGGTATTGGCGCGTCTTCATTCCCAATCCGTTTGAATAACCGTCCCGAAATCGTGGCCGTACATTTGACAACAGATATTGACCGCGCGGTTTCAGGATTAACCGAAGCGATTGATTATGTCGCTGAACAAGAAGGTGCCGTAACAAGCAATACAATCAGAGAAAATCATGCAGCTAAGCAAGCAGAACGCGCCCAAGCGCATGGCTACTTTAGCGAAAAAGAGGATCTTGATCTAGCAGAAGTCTCAGCAAGTAATCAGGCTACTGCCGCTACAACGAGTGCTTCAATTGATGCAACAGCAGACGTCATCATTTCAGAATTGAATCATAGAAAAGGTGTCGATGGCTTGCAAACAACACCAGTTCCACCAGCTCCAGTAGCAGAATACGATGACGATGTTGTAGACCGTACGAGCATTGATTTACCAAAATATGAAGTAGCTGAAGAAAAAGTAACCCATGCATCTGACCTAACAGAATCATATATTCTATTAGACCCAGAAACAAAAGAACGCACGGTCGTCGCAGAACGCGTCGATGCAGAGCAAATCTTTTCGGACAATTTGAACGAAGAGATGTTTATTGTGGCAGATCCTAAGAAAAAATAGGCGCCACAAAGCACAAGAGAGAAATTGAGGAACAAGATGAACGAAAATGAAACACAAGTAAGTGGTATTAGTGGTATTGTGGAAAAATTCCCGAAAGCCTTACAAGAAAAATGGTTAGCCAATGGTTTTGACCAAGCAACTGACATTCAAACCAATACATTTGAAGCTATGTACAATAAAGAAGCAGTGATTGGTTCAGCGCCAACTGGATCTGGAAAAACACTTGCCTACCTTTTACCAGTTTTAAGCCGAATGGCCGATGAACGTAGTACTACAGGTAATTTCCGTGGCGGCCTAAAATTAGTTGTTTTAGTGCCATCACAAGAGCTTGCTAGCCAAGTGGGTGATGTAGTCCAAGATTGGGCACGTGCCTTAAACTTTAAATCTACTAAAATTATCGGTGGGGCGAATGTGAAACGCCAAATCGAAAAATTGAAAGACCATCCAGATATTGTCGTAGGGACACCTGGTCGTATGATTGAATTAATTGATCAACGTAAGATGAAAGTCCATGAAGTGGAAACCATCATCATTGATGAAGCCGATGCTTTATTAGACGAAGAACATATTAAACAAACCAAATCATTAGTAAGAAAGATGCCTGGTAAAGCACAAGTTGCCTTATTCTCAGCAACCGTACCGGATACCTTAGCTGGGTTAGCCCAAGATATGTTGAACGGACCGGCTGTTGAAATCTCAGCGGATGCCATTGGTGACGCTTTTGAAAAACAACGTGTAGATGGTTACATTACTGTGCCAGTCCGTAAACGTGATGACATGTTGCGTCGTTTAGCCCAAGTCAAAGGCATGCAAGCCTTAGTCTTTGTACGTACCATGGCTGAAATTGAACAATTGCAACAAAAATTACAATTTAACCATATTGAAACAGCTTATTTACATTCGAAAATGGCTGCACAAAATCGTCAACAAGCAATTAATAAATTTGCGAAAGGCGAGTATACCTACCTGTTCACCACAGATGTGGCAGCACGTGGGTTAGATATCGACGAGCTACCAATGGTTATCCAATACGATTTACCGGCAACACCTGAACAGTACTTACATCGTGCTGGTCGTACGGGTCGTATGGGTAAATATGGTTTAGTGATCACTTTTGTGAATGAACGTTCATTACGTGAATTGAAGAAAAATACAGGTGAAAACATTGAATTGAAAGCCTTCTATACCTATGGCGGTCAATTAACGGATGTCTCACCAGAAGATCAACCACGTGAAGACATTGAAGGCAATGACCCGAATCATGAAGGGGAAGCGCCACGTCAACACAAACCAAAAGCCAAACCAAGCGTCCAACAAAAAGGACCAAAACCAAAAGTACGTAAGAAAAACCGTAGTCGTGATAGTAAAAATAAGGGTTACCGCAAACATAGTGGCCCTAAAACGAACCAAGAGTAATTAGACTAGTCTAGTCAGCTAATCTTGGGTTACAATGAATAAGAAAATAGAAGTTATCAAGAATGTTGAGGAGTGAAGGAAAAAGATGAGCGACCGTTATGCAGTGATTCTAGCAGCAGGAAAAGGGACTCGTATGAAGTCTAAATTATACAAAGTCTTACATCCAGTTGCAGGTAAAGCGATGGTAGACCATGTGTTAACAAGTGTAAATAATGCAGGTATTGATGAAGTGGTGACAATTGTAGGTCACGGTGCTGAAGCAGTCCAAGAATTATTAGGGGACCGTACAAGCTATACTGTACAAACTGAGCAATTGGGTACAGGTCATGCAGTACAACAAGCTGCAGATCAATTAGCTGCCAAAGAAGGTACTACTTTAGTGATTTGTGGAGACACACCTTTATTTACAGCAGAAACAATTACCCGTTTAATCGATGCCCATGAACAATCAGGTTATAAAGCAACTATCCTAACTGCACCAGCTGATGTACCAACTGGATACGGCCGTATCGTTCGTGATAAAGACGACCACGTAATGAAAATTGTGGAAGAAAAAGACGCCAACGATGCTGAAAAACTAATCACAGAAATCAACACAGGTACGTATGTCTTTGATAATGCCTTATTATTTGAAGCCTTAAACAAAGTTGGTAACGACAATGCCCAAGGTGAATACTACCTACCAGACGTAATTGAAATCTTGAAAGAAGATGGCCATGCTGTTGGTGCCTTCCAAATGGATAACTTAGACGAATCATTAGGTGTAAATGACCGCGTAGCCTTAGCGCAAGCCAACAAAACAGCTTTCAAACGTATCAACGAAAAACATATGCGTAACGGTGTAACAATCGTTGATCTGGATGCTACATACATCGAAGCTGATGTTGTCATCGGTGCAGATACGGTAATTGAACCAAATGTTTACATCAAAGGTAAAACCGTTATTGGTGAAGACAACCATATCTATGCGGGTACAACAATTCGCGATTCAATTATCGGTAACAATGTCAAAGTGCGTTCTTCAGAAATCGAAGAAAGTGAAGTCAAAGATGGCGTAGACATCGGACCTAACGCACACTTACGTCCAAACTCTATCATTGACGAAAATGCGCATATTGGTAACTTTGTAGAAATTAAAAAAGCGCATATTGGTGCTGGGACAAAAGTAGGACACCTAACTTACATCGGTGATGCTACATTAGGTAAGAATATCAACGTTTCATGCGGCGTTATTTTCGCCAACTACGACGGCGTTAACAAACACCACTCAACTGTCGGTGATAACTCATTCATCGGTTCAGATGTAACCATCGTATCACCAGTAAATATTGCTGAAAATGCCTTCCTAGCAGCAGGTTCAACCATTACAAAAGATGTACCTAGCAAAGCTTTGGGTATTGCACGATCTCGTCAAGAAAACAAAGAAGGTTTCTGGAATCACCTAGCAATATCTAAAAAAGATTAAGTTTCACAAGTTTTGTCATTGAATTCACATATTACCCTTAATTATTTCACTAACAAAGTAGGGGTTTATATGGTAGAATGGGTACGATAAAGAGTGTCTGATTATATCAGTATAGTGGAGGTAAAAATAATGTCAGTAGCAGAAGCCGATTATGGGCTAAAAATCTTTTCGCTAAGTTCAAATCAAGAACTAGCTGGGAAAATTGCAAGTTCTATGGGTGTACCTTTAGGACAAATTTCAGTATCACATTTCAGCGATGGTGAAATTAAAATTGCGATTGAGGAATCAATTCGTGGGGACAATGTTTACATTATTCAATCAACATCAGATCCTGTAAACGACAACTTAATGGAATTGTTAATTATGATTGATGCTTGTCGTCGTGCAAGTGCCAAAACAATTAACATTGTAATTCCTTACTTTGGTTATGCACGTCAAGACCGTAAAGCACAACCACGTGAACCGATTACAGCTAAATTAGTAGCACGTATGATTGAAAATGCGGGTGCAACTCGTATCTTAGCTTTAGACTTACATGCAGCTCAAATCCAAGGTTTCTTCGAAGTGCCAGTGGACCACTTATACGGTGCGCCATTATTAGCAGAATACTTCTTAAATAATGAGAAATATACTGATTCAGATGTTGTTGTTGTTTCACCAGACCACGGTGGGGTAACACGTGCACGTAAACTTGCTGAATTCTTAAAAGCGCCTATCGCTATCATCGATAAACGTCGTCCTAAAGCAAATGTTGCTGAAGTGATGAACATCGTTGGTAACGTAGAAGGTCGCCATGCGATCATCATCGATGATATGATTGATACTGCCGGTACAATTACACTTGCAGCGAAAGCAATCAAAGATGCTGGTGCCTTATCAGTTGTTGCTTGTTGTACACACCCTGTACTTTCAGGCCCAGCTATCCAACGTTTGGATGATTCTGTCTTAGACGAAGTGATCGTTTCTGACTCAATCTTCTTATCTGAAGATAAAAAAATTGATAAGATCAAACAAGTAACGGTTTCAGAATTGATTGCAGAAGCAATCGTTCGTATCCACGAAAACCGTTCAGTTTCACCATTATTCAACGAAAAATTCAAAGGTGTTCACCACGAAATCGATCGTATTGGTGAATAATCATTATTGAAACAAACTGAAAAGACCAAAGTCATATATTTTGTGGCTTTGGTCTTTTTCCTTTGCCCACGCCTTTTGTGAATATGCTACAATTGATGCAATGTTAAGAAAATATACGGATAACGTGGGGGAATTTTATGTTTGGTTATTTAATGATTGGGTTTAACGCCGTTATGCCCATGGTTATGTACATGTTGATGGGGCAAACATTTGCCAGATCAGGTATGATTCAGCAATCATCATTTAAAGAGTTTAATAAGGCAATTTTCTCGATTCTATTGCCTATCAATTTATTTACTAATATTTATATATCTGATTTTAAGCAAACCTTTAACGCATCAGCTTTGGCGTTTATTTTAATTACTGCAGGAACTTTGTATGCCATTTTAGCTTTTGTGATTCCAAAATTTGAGTCAGAGCAAAAACGCTACGGGGTAATGTTGCAAGGTTCTGTTCGGTCAAACGCCATTTTGTTTGGGTTACCCTTGGGAACAGCCTTGTTAGGTGAAAGTAATATGGGTATGGTGACCATCACGATTGCCATTATTGTGCCTTTTTGGAATATCATGTCTGTGGTAGGTTTCTCACTTTACTCAGATAGCAAAGTTTCCTTTAAACAAATGGGTAAAACGGTGATTACCAACCCAATGGTCATTGCAACGATTATTGGTATCCTAGTGGTATTATTTAATATTCAATTTCCAACATTTATCAATACGACCTTAACCAACATTAATCGTATGGTATCGCCATTAGCCTTGATGGTCATGGGTGGTACATTCTCCTTTAAAGATATTCGTAATTCAGGTAAGTCATTGATTTTCACCCTAAGCAACAAGTTGATTATCTTACCATTAATTGCCATTACTTTAGGTGCCCTTGTAGGCTTTAGAGATGATGCCATTATCTCAATTCTGATTGCCTTTGCGGGACCAACGGCAGTATCTTCATATGCCCAAGCTGTGGCAGCTGGTGGAGATGGTAAGTTAGCCAACCAAGTGGTGGTATTCTCTACAATCTTATCTATGTTCACCTTGGTAGTATGGATTACCTTGATGAAAGTATTCGGTTTGTTCTAAGGCTTTATCTTATGAATCAGTCATTTAAAGATCAAGTGATGCGTTTAGCGCGAGGTTTGATCTTTTTTTGCGGATTTTCCTAGACCTGCGCATACGTGTGCTACAATAAATGCGTTATGAAAATTTCAATTGGAGGCGTATTATGTTTGCTTATTTAATGATTGGCTTTAATGCCGTTATGCCTATGCTTGTGTATATGTTGATTGGTCTTCTGTTGGCGAAGACGGGTTTGATGAAACAGTCAACATTTCGTGATTTAAATAAAGCACTTTTTGCAATCTTATTACCCATAAATTTATTTACCAATATCTATAAATCCGACTTTCAGCAAGCTTTCAACGGGTTCGCGCTAGCCTATATTCTCATTATTGCCCTAGTGGTATTCTTTATTTTGGCCATGCTCATTCCGCGTATCGAAACAGATAAATCGCGCTACGGCCTCATGTTACAAGGTTCGGTTCGTTCCAATGCTATCCTGTTTGGTTTACCTTTGGGGACAGCCCTACTAGGGGAGAATAACATGGGTATGGTAACCATTATTATTGCCATCATCGTGCCGTTCTGGAGTATTATGTCTGTCATTGGTTTCTCTTTGTATTCAGACACCAAACTTTCGGTTAAGGATATGGCGAAAACAGTCTTCACCAATCCAATGGTGATTGCGACCATTATTGGGGTTATCGCAGTGTTATTGCATATTCAGTTTCCCGTATTTCTTGATACTTCTTTAACCAATGTGACGCGCATGGTTGCACCACTTGCCTTAATGGTTTTAGGTGGTACCTTCTCTATTGACAATATTAAAGCATCCAAGGGTGCCTTGATTTTTACCTTAACCATCAAATTAATCATCTTCCCATTAATTGCACTCACTTTGGGTGCATTACTCGGTTTTAGAAACGATGCCATTATTTCTATTTTGATTGCCTTTGCTGGACCAACAGAAGTTTCGTCATATGCCCAAGCAGTTGCAGCAGGGGCAGATGGTAAACTTGCCAACCAAATCGTCGTGATCTCAACTATCCTATCCATCATTACTTTAGTCATTTGGATTTCGTTATTAAAAGCGTTTGGCTTGTTCTAACTAGCGGCGATACTGATAATAATATATATGTAGCAAAAAAAGAAGCGTCTGGATTTGATATCCAGGCGCTTCTGTTGTTATTAAGTTTTATATGTTCTTAGATGTCTAAGTTAGCAAATGCTGTATCTAAAGTATCTTTTAATTTACCTGCAGATAGGTCCATTTGTTGTTGTTCGTGGTCGCTTAAGTCAGCTTCAATAACTGAACGAACACCTTCGCGGTTGATGATAGCTGGCGCACCAATGTAGATGTCTTTTTGGTTGTATTCGCCATCTAAATATACAGATACTGGTAAAATCGCATCTTCATCATTTAAGATTGCTTTTAAAATACGAACTAGAGAAACACCGATACCGTAGTAAGTAGCACCTTTTTTGCCGATAATCTTGTAAGCTTTGTCACGTACTTCGTAGAAGATGTTTACTAAAGTTTCTTCATCAACAGCAGATGTATTTTTCACCCATTCATGAATTGATTGGCCACCGATGTTTGCATGAGACCATACAGGGAATTCAGTATCACCGTGTTCACCCATGATGTATGCATGCACGTTACGTGCGTCAACGTTTAAGTTGTGTGCTAATTCTTGACGGAAACGAGCAGAGTCTAATGAAGTACCTGAACCGATAACACGGTTAGCAGGGAAGCCAGAGAATTTCCAAGTTGCGTAAGTCAAGATATCTACTGGGTTTGTTGCGATTAAGAAGATACCATCAAAACCTGATGCTACAATTTGATCTACCATAGATTTGAAGATACGTAGGTTTTTGTCTACTAAATCTAAACGTGTTTCACCTGGTTTTTGTGCCGCTCCAGCTGTGATGACTACAACATCTGCGTCAGCACAGTCAGCGTAAGTTGCTTTATAAATCTTTTTAGGTGCTGTATAAGCTAGGGCATCGATTAAATCTAGCACATCACCTTCAACGCGATCTTCTGCTAAATCGATAATACCTAATTCTCTACCTACACCTTGAATTGTTGCTGCGTATGCAAATGCAGAACCTACAGCGCCGTCCCCGATTAAAATAACTTTTTGACCATTTTTTGACATGATACATGCTCCTTATCTTTTTGTCCTTTTGTGATAAAGCAAACCATATGGTAAATCTTTCAATAACTCGTGCAAGCTAATGTTGTCACAACCAGAATTGATTGTGTTTTTAGTTAGTGAAATATTTAACATAATAATACCTTTAATGATTCTAAAAAGCAACAGTTTTTCGATTTATTTTTAAAATATTTTGGATGTTTTTGAAACAATAAATATTAGTAAGCTAAAAACCCTTATATTACAGTGATTTTATATTTTTAAAAATACACACGTTGTTACACTTGTTATAATCGTTCTGTTACATATTACAGCATCAGTAATTTGTGAAAAGTAACACAATATCCCAACAGAAAAATCCAAAAAAAGCGACGTAGCAACAAAGTAAACGCATACAAGAATCAAGCAAACTGTATTAGGCACTTACTTATCCTTATTATGACAAAAATGTAGGCGTTTTCCAATTGAAACGATAGCAGCTTTTCCAAAATGATAAAAATTGATAAAAGAAGCTCGAGTAAAAGGCATAGCTGTCCAGTTTTTAATCGCAAATATGATATAATAAGCCCTGTTATATAGAAAAAATGCTGTACGGGGCGCGACCAAAATGGAGGTTGTCTGCCTGTACAGGTTTTTGTGTGTTGCCAAACTTGTCAACACGACTTAGATCATCGAAAAAATGAAATAAACAGAAATAAAGGAGAACTATTGAAATGAAATTAATCGTCGGCTTGGGTAACCCAGGTAAGAAATATGAAGGTACACGTCACAATATTGGTTTTATCGCCTTAGATGAATGGGCAGCGCGTCATAATGAAGCATTCAATAAGACAGGATTTAAAGCCGATTACTTTGAAACATTTGTGAATGGCGAAAAAGTCATCTTCCTGAAACCCACAACATTTATGAATAATTCAGGGGAAGCAGTCATTGCTGTTGCCAACTACTGTGACATCGCATTAGAAGATATTGTCGTTGTATACGATGATATGGACATGGATCCAGGCCGTATTCGTTTGCGCCAAAAAGGATCTGCCGGTGGACACAATGGTGTGAAGTCCATGATTGCCTATCTAGGCACAGATAAAATTCGCCGCATCAAATTAGGTATCGGTCATCCAGGTACCAGTGGTTCAGTCGTTGACCACGTGTTAACCCGTTTTAGCACAAGTGAAAAACCAGCTATGCAAGAAGCAGTAGCTGCAGCCGTTGAAGCAATCGATTTTTGGTTAGCTGGCCACACATTTGAAGATACCATGACCAACTTTAACAACTAATCTGACAAAAAGGAGGTGGCAAGCTTGGATTTACAAAGCTTTTTCTTAAATGAAGCCCACAACAAAGAACTCAAACAGCAAGCCAAAAATGGGCGTTCTGTTCTATATTTAGGCTTACAAGGACCTAGTCGGGCATATGTAGCCAAAACCTTGCTGAACCTAGCAACAGAGCAAAAAGTAGTCATCGTCACCAATAATTTATTACAGGCCGATCATTTCTATAGTGATTTGCAAAACTATTTCGATGACGACCAGTTACATCTATACAATGTACCTGAATCAGTAGCAGCAGACTGGGCCATTGCCAGTCCCGAAGCCCTAGCAGACCGTCTAACCGTCTTGAACTGGGCACGCGACCCTAAAGCATCCGGTGTTTTAATCACACCAATGTTTGGTTTAAAACGCCTACTCGCACCAACAGATATCTGGGATCAAACCCGTATTCGTCTAAAACTAGGTGATGAAATCGAGCCCATCACGCTGGTACAAAAACTGGTTTACCAAGGCTATCACCAAGCAGAAATCGTCATGACACCAGGTGAAATGAGTCATCGTGGGGATATCGTTGACTTCTACCCATTGAACGCCGAATACCCAATTCGTGTATCACTCGGTTTCGATGAAGTCGAACGGATTTCAACCTTCGACCCCAACACGCAAAAATCACTCAAAGACCAGCCAAACATTCAAATTCAACCAGCCGAAGAATTCATCGTCTTACCGCAACAACTGCAAATTCAAGCCGATGCCTTCGAAAAGCAAATGAAAAAACAAGTCGCCAAAATCAAAGACGACACCATTCGTGACATGGTAGAAGCCGTCGTAGCGGATGAGGTTTTCGCTTGGAAAAATGGCGAGACCACAAACAACTCAAGATTCTTCACCGGTTACATGTATCCACAAGCAACCACTTTATTGGATTATCTAGGAGACCAAGCCTTCCTGATTTTGGATGATTATGCACGTCTCGTTCAAGAAGAAGCCACTTGGACCAGCAACACAGAAATGTATCTTCAATCCATGGTTGAAATGGGGCAATTACCCCCTCAAGTTGACGTCTATGCCGATTTCAAAGCGGTCGCACAAGCCTTTGAAGGCCGCAAATTCTACTTTTCTATCTGGCAACAAGGCTTAAACAACTTGAAATTTGATGGCCTATATCAATTCCAAACACGTTTGATTACACAATTCTATGATCAAATGGATGCCTTAAAAGTAGAGTTAGATGCTTGGACACGGACAGGGCGTACCGTCGTCATCATGTTGAAAGACAAAGACCGTGTCAAACAAGTGCAAGCCATGTTACGGGATATTGATGTCGCAACTGAAGCGACGGATGAAGGCAACATTTTTGCCAATAAAATTAACCTGATTGCCGGTGGCTTAGCGGGTAGTGTGGAATTTGTCCAAGAACGCTTAGTCTTATTAGCGGAAGCCGATATTTTCCATACCCAAAAGAAACGCCGTAATACTAAGAAACCACTGATTTCAAATGCTGAACGAATTCAAAATTACCAACAACTAGAGGTTGGTGATTATGTCGTGCATGTTAATCACGGGATTGGTCGTTATACAGGGATTGAAACCATTGAATTTGCTGGTGTTCACCAAGACTACTTAACCGTCGTTTTTGCGGACCAAGCGGCAATCCATGTACCGATTGATCAAATTGACTTAGTCCAAAAATATGTATCTGCAGAAGGTCGCGAACCCAAGTTAAATAAAATGGGTGGTAGTGAATGGACCAAGACCAAGCAAAAAGTTTCAAGCAAGATTGAAGATATTGCGGATGAATTGATTGATTTATATGCCTCACGTGAAGCCCAAAAAGGCTTGGCTTTTGGACCGGATACACCGGAACAAGCAGAATTTGAAGCAGCCTTTCCATATACGGAAACAGATGACCAAATCCGGTCAATTGAAGAAATCAAGAAAGATATGGAGTCTGAAAAACCAATGGACCGTCTCTTAGTCGGGGATGTTGGTTTTGGGAAAACAGAAGTGGCTATGCGTGCCGTATTTAAAGCACTTATGGAAGGTAAACAAGTGGCCTTCTTGGTGCCAACGACAGTCCTTGCCCAACAACATTATGAAACATTTACGGAACGTTTTGCTGACTGGCCATTTGAAATCGGCCTCTTATCACGTTTTCGTTCTAAGGCCCAACAAAATGAGACCATCGATGGTTTGAAAAAAGGGAAAGTGGATATCGTGATTGGTACCCACCGTATTTTATCCAAAGATGTCGTGTTCCTAGATTTAGGTCTCTTAGTGGTCGATGAAGAGCAACGTTTTGGGGTAAAGGCCAAGGAGAAACTAAAAGCATTGAAAGCCAATGTGGATGTTTTAACCCTAACAGCTACGCCAATTCCACGTACCTTGAATATGTCAATGCTGGGTGTACGTGATTTATCTGTGATTGAAACCCCACCTGCCAACCGTTATCCGGTTCAAACCTTTGTGATGGAACGGAATTTTGGTGCGGTGAAAGATGCCATTGAACGAGAAATCGCGCGTGACGGTCAGGTATTCTACTTGTTTAATAATGTCGCCCAAATTGAAGAGAAGGCTGCTTTTATTAATGAATTGGTACCTGAAGCCCGTGTCGCAATTGCCCACGGCCAAATGACTGTTGTGCAATTGGAAAACGTCATGATGGACTTTATTCTAGGTGAGTTTGATGTTTTGGTGACCACGACAATCATCGAAACAGGTGTGGATATTCCAAACGCCAATACCCTAATCGTTGAGGGGGCAGACCGCATGGGGCTATCGACCTTATATCAATTACGTGGCCGTGTAGGGCGTTCAACCCGTATTGCCTATGCCTACTTCATGTATCGTCCAGACAAGATGTTGTCAGAAGTTTCTGAGAAACGCTTGATGGCCTTACGTGACTTTACGGAATTGGGTTCAGGTTTTAAAATCGCCATGCGTGATTTATCGATTCGTGGTGCCGGTAACCTATTAGGTAAGCAGCAACATGGTTTCGTGAACTCAGTCGGTTTCGATCTGTATTCACAAATGCTGCGTGAAGCCGTCCAACGTAAACGTGGTATTTTACCTGCTAAGAAAGCCGAACCAGTGGAAATCACCCTGGGTATCGATGCCTACATCCCACAATCTTATATCAAGGATGAACGTCAAAAAGTGGAAATCTATAAACGTGTCAATGCCTTGGCAAATGTCGATGCTATGTGGGACTTAGATGATGAATTAATGGACCGCTACGGTGAACCACCAGTAGAAACGCAAATGTTACTACAAGTGGGTGCCATTAAATCAGCGGCCGACAGTATTGGTGTCAGCAAAATCAAACGTAATGCCAATGATAAGACTATTGAAGTCGTCTTCCATGATGACTTGGATCAAAAAGTCATGACCCCAGCGATTTTTAAAGCCTTGGAAGACAATCCATTCCGTCTAGCCATTAAACAATCTGGTAAGGCACTGGTTGTAACCCTAGGCTTAGGCAAATTAACCACTGAAGAATGGTTGGATTACCTATTACAATTCATGACTAAACTTGCTACGGATGAAACGGTTGAACAAATGAAAGCTGATCAGTTGGCGCGTGAAAAAGAAGCCTATGAACAAGCTCAAGCCCGTCAACAAGCAGCGGAAGCCGCAGCCAATGAAGCAGCCGTTGACGCTCAAGTTAAAGCAGCACAAGCGCAAGCGGACGAAGCTGACCAAACGGAAGCATAATAGGTGGTGGAAACATGTCTAAGAAAAAAACGCATGTAACGAACAAGCAAAATACCTCGACCACCCAGAAAGCCATGCAAGGTGCGGCTATCCTGACTTTAGCAGCCTTTATCGCTAAGATTCTGTCAGCGATTTACCGCGTGCCCTTGCAAAACCTGGTAGGCAATACTGGTTTCTATGTTTATCAACAAGTCTATCCCATTTATGGGATTGGTATGACCTTTGCTTTAAATGGCTTGCCATCTTTTATCGGCAAACAAGTGGCTTTGGCGCCGGATGCTTATAGTCAAAAACGGGTCATGCAACGCTATAGTGTGATTGTATCTATTTTTGCGGCAATCTGCTTTGCCATCGTCTATTTTGGTGCCGGACAAATTGCGACCATGATGGGTGATGCTTTACTGGCACCGGTTGTGCAAAGTGTTTCCTATATGTTCTTGCTGATGCCCATTTTGTTATTAAGTCGTGGTTATTTGCAAGGACTGAATGACATGGTGCCAACAGCGATTTCGCAAGTGGTGGAGCAATTGGTGCGTGTGGCCGTTATTTTGACGGTTGCTTACTTATTTGCCCAAACACAACTTGATGGCTTACATCCAAATGTCTATACGATGGGCTTTTGGGCCATGCAGTCGGCATGGGTTGCAGCAGCGGCAGCATCTGTAGTCATGGTCTATTACTGGTTGAAAGCCCGTGAAAAAAATATGTATCAAGATTTCTTGGCTGGCCATTATGGTCTAGAACAAGCTAGCACTGGTGGTAAAAATTATCCTGGTCATGCTTGGGGGCACTTGACCAAAGCCTTTGTGACGGAAGGTTTTGTGATTTGCTTCTTCTCGGCCTTGTTGGTTTTCTATCAATTGGTCGATGCTTTTACGGTCTATGATCAATTGGTGGCCAATGGTATGCCGGATGATTTAGCTAAGAATGTCAAAGGGATTTATGACCGAGGGCAACCCATCGTCCAACTAGGCATGGTTGTAGCAACAGCTTTGGCCACTTCATTCTTGCCAACCTTAGCCAAGACCAAACAATTCGACCTTAAAGGGAGTCAACACTTCGAAGCGGTGGCCCGTCAATATTTACGGGTAACATTGGTTTTCTCTATTATTATTACCGGTGGGCTAGTGGCTATTATGCCGCAACTCAACCATTTCCTATTCGCCAGTCGTGAAGGGTCTGGCGTGCTCATGGTCTATGTATTGATGGTGGTAATGGCGAGTTATGTCTTAGCCCAAAACAATGTCTTACAGGCTATGAATCGCTGGTATGTGCCAGGGATAGCCTTTGTGATTGGTATGGTTGTGAAAATGATACTGACACCTATTTTGGTGACGGTCTGGTCTACCATGGGGGCAGCCTGGGCGACCAATATTGGCCTTTTGGTGATGGTTGTCTACTTAGAAGGTCATTTGCCAATGTCATTGCGCTTGCATACTTGGACTAAGGCCATATTGTCAGCAAGTGCCCTAGCAGTTGTTATGGTGGTGGTCACAGCCATCTTGGCCTACTTGTGGCACGGAGTCTTGGGTATGGCAGCCACTCGATTTTTGGACACTGTCTTGATGGCAGTTCAAATATTTGCGGGTGTTTTGACAGCCTGGGTCTTTTTGCGAAAAGTACCGATACTGACCCAAGAGGAGTGGTTGGCTTTGCCTAAGGGTGATTTGATTTGGCGCGTAATGCAAGGGTCGACCTTATCGAGATAATTGTGTTGCGTGTCATGGTATAATAGGATTAGAATAGATGACAATTCAAATTGAAGTAAAAAGGAGCGCGAATTTTTGCGATTAGATAAATTTTTAAAGGTTTCTCGAATTATTAAACGTCGTAGCGTTGCGAAGGAAGTTGCGGACAAGGGCCGTATTTCGATTAATGGTCGTCCGGCTAAGTCTGGTACTGATGTGAAAATCGGTGACGAGTTGTTGATTGCTTTTGGTAGCAAGGATTTGACGATTCGTGTGGATGATATCAAGGAAACAACGCGAAAAGATGAGGCAGATGATATGTTCACGGTGATTTCAGAAAACTACCGTGAAGATAAGGAAAAAGATAATTTATAATCCTGATTTTTGATGGCATAGGGTCTGAATTATTGTTATACTAAAAAGGTATAAGTGAGTCGGATTCAAAAGTATGTCAAAAGGAGGATTTTGCTATGCGGGAAACAAGTCGTCCAGATAGTGAAAATAAGAATGTAACATCATTAGCAGACCACCGCAAAGCGAAGGGCAAGAAGAAAGCAAAGCGTGTGAATTTTGGTGGCAAGGTTATGCGCGTTTTTATAGCTGCATTCGCTGTTGTGATTGCGTATTGCGGTTATGGTATGTATGACGCTAGCCAAGAGCAACAAGCTTTGCAGGAACAGATTGCCTTAACTCAAGATGAGATTACTGGTGAACAAAATGCCATTGATACATTATCACAACAAGCAACTTTGCTAAAAGATGATGAATATGTGGCAAAGTTAGCCCGTTCTCGGTATTATTTAAGTAAAGAGGGCGAAATCATCTTCAGCGTACCTGAGGATAATGCCTCTAAACAAGCTGAAATTTTGAACAAGGCATACTTGCAACAAGATACAGAAACAGATAGTGAGTAATAAACGACTCGTGTTCGATCTTTCGAGGTCACACAAAATGATTGATTGATCATTGGTTCAATCGTAACCAAGCAATTCAAGGAGGATATTTGGAATTCATGGCAATTGAAGTAGGAAATAAAATTACTGGTAAAGTAACCGGTATTACAAAATTTGGTGCATTTATTGATTTAGGCGAAGGTAAGAATGGTTTAGTCCACATTTCTGAAATTGCTGAAGGTTACGTAAAAGACATTAACGATGTACTTTCTGTTGGTGACGAGGTAACAGTTTTAGTAACATCTGTTGCAGATGATGGCAAAATTGCCTTATCTATTCGTCGTTTAAACGCTGATGGTACAGTCAAAGCTGAAGCACCAAAACGTGAATTCAGTAAACCACGTGAACGTTCAAACAATAACAACCACGGTGGTTACAACAAAGATAAAGATGACGACCGCGGTGGACACAATGGTGGTGGCTACCAAGGTAAACCGAAATCAAATTACAGCGCTGGTCGTTCGAATAATGATCGCGGGAATAGCTTCAAATCAAATGCTGGATCACAAGCGGGTACCAAAGATTTCGATAGCTTAATGAGTTCATTCCTAAAAGACAGTGATGACCGTTTGACTTCATTGAAACGCAACACTGAAGGTAAGCGTGGCGGACGTGGCGGACGTCGCAACTAATATAAACGTCAACCAAGGTCGGAGAAATCCGGCCTTATTTTAGTTGTTTGTTTTTGCGAAAAGTTGTCATCATCAAAGAAAGGAGGCGCAGATTATGGGACAAGATACGCAACTGACCAAGCATTTACTAGAATGGTTGGACCAATATGAACCGGGTCTTCGGCGCAAAATCCCACAGGCTTATCAAACACCAGTCGGTCGGCCACGTTTTTTACTGGCGGTATCTGGTGGGGTAGATTCAATGGTTTTGTTGGCGACCTTTGCTGACTTGGCCAAGCAAATTGATTTACAATTTTCCGTCATTCATATTAACCACCATTTGCGCCAGCAGTCGGACGATGAGCAAGCGATGGTCATCGACTTCTGCGAAAGTCAGGCTATCGACTTGCAAGTGGTGGAATGGTCGCATCCGGATCCAACAAATCCGGAACGATCGGAACTGGCGGCGCGCGAATTCCGTTATGCGGTTTTCGAAAAAATTATGGTCATGCGCCAAGCACCTTATTTGGTGACGGCCCATCATTTGAATGACCAGGCCGAAACAGTGCTGATGCGACTGGTGCATGGCGGTCGGATTACCAGCGTGGCGGGCATTCATCCCACACGCCCCATCGGCCTTGATAGCACTAGCAAAAGTGGCTTTGTCTTGCGCCCCTTACTGAATGTGCCAAAAGCCGACTTGTATGACTATGCAGCAAGCCATAAGATTCCTTATATGGAAGACGCCAGCAATCATGACCTAGCCTTTACCAGAAATCGCTTCAGACAGACCATCATCCCGGTACTGACAGCTGAAGATGACAATCTCTTAGACCACCTGGGTCACTTTGCTGAGGCTAGTCAGGCCAGTCAGGACTTCGCCCAAGCCTATATGGCCCAAATCTTGAAAGACATGGCAATGAAACGTGACGAGACTTGGAAAATTGATTTGGGGAAAATGACGGCCTTTAGCCAAGCACAACAAATCCTTTTATGGCAGAGTCTTTTTGATAAGATTGATGCGTCTCTGGTCAGTTTTACACAGGTGGGCTTCGAGCGGATGGTCAACTTCCTTAACCAAGATACAGGTCAGGGGGAATGGCAATTGCCTGGAGATTTCCGTCTGGTCAAGGTTTACGATACGGCCTATATCCTACCCAAAACACAAGTAGATTTTTTTGAGGGTAACCTAAATCAACATGACTATCACCACCAAAGACTGCTATTGAACACTTGGGTCCAACTTGGGAATGACGTCCAGCTTGGTCGCTTTGACCAGGAAATCGCGGTTGGTTCGGATGTACAGGTCATTACCCAGGTGCCTGCAGGGGTTGATCTGGTGGTGAGAGGGCGACAAACAGGTGATTTTATCCAGCTATCCAATGGCCATAGTCAAAAGCTAAATCGTTTTTTTATCAATGAAAAGATTCCGGCGGGTGTACGAGATCAGCTGGTGGTGGTTGCGGACGCGGACCAAGTGGTTTGGGCGGTCCTTGATGGCGATACTGTTTTGTACGCGAATCCGAGTCAGACCGGAGATAAAGTATTGGTAAAATTTTGATTGAATTTAACGCAAATGTTGGCTAATAATGTTAAGATTGATATAATACTTTCCTAATTAATGAAATAGTGAGTGAGATTGACAGCATTTTGTGCTTTTCAATCGTTATAATTGCTATTAAATCAAGTTGTTTGCTAAAATAACTTAGAATTATGAGAAATGAAATGTGGAGGACTATCGAATGCATAACGATGTAGAAGAAATATTATATTCAGCGGAGGACATTGCCGCTCGTATTAAAGAGCTAGGGCAAGAGCTTACGGCTGAGTATCAAGATAAAAACCCAATTGTTGTTGGGATTTTGAAAGGGTCAGTTTTATTCATGTCAGACCTTGTACGTGAAATGGATGTGAAGTTGCAATTAGACTTTATGGATGTTTCTAGCTACGGTTCTGGTGTTGAATCTTCTGGTCATGTAAAAATTATCAAAGATTTAGATGCTGATGTGGCTGACCGTCATGTCATTATTATTGAAGACATTGTTGATACTGGTAATACTTTGGCAAAAATTTACGACTTATTCCAACACCGTAACGCGGCGAGTGTAAAAGTGGTTGCTTTGTTAAATAAACCAGAACGTCGTGTTGCAAATGTGCAAGTGGACTACACAGGTTTTGAAATTCCTGACAAGTTTGTCATTGGTTACGGTATGGACTTCGATGAAGATTACCGTCAATTGCCATACATTGGGATCTTAAAACCAAGTGTTTACGCACATTTATTACATTAAGAACAGTCTTCCAATTGTACGCTACTCAAGAATAAATAGTTAGAACGGGGAAAACGAATGCAACAAAAGAGACCTAACAGACCGAATAGAAATACCTTCATCCGAAGTGGTTTGCTATGGCTGATTATGTTCTTTGCGTTGATGGCACTAGTTAGAACGCTTACCAGCGATTCATCAAGCGGCACGACCGAAGAGTTGACACAATCAGAATTCATCCAAACGCTTTCTGATGGAGAAGTAGAATCATTTTCAATGCAATCGAATGCTGGTGCTTACCAAATTCGTGGTAGCTACAAGACTTCTGATGCAAGTTCAAGTGAAGCTTCTTCTTCAACAAGTGATGGCATCCCTATTTTCCAAGATTTACAAGCCGCAACAGCTTCTGAATTCGTGGTAAATGTTTTGCCTAACGATGATACCCTAGCACAAATTACAAATGCTGCGAATAGCACAGACACAGAAATGACTGCGCTAGAAGAAGACCAATCAGGTATGTGGTTGAGTTTATTATTCACTGCTGTACCAATCATCTTCTTTGTAGTCATCATGTATATGATGTTTAGCCAAAGCCAAGGTGGCGGCCGTAACAACCCAATGTCAATGGGTAAATCAAAAGCTGTCGACCAATCTAAGAAAGAAGTGAAAGTTCGCTTCTCAGATGTAGCCGGTGCTGACGAAGAAAAACAAGAATTAGTTGAAGTGGTAGACTTCTTGAAAGACCCACGTAAATTCCAAGCCTTAGGCGCTCGTATTCCAAAAGGGGTACTTTTAGAGGGGCCTCCAGGTACTGGTAAAACCTTACTAGCCAAAGCCGTTGCCGGTGAAGCAGGCGTGCCTTTCTACTCAATCTCAGGTTCTGAGTTCGTAGAAATGTTCGTAGGGGTTGGGGCAAGTCGTGTACGTGACTTATTCGAAAACGCTAAGAAGAGTTCACCATCTATCATCTTTATCGATGAAATCGATGCCGTTGGTCGTCGCCGTGGTGCTGGTCCAGGATCAGGTCATGACGAACGTGAACAAACCTTAAACCAATTGCTAGTTGAAATGGATGGTTTCTCAGAAAAAGATAACGTCATCGTTATCGCTGCAACCAACCGTTCAGATGTCTTAGACCCAGCTTTACTTCGTCCAGGTCGTTTTGACCGTCAAGTACTTGTTGGCCGTCCTGATATCAAAGGTCGTGAAGCAATCTTGAAAGTCCACGCACGTAACAAGCCATTTGGCCCAGACGTAGACTTGAAAGTATTAGCACAACAAACACCAGGCTTTACTGGTGCTGAACTAGAAAACTTATTAAACGAAGCTGCCCTAGTAGCTGCACGTGTGGACAAACATCAAATTGACATGGTTGATATTGATGAAGCTCAAGACCGTGTAATTGCTGGTCCAGCGAAAAAAGATCGCGTGATTTCAAAACAAGAACGTCGCATGGTTGCTTACCACGAAGCCGGACATACAATTGCTGGTTTAGTCTTAAGCGATGCACGTGTTGTACATAAAGTGACGATTGTCCCTCGTGGTAAAGCCGGTGGTTATGCCATCATGCTGCCACGTGAAGACCAAAGTCTTTACACAACCAAAGATTTACGCGAACAAGTTATTGGTCTATTAGGTGGACGTGCTGCTGAACAATTAGTCTTCAACACACAAACATCTGGTGCCTCAAACGACTTCGAACAAGCCACAGGTATTGTTCGTGCAATGATTACTGAATACGGTATGAATGACGTTTTAGGACCAATTTCTTACGAAGGTAACCACTCAATGCGTGGTGCTTCAAGCGGATACGCAGCAAACAAAACATATTCAGAACGCACTGCCGGTCAAATTGATGACGAAGTACGTAAATTCATGGAAGAAAGCCTAGAAGAAGCAGAACGCATCTTGGCTGAACACCGTGACAAATTGGATATCATTGCTGAGAAATTATTAGAACTAGAAACATTAGACGAACGCACAATCAAAGCATTGTTCGAAACTGGTGAAATGCCAGAATCACATGACGCTGACAAAGACCGTGAACCCGAAGCAAAATCTTTTGAAGAAGTGAAAAAAGACTTGCAACGCGGAGCGGAACAACGTCAATTACGTAACGACGACTGGAAAGCCGACGAAACTGATGCTGATTCAACTACTGGTGAATCTGATGACAATGCAGCGGATGACCAAGAAGAAGGTCGCAACGCACACATTCATCAAGACCGTGACGATCAATAATAGAGTGTGACAAAATACGTTAAGATTGGAAAAATCTAAATAGCCTCGAAGTTCTAGTGACTTCGGGGCTATTTTTTTCGAAATCATGACATGCCTTTGAAGAGTAGTTTTGAAATATTGCGTATTTAAGGCTTAAAAAAGGCGAAATCTGACAACTTGAAGGGGCTGTGTGAACTTTTATGAGAAAAAATGCGTCACACAACGCCGTGTGTGATTCGCCTTTAAAACCACGGCATCACACAGCCCTCTGTGTGACGCAAAATTGCTCATTTTTGAAAGCACAGGCCCCTGAAGTGTTCAAATCGCGGTTATTTTAGGTTTAATAAATACAATCCCCACTTCACCTGGATAAAATATTTTACGCGAGTGTAATACGCTTCCGAGTACGATCTCAAAACACCAAAATGAAAAGAGGGCTCGGCCCTCTTTATTCATTATAGAAAAACCCCCACCAGGATGAGAAAGTCATAGGCAGGTCATTACCCAAATTAGGGAAGCCCCACTAGTGGTTGGCGAGTAAGGAGATATTTCTTCTGTCGGGGCTGGTTTTTTGTTAAAATGGGTCAGTGAGCCATTCGAAGGGTGCTTATATTTTTACAAAAGCGCTAGATGGATTAAAATGAGAATGGATACCGAGTATCTGGTTGATAGTTCGTCCAGGACGCAGGCAAATATGAAGATTGATGGAGTGAAGTCAAATGATAGATAAATTAGTAAAAGCTGTTGCTTTAGATGGACAAGTGAGGGTTTCAGCGGTAGACGCGACAGGTGTTGTACGCGAGGCGCAAACCAAACATGATACGTGGTCTGCTTCCAGTGCGGCATTAGGACGTACCTTAGTCGGAACCCTATTGTTAGGTTCTGATATTAAGGACGATGCGCGTATTTCAGTACAAATTTCTGGTGACGGTCCAGCGGGTAAAATTATTACAGCTGTTGACGGTGAAGGTCATGTGAAAGGTTACGTGCAAAATCCGCATGTGAGCTTAGCGCCAAATGAAAAAGGTAAAATCGATGTCCGCGGTGCGGTTGGGACAAATGGTGTCTTCAAAGTCACCAAAGACTTAGGTTTGAAAGAACCCTTCTCAGGTCAAGTGCCAATTGTATCAGGTGAAATTGCGGAAGACTTCACCTACTACTTAGCTTATTCAGAACAAACACCTTCAGCGGTTGCCTTAGGTGTCTTGGTAGATACAGATGAAACCATCATCAACGCTGGTGGTTGGATGTTGCAATTGATGCCAGGTGCTACAGAAGAAACAATCGTAGCAGTGGAAAAAGCCATTGCGGATATTCCACAAGTGACCCAATTATTGAGCGAAGGGGATACACCTTCAGACATGATCAACCGTTTATTCGGCGAAGACAATGTCAAATTCTTAGATGAACGTGATGTTGCCTTCCAATGTGACTGTAGCAAAGAACGCTTTGCAGCTGGTTTAGCAACCTTACACGGCGACGAAATTACAGCCATGATTGAAGAAGACGGTGGCGCAGAAATCGTATGTCAATTCTGCAACAACCATTACCACTTTTCAGCCGATGACTTGCGCGAAATTCACGCCCACGCATCAAAATAAATCGTCGCAAGATCCATACCCTTCAAGTCGCCATATAGCGGCTGAATTTGTTATACTATATAAAGAATAACATCGTCGCTTGTCGCAAATCGCAACAAGCAAACTAAGAGAAAGGTTCGTGATCGACCGATGGAAGTCACAAAATATACGAGTAGCTTGATTGGAGAAACACCACTAGTACAATTACAACGTTCTGTTCCCTACAAGGCCGCACAAGTTTTCGTAAAATTGGAAACAGCCAACCCAACCGGATCTATCTACGACCGCGTGGCTTTAAACCTGATTGAAGTAGCGGAAAATGACGGCCGCTTAACAAGTGGACAAAAAGTTGTCATCGCAACAACTGCTGAAGTAGCCGCATCTTTTGCCTTACTAACGGCGAGTAAAGGGTATGACCTAGTAGCCTTTATCCCAGATACAGCTAGTCAGTATGATTTAACAGTACTTCGTGCCTATGGTGCTAAGGTGAACTTAGTTGCGGGTGGTAATGGCGTAGCCAATGCCATTACGCAAGCCCGAGATTTAGGCCAAACAAGTGGTCATGTCTTTTTGGACGTATACAATGACGAAGCCAATGCAGCTGTGCACGAACATACAACTGGTCTAGAAATTATTGAAGCCTTAGGTGGGACGCCGGATGCTTTTGTCACAACAGTGGCAACAGGTGGTACCATGACGGGTGTTGGTCGTGCCTTACGTAAGCAGAATAAGAAAGTGCAATTGTTTGCGGTTGAAGACAAGGATGCGAAGTTCCTAGGTGGTGAAGTAGCCTATCCAAGTAAAGAAACTGGGTTTAATGCAGGCATATTACCACTAAATTTGGACACAACCTTGTATGATAGTATTATTGATCTTGATTTAGCCAAAGCAGCTGAAATGACACGTCTATTAGCGATTAACGAGGGCTTGATTGTCGGTATTGCTGGTGGTGCTAGTGTAGCAGCGGCTATAGCAGTTGCACAGACACTTGGCCGCAATCAAAAGGTGGTCGCTGTGGTACCGGATGATGGCCGTCGTTATATCGCACAAGGCCTTTTTGACTTCAAACAAGAGCTTTAATGAAATGATGATAAAGGAAGTCGTACAATGAACGAAGATATGCAAGAATATGTTGTGAAGACTGGTCATGAAGAGACGGTTGATCCACAACAAATTGAACATTTGAGTAAGATGTTCAAGGCGCTAGGTGATCCGACGCGTTTACGGATTTTATATTTGTTAGGTAATGGGGAAATGATGGCGACCAAGATTTCGGAAGAACTAGGTTTGGAACAATCGGCTGTGTCGCATCAGTTGAAGAAGTTATTTGATTTGCGTTTGGTGAAACGTCGTAAGGAGCGCAATACGGTGATTTATAGCCAAGCGGATAGTCACGTCCTTCAAATTCTGACGGATGCCTTTACCCATATCAAGGAAGAAGACGAGCACTAGTCGTGTGGATATCAGAAATTTGGGTTTTCATATAGCTCAAAATTTGGTACAATGCTTGTGCTTTCCAATTCTTTTAAAAGGAAATAACAAAACCAAAACAATAGATGTAAAATGAGCAAGGCAACTTGCTTTTTTTACTTGATATTGGCAATATTAGAAAGTATTTAACGGGTTGAGATAACCGTAAATAATGATAGGAGTGTATACAGTGACTGAAGAAAATAATCAAAATCAAGCACAGGACTTAACTGAAGGCTTAAATGATCAACTACAAGTCCGTCGCGAGAAAATGCATGAATTAGAGGAAAATGGTTATAACCCATTTGCTTCAGGTTTTGAACGCGATGCTTTAGCGGCAGATTTACATGCTGATTACGAAGCTTACGACAAAGACCAATTACATGAAATGGGTAAATCAGTAGCCATCGCCGGTCGTTTGGTAACAAAACGTGGTAAAGGTAAAGCTGGTTTCGGTAACATCCAAGACATGTCAGGTAATATTCAAATTTACGTTCGTCGTGATACGATTGACGAAAATGACTATGACTTTATTTGGCGCAAAGCTGACTTAGGGGATATCGTTGGTGTTGAAGGTACTTTAATGCGTACAAACACTGGTGAGTTATCTGTTAAAGCAACAAAATTTGTGCATTTAACAAAAGCACTTCGTCCATTACCAGATAAATATCATGGTTTAACTGACGTAGAGCAAATCTACCGTCACCGTTACTTAGACTTAATTGCTAACCGTGAATCTTACGACCGTTTTGTGAAACGTTCGCAAATTATCCGCGAAGTTCGTCACTACTTAGATAGCAATAACTATCTAGAAGTGGAAACACCTGTATTACATAACATTGCTGGTGGGGCATCTGCTCGTCCGTTCATTACACACCACAATGCTTTAGATATGGAATTATACTTACGTATTGCCTTAGAGTTACATCTAAAACGTTTAGTTGTTGGTGGTATGGAACGCGTTTATGAAATCGGACGTGTATTCCGTAACGAAGGTATCGATACCACACATAACCCTGAGTTCACTATGCTAGAAGTCTATACAGCTTACAGCACAATGACTGATGTGATGGACTTAGTAGAAGGTCTATTCCAAACTGTAGCGCAAAATGTATTAGGTACAACAAGTATTGAATACGATGGACAAGCAGTTGAATTAGGCGGCAAATGGCGTCGTGCACATATGGTTGACTTAGTGAAAGAAGCATCTGGTGTAGACTTCTGGCAAGAAATGACTGACGAAGAAGCACGTGAAATTGCGAAACAACACAATGTGCCAGTTGAGAAAAACCACACAGTTGGTCATGTTATCAACGAATTCTTCGAAGAGTTTGTGGAAGATACATTAATTCAACCAACATTCGTATATGGTCATCCAACAGCAATCTCTCCATTAGCACGTAAAAATGAAGAAGATCCACGTTTCACTGACCGTTTTGAAGTATTCATCGTTGGTTCAGAAGCAGGTAACGCCTTTACAGAGTTAACTGACCCAATTGATCAACGTGAACGTTTTGAAGCACAATTGCGTGAAAAAGAACAAGGTAACGACGAAGCACATCCATTAGATGAAGAATTCTTGGAAGCTTTGGAAACAGGTATGCCACCTACGGGAGGTTTAGGTATCGGTATTGACCGTATGGTTATGTTATTAACCAACGCACAATCAATCCGTGACGTCCTATTATTCCCAACAATGCGTAACTTAGACTAAATAATGAATAGATTTCAGCCGGTTTGAGGTTGAAATCTACTATATTTAAACTTTAACGACTGAGGATTTTATCCTCAGTCGATTTTTTTACAAAAATCATAGAGAAAAAGTTGACGATTGCTTGCGGATGTGCTAAATTTATTAAGGTGCTTTTTGTATGCAGATTCCTGTATTTGTATCCAAATCGAACAGTCGTGCTGACTGGTACATTAGCACACAAACATTGAATAAAGATGAATCGTAGCGTAAAAGCGATTTTTATTTTTTCAAAAAAATTATGACACGCTTGGATGTGTGAGCATAAAAAACACAAAAAAATTCACCCATTATGGGAAGGAGGAGCTATAGTTATGCCAACTATTAACCAATTAGTACGCAAACCACGCCAAAGCTCAACTAAAAAATCTGGTTCTCCAGCATTAGGCCGTGGCTACAACTCAATGAAACGTCAAACTACAAATACAAACTCTCCTCAAAAACGTGGAGTTTGTACTCGTGTAGGTACTATGACACCAAGGAAACCTAACTCAGCGTTACGTAAATACGCTCGTGTTCGTTTATCAAACATGATCGAAGTAACAGCTTATATCCCAGGTATCGGTCACAACTTACAAGAACATAGTGTTGTTCTTATCCGTGGTGGTCGTGTTAAGGACTTAGCTGGAGTTCGTTACCACATCGTTCGTGGTGCGTTAGATACAGCTGGTGTTAATGACCGTAAACAAGGCCGTTCTAAATACGGTACTAAAAAACCTAAATAATTTAAAATTCGAAAGGAGGAACTCTAATGCCTCGTAAAGGACATATTGCAAAACGTGACGTATTACCAGATCCAATTTATAACTCAAAATTAGTTACTCGTTTAATCAACCGTATCATGGTTGATGGTAAACGTGGTAAAGCAGCTACTATTTTATATACTGCATTCGACAACATTAAAGCTGAAACAGGTAACGATCCAATGGAAGTTTTCGAACAAGCTATGGAAAACATCGCACCAGTTTTAGAAGTTAAAGCTCGTCGTATCGGTGGTTCTAACTACCAAGTGCCAATCGAAGTTCGTCCAGAACGTCGTCAAACACTAGCATTACGTTGGTTAGTATCATACGCTCGCCTACGTGGTGAAAACACAATGGAACAACGCTTAGCACATGAAATCATGGATGCTGCTAACAATACAGGTGCTTCAGTTCGTAAACGTGAAGAATCACACCGTATGGCAGAAGCCAACAAAGCATTCGCGCATTTCCGTTGGTAAGAGTTTTCTAATTGTCGATAAAAAATATTGTCGACTTTTCTCTAAAACCGTTATAATAAATGGTGTACACCAATTGTTATACGCATCAAAGAAAAAAGGAGTAAAGATAAGATGGCTAAAAGAGAATTCCCTCTTGAAAAGACTCGTAATATTGGTATCATGGCCCACATCGATGCCGGTAAAACGACTACAACTGAACGTGTCTTGTACTATACAGGAAAAATCCACAAAATCGGTGAAACACATGATGGTGGTTCACAAATGGACTGGATGGAGCAAGAACAAGAACGTGGTATCACCATTACATCTGCTGCAACAACAGCACAATGGAAAGGTCACCGTGTAAACATTATTGATACACCGGGTCACGTGGACTTCACTGTTGAAGTTGAACGTTCATTGCGTGTACTTGATGGTTCAGTTGCTTTACTAGATGCCCAATCAGGGGTTGAACCTCAAACTGAAACAGTTTGGCGTCAAGCTGATACATACAAAGTACCTCGTATCGTATTCGTAAACAAAATGGATAAAATGGGTGCAGACTTCTTATATTCTGTAGACACTATCCGTGATCGTTTACAAGCAAACGCTCAACCTATCCAATTACCAATTGGTGCTGAAGATTCATTCGAAGGTATCATCGACTTAGTTGAAATGAACGCTGAAGTTTATATCACTGAAGACGGTACTGAATATGAAGCGCGCGAAATTCCAGAAGAATACCGCGAAGAAGCTGAAAAATGGCATACTAACTTAATCGAAGCAGTTGCTGACGTTAACGAAGACATCATGGAAAAATATCTTGAAGGTGAAGAAATCACTAAAGATGAATTGAAAGCTGCAATCCGTCAAGCTACTATCGACGTTGCATTCTTCCCAGTTCTTTGTGGTTCTGCATTCAAGAACAAAGGTGTTCAATTAATGCTTGATGCTGTTATCGATTACTTACCAGCACCAACAGATGTACCAGCTATCCAAGGTCACAAAGCTGATGATCCAGAAACAGTGATTGAAGTTAAAGCTACTGATGATGCACCATTCGCAGCATTAGCGTTCAAAGTTATGACTGACCCATTCGTAGGTCGTTTAACTTTCTTCCGTGTGTATGCAGGTACATTACAATCAGGTTCATACATCCAAAATGCTACTAAAGGTAAACGTGAACGTGTTGGTCGTCTATTGATGATGCACGCAAACTCTCGTTCTGAAATTGATGAAGTATTCTCTGGTGATATCGCTGCTGCCGTAGGTCTTAAAGACACTACTACAGGTGATACTTTATCAGACATTGACCACCAAGTAATCTTGGAATCAATGGAATTCCCTGAACCAGTTATCGAAGTTGCAATCGAACCAGATACTAAAGCTGACCAAGACAAAATGTCTGTCGCTTTAGGTAAATTAGCTGAAGAAGATCCAACTTTCCGTGCGTCAACTGACCACGAAACTGGTCAAACAATCATCGCTGGTATGGGTGAGCTTCACCTTGACATCATCGTTGACCGTTTGAAACGTGAATTCAATGTTTCTGCAACAGTAGGTGCGCCTCAAGTATCTTACCGTGAAACATTTACTAAACAAACTTCTGTTCAAGGTAAATTCGTTCGTCAATCAGGTGGTAAAGGTCAATACGGTGACGTATGGATCGAATTCACACCTAACGAAGAAGGTGCTGGATTTGAGTTTGAAAATGCAATCGTCGGTGGTGTGGTTCCTCGTGAATACATTCCTGCCGTTGAAGCTGGTTTGAAAGATGCAATGGAAAACGGTGTATTAGCTGGCTTCCCATTAATCGATGTTAAGGCTAAACTATATGATGGTTCTTACCACGATGTCGATTCATCTGAAACAGCCTTCAAAGTTGCTGCTTCATTAGCATTACGTAATGCTATTAAGACTGCTGCGCCTGCTATCCTTGAACCAATGATGAAAGTTGATATCCAAGTACCAGAAGAGTACTTAGGTGATGTTATGGGTCACGTATCAGCTCGTCGTGGACGTATTGAAGGTCAAACACCACGTGGTAACGCGTTGATGATCAACTCAATTGTTCCATTATCTGAAATGTTTGGTTATGCGACTACCTTGCGTTCTGCAACACAAGGTCGTGGTACTTTCACAATGACATTCGATCATTACGAAGCTGTACCTAAATCAATTCAAGAAGATATCATTAAAAAATATGGTAAAGGTTCAGAAGATTAATTTTTAAATTAACGGATGAATCTGTCAATACTAGAGGAAATCAAGTTTAAGCCTAGGTATTCCTTATGCGGATGCTTGATTTCTGAATCTAGTTTGACTATAATTAACTTATTGAAAATCTATAAACTTAGGTTTAATATTTTCTATTCTTAGGAGGAATAATAAAATGGCAAAAGAAACTTACGAACGTACAAAACCCCATGTTAACGTGGGTACATTAGGTCACGTTGACCACGGTAAAACTACTTTATCTGCAGCAATCGCTACAGTTTTAGCTAAAAACGGTTTCGGTGAAGCTAAAGACTACGCTTCAATCGATAACGCTCCAGAAGAACAAGAACGTGGTATCACAATCAACACTTCTCATATCGAATATGAAACAGCTAACCGTCACTACGCTCATATCGATGCCCCAGGACATGCCGACTACGTTAAAAACATGATCACTGGTGCTGCTCAAATGGATGGTGCTATCTTAGTAGTATCTGCAGCTGATGGTCCAATGCCACAAACTCGTGAACACATCCTTTTAGCAGGTCAAATAGGTGTTCCTTACTTCGTAGTATTCTTAAACAAAGTTGACCAAGTTGACGATGAAGAATTACTAGAATTAGTTGAAATGGAAGTTCGTGACTTATTATCTGAATATGGTTACCCTGGAGACGATCTACCTGTAATCTCTGGTTCAGCTTTATTAGCATTGAACGGTGACGCAGAACAAGAAGCTAAAATCTTAGAATTGATGGAAGCTGTAGATACTTACATCCAAGAACCTGAACGTCAAAACGACAAACCATTCATGATGCCAATTGAAGACGTGTTCTCAATTACTGGTCGTGGTACTGTTGCTACTGGTCGTGTAGAACGTGGTGAAGTACGTACTGGTGACGAAGTTGATATCGTTGGTGTTAAAGACGAAATCGGTAAATCAGTTGTAACTGGTGTTGAAATGTTCCGTAAAACTTTAGACTACGCACAATCAGGTGACAACATTGGTGCCTTATTACGTGGTGTGCAACGTGAAGATATCGAACGTGGTCAAGTATTAGCTAAACCAGGTTCAATTACTCCACATACTAAATTTAAAGCACAAGTTTACGTATTGTCTAAAGAAGAAGGTGGACGTCATACTCCATTCTTAACTAACTACCGTCCACAATTCTACTTCCGTACAACTGACATCACTGGTGTTATTACTTTACCAGAAGATGTACCAATGGTTATGCCTGGTGATAACGTTGACATGGACGTTGAATTGATCCACCCAGTTGCGATCGAAAACGGTACTAAATTCTCTATCCGTGAAGGTGGCCGTACTGTAGGTGCTGGTACAATCACTGAAATCGAAGCTTAATTTTAAACAATTAAACTTTAAAAACTAAATTTGCAAATTGGAAGAAGACCGGGTGACGACTCGGTCTTCTTTTTTTACGCAAATATGCATTATCTTACTAAAATTTTAGACGAAATTTTGTAAATAGCATTTGTCACTTTTCACCAGATGAACGTACAAAAATTGCACATTCTATACAAAGAAGCTGTAGGGCATTTTTTGCGGATTCCTTGAGGCATTAGGTTTTATATGAGAAAATGATGAGTTTTCTGAGATATTTATTCATGAAAAATACGAAAATTTTCAATCAATGATTGACAATAGTATGTGAATAGCGTAATCTTAGAAAAAACAAAAAACCTTTAAATCAAGTCCTGTGAGGCTTTCAAGGGGTCAAGTGAAACCATGAAAATGGTTTGTTTACTATATCTTCAATTTACTTGTAGTGTCGTAAAGCGCTTAGCCCTCGGGCTGAGTGCTTTTTTTGTAAAAATCAATGGTAAAAAATTAGGTGTGTTCATTGAAGGTGAGTGGAAAAATGGAAAAAATATTGTTGTTAGAAACTGGCGAAACATTTTATGGAGAAGCTTTTGGCGCAACGAAAGAGGTCATTGGCGAAGTTGTTTTCTCAACAGGGATGACAGGCTATCAAGAATCTTTAACAGACCAAAGTTATAACGGTCAAATGTTAACATTTACTTTCCCATTAATCGGGAATTATGGTGTAAATGCGGATGATTTTGAATCTGTAGACCCAACAGTGAAAGCAATCATTTGTCGTGAAGTTGCACGTTTCCCATCTAACTGGCGATCAAAAATGAGCTTGGATGATTTCTTAGTGGAATATGATATTCCTGGTATTAAACACATTGATACACGTCAATTGACGAAAACAATCCGTAGTCACGGTACAATGAAGGCTAGTCTTCTAAATGAGGGTACTGACATTGAAGCTGCTTTAGCAACGCTTCGTGCGACTGAATTACCAACGGATCAAGTATCACAAGTATCAACGAAAACACGCTATGTAAATCCTAATGCGGGTAAAAATGTTGTCGTTGTAGACTTTGGTTTGAAACACTCTATCTTACGCGAATTAAACAAACGTGAATGTAATGTAACGGTAGTACCTTACGATACAACAGCACAAGAAATTCTACGCTTAGCACCAGATGGGGTTATGTTAACGAACGGTCCTGGGGACCCAACAAGTATTCCTGAATCATTAGATATGATTAGAGAAATTCAAGGAAAAATTCCTTTGTTTGGGATTTGTTTAGGTCACCAATTACTATGTTTAGCAAACGGTGGGGAAACATTTAAAATGAAATTTGGTCACCGTGGATTTAACCATCCAGTACGCGAACTAGCAACTGGTCGTATCGATTTCACTTCACAAAACCATGGTTATGCAGTAGACGCAGCATCAATTGCCAATACTGATTTAGAAATCACACACATCGAAATCAACGATGAAACGGTTGAAGGTGTACGCCACAAAACATTGCCTGCTTTCAGCGTGCAATATCACCCAGATGCAGCACCAGGGCCACATGACGCGGACCACTTATTTGACCGCTTTATCGATTTAATGGAAAACAACAAGAACTTGGAGGGGACTATTTAATGCCAAAACGTACTGATATTCACAAGATTATGGTCATCGGATCTGGACCAATTATCATCGGACAGGCAGCAGAATTCGACTATGCTGGTACGCAAGCATGCTTATCTTTGCGTGAAGAAGGCTATGAAGTTGTATTAGTGAACTCCAATCCAGCAACCATCATGACGGATACAGAAATTGCTGATAAAGTCTACATTGAACCAATTACGCTAGAATTTGTATCTCGCATCTTACGTAAAGAACGCCCAGATGCAATTCTACCTACTTTGGGTGGTCAAACAGGCTTGAATATGGCGATTGAATTAGCCAATGACGGTATTCTAGATGAACTAGGCATCCAATTATTGGGTACAAAATTATCTGCTATCGACCAAGCTGAAGACCGTGACTTATTCCGTAACCTAATGCGTGAATTAAATGAGCCAGTACCTGAAAGTGATATTGTACATACGGTTGAAGAAGCCTTAGCATTCGCAGACAAAGCTGGATATCCAGTAATTGTTCGTCCAGCCTTTACCATGGGTGGTACCGGTGGAGGGATTTGTAATGACCCTGCTGAGTTACGTGAAATCGTAGCAAAAGGGCTAAAATTATCTCCTGTAACCCAATGTTTGATTGAAATTTCAATCGCTGGTTACAAAGAAATCGAATACGAAGTAATGCGTGATAGCGCTGATAATGCCTTGGTTGTATGTAACATGGAAAACTTTGACCCAGTTGGTATTCATACAGGGGACTCAATCGTTTTCGCACCAACCTTAACGCTTACTGACCATGAGAACCAAATGCTACGTGATGCATCATTAAAAATCATCCGTGCTTTAGGTATCGAAGGTGGATGTAACGTGCAATTAGCCTTAGATCCAAATAGCTTCAACTACTACGTAATTGAAGTTAACCCACGTGTAAGTCGTTCTTCGGCGTTAGCATCAAAAGCAACTGGTTACCCAATTGCGAAAATTGCAGCCAAAATTGCCGTAGGTTTAACCCTTGACGAAATGATCAACCCTGTAACAGGTACAACTTTAGCTGAATTTGAACCAGCTTTAGACTACGTAGTTGCGAAAATTCCACGTTGGCCATTTGACAAGTTCGAAAAAGGTGACCGTCAATTAGGTACACAAATGAAGGCCACTGGTGAAGTAATGGCCATTGGTACCAACCTAGAAGAAGCCTTATTGAAAGCTGTTCGTTCACTAGAAATTGGTGCAGAACACATGGCAACTACAGCAAGTCGCGAAGCGGATGAAGCAACATTAGTAGATAAAATTACGCGTGCACAAGATGACCGTATCTTCTACCTGGCTGAAGCCTTACGCCGTGGCTACACGATTGAACAATTACACGACATGACCAAGATTAACCTATACTTCTTAGATGTCTTGATGCACATTGTCGAGTTAGAAAATAAACTAGCAGCGAACAAGAATGATGTTGCTGTTTTAACAGACGCAAAACGTTACGGTTTCTCAGACTTAGCCATTTCTCGTTTATGGGAAAATGACTTAGCAGATGTACGTGACTTACGTGCTGAAAACGGCATTCGCCCAGTCTACAAAACAGTAGATACCTGTGCGGCTGAATTTGAATCGAACACACCTTACTTCTACTCAACGTATAGCGCTGAAAACGAAAGTATCCCTTCAGACAAGAAAACAGTATTAGTATTAGGTTCAGGTCCAATCCGTATTGGTCAAGGGGTCGAATTTGACTACGCGACAGTGCACTCTGTAAAAGCTATCCAACAAGCCGGCTACGAAGCAATTATCATGAACAACAACCCAGAAACGGTATCTACTGACTTCTCAATTTCAGATAAACTATACTTTGAGCCACTTACCTTAGAAGACGTGCTTCATGTCATCGACCTAGAAAAACCTGAAGGGGTTATCGTCCAATTTGGTGGTCAAACAGCGATTAACTTAGCTGAACCATTGCACAAATTAGGTATTCCTATCTTAGGTACAACCGTCGAAGACCTAGACCGTGCAGAAGACCGTGACTTGTTTGAGCAAGCCTTAACAGACCTAGGTATCCCTCAACCAGAAGGATTTACTGCAATGTCAGTTGAAGATGCTTTACAAATCCCAGCTAAAATCGGCTATCCAGTCTTAGTACGTCCAAGTTACGTATTAGGTGGACGTGGTATGGAAATCGTTGATAACGACGCGGACTTACGCAGCTACATGGAAGATGCCATGATCGCATCGCCAGACCGCCCAATCTTGATTGACCACTACGTTGTCGGTACTGAAGTTGAAGTTGATGCCATTTGTGATGGTGAAAATGTCTTAATCCCAGGTATTATGGAGCATATCGAACGTTCTGGGGTCCACTCAGGTGACTCTATGGCCGTTTATCCTTCACAAAGCCTATCTGATGAAGTCAAAGCGACCATCGTCGACTATACTGAACGTCTATCATTTGGCCTAAACTGCTTGGGTATGATGAATATTCAATTCATCGTTCAAGACGAACAAGTTTACGTAATTGAAGTAAACCCACGTGCCAGCCGTACAGTACCTTTCTTAAGTAAAGTAACAGGTATTCCAATGGCCCAAGTTGCGACACGAGCTATCTTAGGTGAAAGCATTCTTGACCAAGGTTACCAACCAGGTCTTTACGCTGAAGGCGAAATGGTTCACGTAAAAGCACCAGTCTTCTCATTCACGAAATTGAACTTAGTGGACCCACAATTAGGTCCTGAAATGAAATCAACTGGTGAAGTTATGGGTTCAGATATTAACCTTCAAAAAGCTTTATACAAAGCCTTTGCAGGAAGCAATATCCATGTCAATGACTTTGGAAATGTCTTATTCACTATTACTAAAGCAGACGTTGAAGAAAGTTTGGCATTAGCACACCGCTTCCGTCAAATTGGTTTCAGCGTGATGGTAACAGGCGACATGCAAGCTGAATTTGAAGCAGCAGGCATCGACACAGTTGCTGTAACGTCAAGCGAACAAACTGATGAAAAAGAAATCGAGCAAACATTAGTAAACTTAATTACTGATGAACGCGCGCAAATCATCATTAACACTTGGGGACGTGCACGTCACGACCAAAATTCAGGTCAATTGATCCGTAAAGCAGCCATCGAACGTGGTGTGCCATTGTTAACATCAATTGATACAGCTGAAGCAATCCTATATGTATTAGAAGACCGTGGCTTCCAAATCAACGCGTTAGTGTAAACTAGCACTTTACTTGGTAAGCGAATAGTAAACTAAACATAGAAAAAGGTAGCAAACTCGTTTATTAGAACGAGTTTGCTACCTTTTTTGTTTAGCTTATTTAAATGGGTTATAGAAACGGCCACCGTTGATGAAGAATAGACTGACACCAATGGCAACCAACACGATTGTCACAAATAATGCGATGAAATCACCACGTTTGAAAGGTCGTGCACTGTACCAGGTACGGCGGTTTTCTTTCCCAAAGCGACGCAGTTCCATAGCTTGGCTAATTACCTCAATACGGTCAAGACTAGAGAATATCAAAGGCATAATCACCTGAGCCGAACGCTTCACACGTTGGATCAGGGGTGCCTTTTTTGACATCTCAATCCCACGCGCTTGTTGGCTCTGGCGAACAGCAAAGAATTGACTTTGGATGTCCGGAATATAACGCAAAGCTAGCGCTACAGCATAAGCGATGCGGTAGGAAACGCCTATTCGATTAAGTGATGAGGCAAATTCACTTGGATTGGTCGTTAAAATAAAAATCAAAGCCAAGGGAATGGTCGAGAAATATTTAACGAATAAATTGAACTCGTAGAAAAGTTGTTCCTGGGTCAGTGAATAGCGACCAATACCTTCAGCAATTACGGTACGTGAATCATACAACTGCACCCCATATTCTGGTTCGAATATATAGATGGTAATCAAATTCAAGATGGAGAAGAAGAGAATAAAGTAAATGACCGTCTTCACTTCAGACCATTGGATTTTTGATACCCAGAACAAGATTAGCGATAAAATTCCCAAGCCAATCAAAAAGCGCGTGTCATACGAAGTCATCGCGATGACTGATAGGGCGATAAAGGCAATTAGCTTGGTAGCGCCTGATAAACGGTGTAGCGGTGTATCTCGAGCAATATAGCCCAAGGTTTGTCCTTGTGTCTTAGCCAAAATCCGCCACACTCCTTTCAAGACGAACCGTCGCCAATTTATCAATTTTCAGATTTCGCTCATAACGAATGAAGGCATCGATAAAGCTTGTTGGTTCAATATTCGGTAAGGCTTTCGCTAATTGATACAAGCTAGTCGGTGCTAAATGGGCTTGTTTCATCAAATATTCATCAGCAAGCACGGCTGACGGCTTGTTATCCGCTAGAATTTGCCCATCATGTAGAACAATTGTCCGGTTGGTGTATTCTTGCATCAAATGCATATCGTGGGTAATCATCAAAATGGTGATTCCTTCATTCGCATTCAACTCTTGAATAAAGGCCATCATATCCGTGTAATGCTTGTAGTCCTGACCAGCTGTTGGTTCATCCAAAATCAATAATTTAGGATTTAAAACCAGAATGCTGGCAATCGTTGCGCGTCGTTTTTGCCCATAAGACAAAGCGGAAATCGGCCAGTTGCGGTAAGGGAAAAGACCACAAATCCGCAAAGCATGCGCCACACGTTCCAATAATTCCTCATCAGCGCCGTCCTTGTAAAGACCGCGGTTAATGAGCCCAGAAGCCACCTCATCGGCCAAAAGATTTTTCGAAATCATCAGATTCGGATTCTGCATCACATAACCAATATCATCCGCAATCTCCTTAATCGACAATTGCGCCGCATCTTGACCAAATACAGTGATTTTTCCCGCATCAGGACGCTCAAAACCACATAGCAACTTAGCTAAGGTCGACTTACCCGCACCATTCGTCCCAACCAGCGAAATCAACTCACCATCATAAATCGTCAGATTCATATCTTGAATCAAAGGCGTATCATGATAGCGAAAAGCAACATTTTCAAGTTGCACAATCGGCTTTTGTAACTGGTCACGGCTCGTATCAACCTGACTATCATACCAAGTCGTCAACTCCTGCGCCACTTTCGGTGTGATGAAGTCTGGTGTAAAAGCACCAAGCGTATCAAATTGCTTCAAAGATACCCCCGCATAATGAAAAGCATCCAGATATAAAGGCTGGCGCACACCAATACGGTCAAGTAAATCAGAACGAAGTAAATAATCAACCGTTGTATTCCCTACGAGACGACCATTTTCAATGACAATGACACGATCGATATCTGCAATTAATGTTTCTTCTAAACGGTGTTCAATGACGATAGTGGTTAACTGCTCAGAAGCATTTAACTTACCGATAAGTTCCATGGTTGCTAAACCAGATGCAGGGTCTAGGTTGGCAAGAGGTTCATCAAATAGGACAATAGGTGATTCATCAATTAAGACACCACCAATGGACACACGTTGCTTCTGACCGCCGGATAAAGCTTGAGGCTTGGCTGATAATAGGTCATGCAAATCAAGCGTAGTTGCCCAGGTATTCACCTTAGCGACCATGTCTGTTTGTGCAACGTTATCATTTTCCAAAGCGAAGGCCAAGTCTTCAGCAACTGTTAAACCAACAAATTGACCGTCTGTATCTTGTAATACAGTTCCTACCTGTAGGGAAAGGTCGAAGATTGATTGTCCCTTGATTGATTTGCCGTTAATAAAAATCTCACCGGTTAAATCACCATCAAAGGTATTGGGAATTTGACCATTGATCATTTTCCCAATCGTTGATTTACCTGAACCAGAAGGACCGATAATTAACACCTTCTCGCCAGGATAGATCGCAAAAGACAAATCGTGAAGATTTAAGTCAGCTTGACTAGCATAGCGAAAAGATACATTTTTAAATTCAATAGCCGGTGTGACATTAGAGTCCACCGGCTTAGTTGTAAATACGTTATTCATAATAAAAACTACTTTCTATTATTGCTCTTTACGTAAACTTCCTGATTTCGTACGTGTAGAGGCATATCCTTTAAGTAACAATGTACCGATAATACCTACTGATAAAGAGTTTACAAGGGCAGAAACCCCACCTTGTAGGAAAACTTTGTTCGCAGGTTCTGAATAAATTAAGATGTCTAAAACTGGTGCAATGACAACCCATGATAACACGTTCACGACTACTTGGCCAATATTGAATTGAATCGCATCTTTTGCAGTGAAAATACCTTCATTAACTTTTAAGCGACGGCCAACGATACCAAAGCCGTATCCAGCAAAACCAGATGTTAATACCCATGACCACCACAAACCATAAGTTAATAAGTCTTTTATCGCATGACCAATCAAACCAATGAATAAACCAGCGAATGGACCGAAGATAGTAGCCATTAAAGCTAGGAATGGATATGTTGTTTCAATACTTGTGTTTGGAATACCTGTAGGGATGGATAGGAAGCGACCTAAGATAAAGAATACGGCTGCACCTACACCGATGGCAACTAGGGTTGTAATAGATGATTGTTTTTTATTCATGTTTGTTCTCCTTTGAAAGTTTCTTCTATATTATAAGATTTATTTTGGTTCAAAATAGCGAATTAAATTTTACGTACTTCTATTTGCCAGTCAATACCCGTGCCCACACCGTATGTTTCGGCGAAGTTCTTTTGGTTGATCGCCACACCTAAGTTTAATAGGGAGTTGATATAGCCAATTGGTTCACCAACAGGTACATCCGCAAATGAATGGCCAAATAGAATATAGTTTTGGTAATGTTTGATGCCGTTATGGTAAATGGTCACGCTGATGGTGTCTCCATTCTCGATGCCTGCATTTTTCAAGGCACTTGAAGGGATATTAGTCCAAAGTGAGCCAAATCGGATATCTAGGATATCTACGGTACCGTGAATAACGCCGTCTGCTTCATATAATTCACCTAATTGGAAAGTCGTGATATCCTCAACAGCGACTGATTTTTCCAACTGGTTAAAATAATCTGCATTGTTCGCTAACATTGCCCCGTTGTATACATATACATCACGACCATGGAAGGTATGTGATTCTTCTGAATGCGGTAAACGGTTTTTGATTTCATCGATTTCCTTAACTGCTTCTAAACCAAGATGGGCAGCAACATGTGTTAATGTCCCGTTGTCAGGAGTAATGATGTAGTGACCAGTTTTTGTTTTTGCTACTACTGATTTACGTGCTGAACCAACACCTGGGTCTACAACGGATACAAATACTGTTTCCTCTGGCCAGTATTTAATCGTTTGTAGTAAGCGATATGATGCCGCAAAGATATCGTATGGAGGGATCTCATGCGTTAAGTTAGAAATTGTAAGACTGGGATCAACGGTATATGCTACACCGTACATAGCTGCTACAGCACCGTCCCCTAATCCAAAGTCGGTTTGTAACACTAAAAAATGATTTGCCATAAAAAAACCTCCATTATATGTATTTCCTTATAAACCAATAATACTTAATTTGTGGCCTAATAACAATTGTCAATAGTAGGTAGGTTAAAGAAAAAATAAATCGCCAGTGATAGTGGTAAGTGAACACTAGATGGCTAAAAGGTGCATAGCGGAATAGACTTTGGTAAAATGAGAACATTCCTGGGCACAAAGAAGTCTCAGATATTTACTATATATATAGAACCTGAACAATTCATACTTTTCG
>NZ_RKMG01000012.1 GCF_003797145.1 Aerococcus agrisoli | reverse complement strand
GTTCAGTTTTCAAAGGTCTATTTATCGCCTTCGCGACAACTATTTAATAGTATCACGAGTTTGATTGGAAGTCAACAACTTTTTAAAAGATATTTAAATCGTTGTCTTCTCGGTTGTTGTTACGCTGTAACGCAACTATTAGATATTATCATGCGTGACACTGACTTGTCAACGACTTTTTTCAAAAAAATATCAATTGCCAAAGGGCAATAACATGGATAACGTCTGAAAAATATATTAGCAGATTATACGCATCTTGTAAATAGTTTTTCTGCTATTTTTTGATAAAAACAAAAAATAGGGAACTAGCCAAAACATGGCTAGTTCCCTATTGCTCAATTTACGATAATAAAATTGATCTATGCTTCTTCCCAAGCTTCTTTAATAAACGTTTTACGACCTGATAATTCAGAGTAGCGTTTATAGTGGGCTGGGTTCTTTTGATAGAATTGTTGGTGGTAATCTTCTGCTGGCCAGAAAGTTGATGCTTTCGTGATTTTTGTCAAAACAGGTTTATTGAAACGACCACTTGCGTCTAAAGCTTCTTTAGATGCTTGCGCAGCTTCTGCTTGTTCTGGGCTATTCACAAAAATTTCTGGACGGTATGAATCACCGCGGTCAACGAATTGACCCATTGCATCTGTTGGGTCTGTTTGTTGCCAATAGATGTTCAATAATTCTGGATATGAAATTGTTTCGTTGTCGAATACAACTTCTACGGCTTCAGTATGTCCAGTGGTTCCTGAGCAAACTTCTTCATAAGTAGGATTTTCTTTGTGACCACCTGTGTAGCCTGATGTCACTTTTTCAATACCTGGCATTGCTTCGAATGGTTCTACCATACACCAGAAGCATCCACCGGCAAATACTGCTGTTTCTTTAGACATATGAATTGCCTCCTTTTTCCTTAAGAAATGAATCTGCTCTAATTGTAATACACTATTTTAGTTTTGAAACGCCAGACGCATTATCTTTTGTGATTTCAGTGATGCCACCCATATATGGTACTAATACTTCTGGAATTGTTACAGATCCATCGGCATTTTGGTAGTTTTCTAGAATCGCAGTTACGGTACGACCTACAGCTAGACCAGAACCATTCAATGTATGTACGTATTCAGGTTTACCATTTGCATTACGGAAACGAATCATAGCACGACGCGCTTGGAATGCTTCAGTATTTGAACATGAAGAAATTTCACGGTAAGTTTCTTGTGCTGGTAGCCATACTTCTAAGTCGTATGTTTTTGCAGCTGAGAAGCCCATGTCCCCTGTTGATAGTGCTACTACACGGTATGGTAAGTTTAATTTTTGCAAAATATTTTCAGCATTGTTGGTCATTTTTTCTAATTCTTCATAAGAATCTTCTGGACGTGCGAATTTCACCATTTCTACTTTTTGGAATTGGTGTAGACGGATTAAACCACGCGTATCACGACCAGCTGAACCTGCTTCTGAACGGAAGCTTGGAGACATTGCTGTAAAGTAGATTGGTAATTCTTCACCTGGGATAATTTCATTTGCATAGTAGTTTGTTAAAGGTACTTCTGCTGTTGGAATTAATGTTAGGTGACGGTCATCATTTGTCGTTGAGAATACGTCTTCTGTAAATTTAGGGAATTGACCAGTACCATACATAGAAGTATCGTTCACTAGGTATGGTGTGATTAACTCTTCATAACCTTCAGCTTGGTGTTGGTCTAACATGAAGTTATAAACGGCACGTTCCAAACGGGCACCTAAACCACGGTAGTATACAAAACGAGCACCTGATACCTTCGCACCACGTTCGAAGTCTAAAATACCTAAGTCTTCACCAATTTCATAATGTGCTTTTGGCTCAAAATCGAATTCGCGCGCTTCGTTCCAACGACGTACTTCTACGTTATCATCTTCACTTGCACCAACTGGTACTGAGTCATGTGGTAAGTTTGGAATACGGTCAATGATGTATGAAACTTTTTCATCTAAGCCAGCAAGTTTTTCATCTAAGGCTAAAATTTCTTCACCGACAGCTTTCATACGGGCAATCTTGTCGTCTGCATTTTCTTTGTTACGACGTAATAAACCAATTTCATCAGATACCGCGTTACGTTCTGCTTTTAAAGCTTCTGTTTCCGCGATTACTTCACGACGTTGTGTATCTAAAGTCACTAATTCTTCTAGTTGTGCAACTTCTACCCCACGTGTTTGTAATTTTGCTGCTGTTGCATCAAAATTGTCTCGTAATAATTTAATATCAATCATGTTATTTCCTCCTAATTTTTCGTATAAAAAAAGCTACTCCGGCCTTCCAAAATGGAAGGGACGAAATAGCTTGAAATTTTCTATTATTGCGCGGTGCCACCCTACTTTAAGATAGCTAGTCTTAGCATATCTTACGCTCATTAGATAACGGCTAACCCGGTTCTGCTTAGTAAGTCGTGCTTACGTTCACAGTCAGCGATTGTGTGGATTCATATTACGTCATTACTTGCTCTCACCTACCGCAAGCTCTCTTAAAATTAGGCAATATTACTAGTCACAATCAGTACTTTTTTCTTATTACCATCATTATAGCTATGCCCATATCAAATGTCAATCTAGGGAAAAAGGGCAAAGCCTTGCTATTGCTTAGTTACTGCCACCCATAATACCTTGCAAATCACTCATCCAACCACTAAATAGATCTTCCATAATGCGCGCAACTTGAACGACAATGCTTACTTTCTCAACATTCTCAGCTGGCACGATGGCATTTGATAAATCTAGTTGATTAAACAATGTTTCATCAAAATCCACAGTCGTATTAAAGGTGTTAATCGATTCGTCCACACTTAATGGCGCAGATAAAGATAACTTGCCTTCTGCGTCGTATTGGAAGGCGGCATCGTATGTTGATACAAGATGGCTATCTAAATCATAATCTACTGGCAAGAACATGGCATTTGTTTTCGCATATTGTAAATCCACGCCTTCAACAGCACCTTGATAAATCGTTGTGTCCTCAGCATTTAACCAAGTCGCTCCCTCGCCATATAAGGTCGTCCAAGCTAAATTCTCTTGTAAAGCCGTTAGCAAATTACCTGTATCTTCATAACGTTGTGCTTCAGAATCAGCGCCTAAAGTCACCAACATCACATCATGACCATCAATTTGACTCATAATAATAATGCACCGACCGGCCAAAGTTTCCGTCCCCGTCTTCAGACCAGAAACATCCGAACGCTCATAAGTATTTCCTGGTAAAAAGAGATTGGTATTTTCCAAAGTTACCGTCTCTGTATCGGTTACGTTAAATGTTTTCGACGTAATATTTGAACGTTCCAACACATCTGGGTATTGGTTCACGATTTCACGCGCCACGAACAAGATGTCGCGGGCTTGCATGCTGTTTTCTTGATCCATGGTATATGGTGAAGCTGAGCCATCCGTCGTCGTTAACCAAGCACCAGCTAAACCGCTAGCCGTGTATAATTCAAAATCCTTGATGCCAAGAGCGTTTAATTTTTCACCCATTTTTTCAACAAAAGCTAGTTCAGAGCCAGAAATATATTCGGCCATGGCAACAACAGCTGCGTTCCCTGAACCGATAATAGCTGCATCAATTAAATTGTCGACTGTATAGTAATCAGTTGATTCCACTAAAGGTACGTTAGATAAACCTGCAGTTGTCGATAAGGCAGCTACTTCAGCTGACACTGGAATTTTGGTATCCAACGTCAAATTTCCGGCTGCAATTTCATCGTAAACCACAAATAGAGAAATCAATTTGGTTAATGAAGCAATTCCGTGTAAGGTCGCGCCATTTTGATCAAAGAGAATTTGTCCGGTTTCACTATCAATGGCCATTGCTGCATCGACGCCTAACCCAATATTTTCTGAAATTTGCGTAGAAAAAGACTCAACTGTACCATCATCTGTTGTGCTACTACTCGCATCCACCGTACCCGCACCTGTTGCTAATGCTGTCGTCGGTAGGATAGTCAGATTAACCCCTATCAAGGCGACCAGGAAAATTGTTAACATTTTCGTCCAGTTGTTCTTCACTTATGTTCGCTCCATTTCTTCATATTTATCGTCCGTCTCAAAGCGATTAGGAATTGTAAAAATGAATCGCGTCCCCTTGTTATCGGATTCCGCGTATATTTCACCCCTATGCAATTCAATAATCGACTGCGTAATCGCAAGACCTAGACCACTACCGGTTTGTGGTTCGGTACGAGACTTATCCCCTCGATAAAATCGTTGGAAGAGGTCTTTCAACTGATTTTTCGGAATTTTAGCCCCGTCATTTTCCACGGTAAAGGTTGTATCTTCTTGATTTTGGACAATGATTATTTTAATGTATTTGCCCTTGCCACCGTATTTAAAGACATTGGTAAACAGATTGCTAAAAATACGGACAAATTTTTCCGGATCAATATCCACCATGATATTATCTGCCGGGTGGGCAATAATTTGGAATTCACGGCCAACCTTCGTTGACTCCAATTCAAATTCCACGGTAATTTGTTCGACCATACGTACCACATTAATGTTACTAATGGCCAATTTCGTATCCACTTGTTTCACCTTGGTATATTCGAATAAGTCTTCGGTCATGCGTTGCATCTGCAAGGCCTTGTCGTAGGCAATATTGATATACTTCATGGCTTTTTCTGGATCTTTGAGTTCCTCTTGTTTTAACAGGGTCAAGTATCCAATGACTGATGTCAAAGGGGTTCGAATGTCATGACTCATGTTGGTAATCAAATCATCTTTCGATTGTTCAATCCGACGTTCTTCTTCACGTGCCTTTACCGTGGAATCGACTAAACGGTTGATAGAGTCGACAACAGGTTGCATCCCATTTTTTTCATCAACGGCAATTTTATGGTGAAAATTACCTTGGGAAATATAATGGAGTTCATCCAATACATAGCCTAGTTGCACCGCACGCAAGCGGCGATAAATCCGCCAACCAACGAAGGTGATACTTAATACGATGTACACCATGGTAAAGCTTAGGAAGAAGTTTTGTTGAAATTGTGGTCGCACCAAAAAAGAGCCAGGATACGCTCGTAAAAAATGGGAATAGTTGGTTTCATAGGCCGTAATTAATACGAACATAATCCCAAAATACAAGATAATCAATATCGCTAGCCAAACAATCGCTTCAAAGAAAAGCTCTGTATGCATTCTACTTTTCTTCTTTTGCAAGTGCCCACCTCAATTTCTTCATTATGTCATGCTGACATTCACCAAATACATAGATAAGGGCTCAACACATGTGTTCAAGCCCTTTACTTGTTATGCAGTAATTTTGTAACCTACGCCCCAAACAGTAGAAATTACTTTATCGCCACCTGTTGCTTCACCAATTTTATCACGTAAGTGGCTCACGTGAACCATAACGGTTTTGGCTGATACAACAGATTCTTGTTGCCATACGCGTTCGAAAATTTCGTCCGCAGAAAAAACATTATTTGGGTGACTTGCTAACAAGTATAAAATCCCAAATTCTAAGGCAGTTAATTGAATTTGTTCGCCATCCGTTGTTGAAACTTCATGGGAATTTTTGTTGATCACTAATGGACCAATTTCAATGGTTGCTGAATCACTTTCGCCCACATTTGCACGGCGTAACAATGATTTGATACGGGCCATGACTTCTAGCGGGTTAAATGGTTTGGTTACATAGTCATCCGCACCTGTTGTTAAACCAGAAATCTTGTCCATATCTGAAGATTTGGCACTTAATAATAAAATTGGCATATCAACATCACGTTTACGTAATTCTTTCACTACGGTAATACCATCTTTTACTGGCATCATAATATCTAAAACCATTAAGGCAATATCAGGATTCTCAGCGATTTTCTTTAAGGCTTCATCACCATCAAAAGCTTGGATAACTTCATATTCTTCGTTGGTCGCGTAAATTGTTAGTAATTCAACGATATCTTTATCGTCGTCTGTAATTAATATTTTCATTTGTCATCCTCCATACGCTATATTCTCTTCCACCATCTTAACAAATTACGGGCGAATTAGTACTATATTTCTATTTAAAAGTATTTAAGAATGCCTTAAGATACGCTTTTCTACACATCTCTTGCCCTCATTGTAAAAAGGCAACCAGGATTTTGCAAGCCTGATTGCCTTTTGAAATTTTCTTTTAAATTGTACTAGTTACCACGAGAATAGTTAGGTGATTCTTTCGTGATTTGGATGTCATGTGGATGTGATTCAATCAAACCAGCACCTGTCATACGGATGAATTGTGCATTTTCACGTAAGGCTTGAACGTTAGCAGCACCACAGTAACCCATACCAGATTCAATACCACCAATCATTTGGAAGATAATACCAGAAACTGGACCTTTGTATGCTACACGGCCTTCGATTCCTTCTGGCACAAGTTTGTTTGCTTCATTAACTTCACCTTGGAAGTAACGGTCAGCAGAACCTTTTTTCATTGCACCGATAGAACCCATACCACGGTAAGTTTTGAATTGACGACCTTGGAAGATTTCTAATTCACCTGGTGCTTCATCAGTACCAGCTAACATAGAACCTAACATTACTGCGTGACCACCAGCTGCTAAAGCTTTCACGATATCACCAGAATATTTGATCCCACCATCAGCGATGATTGTTTTGCCATATTCATTGGCAACTGTTGCTGCATCGTAGATAGCAGTAATTTGTGGCACCCCAACACCTGCAACAACACGAGTTGTACAGATAGAACCAGGTCCAATACCAACTTTTACAACGTCAACGCCGGCTTCGTATAAAGCACGTGTACCTTCACCAGTTGCAACGTTCCCTGCAATTAAAGTTGCATCCGGGAATGCCGCGCGAATTTCACCAATCTTACGTAAAACACCTGCTGAATGACCATGAGCTGTATCGATAACAATTGCATCAGCACCAGCTTCAAGTAAAGCTGTTACACGTTCAAATGTATCAGAAGTTACCCCAACAGCTGCCCCAACGATCAAACGACCTTTAGCATCTTTTGCTGAATTTGGATAATCAGTCACACGTTCAATATCTTTGATTGTCACTAAACCAGTTAAACGACCTTCGTCATCAACTAATAATAATTTTTCAATACGGTTTTCGTATAAAATGTGGCTTGCTTCTTCTAATGAAGTTCCTTGTGGTGCCACAACTAAATCTTTTTTCGTCATCACATTACCAATTTCTTGGTCATGGTCTTCGATAAAACGAATATCGCGGTTTGTTAAGATACCCACTAATTTGTGGTTTTCTTCATTATCAATGATTGGCACACCAGAAATACGGTATTTTGCCATCAAAGCTTCCGCTTCATGAACAGCATTTTCTGGGAACAAGTAGAATGGATCTGAAATCACACCAGATTCTGAACGTTTTACTTTACGCACTTCATCCGCTTGTTGCGCAATTGTCATATTTTTGTGGATGATACCTAAACCACCTTGACGTGCCATTGCAATCGCCATAGCTGAATCAGTAACAGTATCCATAGACGCTGAGATAATTGGTACGTTCAATGTTAAATTTGGTGCTAATTGTACCTTTAAGTCAACCTCGTTAGGTAATACCTCTGAATGTGCTGGCATTAATAGGACATCATCAAATGTAAGTCCTTCTTTTGCAAATTTGTTTTCCCATGCTGTAGTCATTATATTAATTACTCCTTCTTATAAATGTTTTCCCCTTGGCTTTAAAAATATATTTTTATTATCCTAACACCTTTAACCCAAGTCGTCAACTCTATATTTCGTAAATAAATTCGATATTTTACTTAATGAAATTTAATGTTCGTGTTTTATTTGTGAAAAAAGCATCCAAATCCCATAAACGGCATCCAAGAAAAATAATAGTTCGGTTTTATTAAATCCCCTATATTCACCAACTACTGCAAGCCCTTGTGACAAGAAAAAAACAGCCCTAAAGCATCACTACTTCAGAACTGTTCATGATATTTATAATTGACTACTAATGGCTTTCTTAAAAGCATCAGCATCAACCGTTTCAATAAAGGCTTGGTCACCCACAAAAACAGTAGGCACAGCGCCCACACCGACCGCTTGCGCTTCCGCAAAGACACGCTCAGCTAACTCAGCATTATCTTGTTTTTCAAAGCCTTTAGCTTCAAAATAGCCTGCGACTTCATCCAACGCCAAAGTTGCCCAATCATTTTGCTTACGCATATATTGGTCGATGAAATTGTAGGCAGTCGCATGGTCCCCATCATAGGCAATGAAGTCATTGGCTACATTACCTTTTTGCAGACGGTTAGACGTTTTATTGTAATGTTTCAAGATGCGTTGCACTTGGCCTGTCGCCACTAGTGGTGCCAAAAATGACGCAAAGGTTTCTTGGTAAATTAAGGCATCCGGGCAAGCAAGGTTGATATATTCCACGATTTTCACCTTGGCTGTATCTTCCCCTACTTTGATGGCATCTTGATAAGTAATTTTACTAGTATCAAACACAGGTTGACCTCCTTAATCTTCAATAACGCTAGCTAAGTAGTCATCCAATTCTTGGGCTGCATTTGGTCCAACAAAGGCTTTTTCACCATTCACAACGATAGTTGGTGTCGCAACACCACCTAAGTTCTTGAATTCTTCTTTGACTACTTCTGTTTGAATTTTGTTACCTTGGTAGCTGTATGAGAAAGTTTCAATCGCTACATCAGCAATACCACCGAAATCATAAGCAGACCATTCACCGTGGCGCGCAAAGATTTCTTTAAATTGTTGGTAAGCACGGTCTTGGTCCTTGTAATCTACAAAACGGTTGATCACTTCACCCTTGTATAAACCAGCAGCATCGATATCCACGTGTTTAATAATACGTTGTACTTTACCCGCATCAGCTAATTGTTCTAATTTCTCTGAAATCGCATCTTCAAAACGTTTTGACCCACGGCAACGGAAGTTGATGTATTCCGTAATCTTCACAGGTGCATCGTCAGAACCATATTTAATGGCACGTTTATCTGTCACGGCACCAAGATTTAACTTGTCAGCACCGAAATCAAAAGCTTCTTCTGCAGTTGCAGTCGCATAAGCAGCGTTCAACCAGTCACGAACAGTGTTGTTGTCTTCATGTTCGTCAAAAGCTTCACCAAATACATAAGCAGTCGGTACAGTTTTCGCGCCTACTTTCACTGCTTCTTCTTTGATAGCTTCTTGAACTTCATCATTACCTTGTTTCGTGTAGCCCAATACCTCTTCCGCATATTTCGCCACGCCGTCTTCATCCAACTTCGTCCATTCTTGACGTGTTGCGAACATCGTCGTTAATTGTTTAAAGGCATTTTCAGGATCATCGTAAGTAAGGTAGCTGTGCATCACATTTCCCTTACGCAAGTGCCCAGTAGGACGGTCTACAGGCTTCACAATATATTGCACTTTACCGGCATCCACAAATTCGTTGATTAAAGCCGTATTTGTTTGTTCATATCTTCTGGAAAAAGGACATTCCACATTCAAGTAGGCGTATAGTTTAACCGGTGCATCCGGTCGTCCATAACGGAATCCTAAATCATCTGAAACGTTAGAAAAATCAATATTTGTTGCATCCATGTATTACACGTCCTTTTCATATTTACTACCTTAATCTTAGCGAATCTTCATCATTTTCACAAAGAGAACAACTCAAGAAATGCAAAAAAAGCCTGCCCAACAATTGGACAGACTTTTCATATGTCGATTAGAATAATGTTTTCGTCACTTTGTATTCGCGTTTAAACCACCATCTAGCGGCCAAAGCAAGAATAGCTAAAGCTAGGTAACCGAAGATTGGTAATTCAGGATTCATTGTCGCTGGTAGGAATTCAGTCACTGAAATCAAACCAATCCACACCAATAATACTGCAACTGAAATCAAGATATAGCGCATTGTACCGCGTTCTTGTTTCGGTTTAGACATATCTGGTTGGTTCGTTGTTAGGATAGCCATAGCTGCCCCACCTACAACGAAGTTCAATAATAGGGTCAAAATACCCGCTGGACCTGAGGCAGCATCAGAGCCGTTAGAACCTAGTAATAGGGTTAAACCAGAGATACCTGCGAAGACACCACCGATTAATAAACCACCCTCAACCCAGTATTGCCAGAATGGGCTTTTTGCCCCTTCGCCATCTGCTGATTCGTCAGGATTACCATGTAATTGGTGCGCATAAGCAGTTGGTGTACCGTAAAGTTGTTTCGCAGTTACACCTTTTTTCTGTTCTTCCACTAACGTATGTAAAAGTTCATTTTCTTTGCGGTCTAAATCACCATCGTAGCCCAAAGATGTAATTTCATGCATAAATTTATTCATGAATTCTTGGTTACGTTTTGTTAAGGCTGCAAATAGTTCTGGGCGTTCAGACGCAAAACGTTGACGTTCTGCTGCTTCTTGCGCTTGTAATGCTTCATTTGATTGTTTGTCAGTTCCTAATGCCATAATCAGTTAGATCTCCTTCTGCTTGCTTACACGTTGAATCTAAATAGCATGATATCGCCATCTTGAACGATATAGTCTTTACCTTCTGAACGGTAACGACCTGCTTCTTTGGCTGCTTTTTCGCTACCATATGTTAATAGGTCTTCATAAGATAACGTTTCGGCGCGGATGAAACCACGTTCGAAGTCAGAGTGAATAACCCCAGCAGCTTGTGGTGCTTTCATACCTTTTTTGAAGGTCCATGCACGTACTTCTTGTTCACCAGCTGTAAAGTATGTTTCAAGACCTAATAAAGTATAAGCTTTTTGGATTAGACGGTCTAAACCAGATTCTTCCATACCTAAATCTTCCATGAACATGGCACGGTCTTCATCATCAAGACTCGCTAATTCTTCTTCGATTTGAGCAGAAACAATCACTACTTCCGCATTTTCTTGGCTAGCAATTTCACGGATTACTTCAACATAGTCATTACCTGTACTTGCTGAATCTTCATCAACGTTCGCCACATATAAAATTGGTTTCGCAGTTAGTAAGAACATACGGTCAATAAATGGTTGTTCTTCTTCAGTAAATTCAACAGTACGTGCTGATTTACCTGCTTCTAAAACGTCTTTTACTTTTTTCAAAGCAGTTGCTTCAACAACGGCATCATGGTCTTTTGATTTGGCCATTTTCGCTGCTTTTTCATAACGTTTTGATACAGTTTCTAAGTCAGCAAGGATCAATTCCAAGTTGATTGTTTCAATATCATCAGCTGGATCTACTTTACCAGACACGTGAGTAATATTACCGTCATCAAAACTACGTACCACATGGATAATCGCATCTACTTCACGGATATTGGCTAAGAATTTGTTTCCTAAACCTTCACCCTTGCTGGCACCCTTAACGATACCCGCAATATCTGTAAATTCAAATGTTGTATGGATTGTTTTCTTTGGTACATAGATTTCCGTTAATTTTTCTAAACGGCTATCTGGTACTTCTACTACCCCAACATTAGGGTCGATAGTTGCGAAGGGATAGTTTGCTGCCTCAACTTGAGACTTGGTAATTGCATTGAATAAAGTGGATTTACCTACGTTTGGTAATCCTACGATACCGGCTGTTAATGCCATTTTTTCACACTACTTTCTTTTCTTAAAATTATGGTCATATATTGGCGAAAATCACTAAGCTTCTGTACTTGCTTGGTCTGCCTTCACTAATACTTTCTTCATTTTCTTTTCGAATTCACGACGTGGCATCATCACTGATTGACCACAACCTTGACATTTAATGCGGATGTCAGCGCCTAAACGGATGACTTTCCAAGCATTTTCCCCACAAGGATGGGGTTTCTTCATTTGCACGACATCATGCATGCCGTATTCTTTCTCTACCAAGACATACACCCCTAATCTTCAAATTTAATATTGAGTATATCTAAAATACGGGTTAAATCCTCTTCTGAAAGATATTCAATCTCGATTTTACCGCGTTTACCACGTGTATTAATTTGGACATTAGTACCAAATTTATCCATCAAGCGATCTTCACTTTCGCGAATATATGCAGGCACAGCTGGTTTTTTGTCGTCGTCTTTTTTGACTTCCTTGTCAGCTGGTTCATTTAAGGTTTGGACCATTTTTTCCAGTTGGCGAACGGTGATGCCCTCAGCAACAACCTTCTTAGCCAAACGAGATTGGTCTTTTTTCGATTTCAAACCTAAAATTGTTCGTGCCTGACCCGCTGATAAATCACCAGATTGTACTAAAGCCTTGATATCATCACTTAACCCAAGCAAACGCAAGTGGTTAGCAATATAGGCTCTTGATTTACCTAAACGTTGCGCAGCTTGTTCTTGAGTAATATCCAAAACATCAATCAATTGTTGGTAAGCTAAAGCTTCTTCAAGGGCGGTTAAATCTTCACGTTGCAAGTTTTCAATGATTGACGCTTCAATCATTTGTTCATCAGTAAATTCTCGAACAATGGCTGGCACTGTTGATAAACCTGCAATTTTAGCAGCTCTAAAACGACGTTCACCCGCGATAATTTCATACCCTTTAATCGTTGATTTACGTAATGTAATTGGTTGGAAGATACCTTGCTCTTGAATTGATTTGGCTAAATCATTTAAGGCATCCTCGTCAAATTGATGACGTGGTTGATATGGATTCGGACGGATTTCGCCCAATTCGATCTCTTGGACCATTTTGTCGCTTGTCACAGCAGGTTCACTGACCTCTTCAGTCACTTCAGTAGTTTCTGTGTTAGTTTCAGTAACTTCTTCTGGTGAAAAAATACTATCGCCACCAAAAAAAGCATCAATACCGCGACCTAAACCTTTATTATGTTTATTCGTTTGTTTGACCATTATTCTTTAGCACTTCCTTTGCCAATTCAATATACACTTCAGCGCCTCGGGAACGGATATCATAATCAATAATAGACTGTCCATATGATGGAGCTTCAGACAATCGTACATTTCTTGGAATCAATGTTTCGTATACGGCAGTACCAAAGTATTTACGTACTTCGTCCACTACTTCATTTGATAAGTTAGTTCTAGCATCAAACATTGTCATCAATACACCTTCAATTTTTAAAGATGGATTGAAATGTTTTTGTACCAATTGAATCGTATTTAATAATTGACTCAAACCTTCTAAGGCATAGTATTCACTTTGAACCGGAATCAAGACTGAATCAGCACTTGTAAAAGCGTTGATGGTCAAATGTCCTAGAGAAGGTGGACAATCGATAAAAATAAAATCGTAGTCGTTACGTAAGGGTTGAATCGCTTCCTTCATTTTTTGCTCACGGTGTGACACACTCGTCAATTCAACTTCTGCCCCAGCTAATGAAATTGTTGCTGGTACTACTGATAGATTTTCACGTGATGAAGAAACGATTGTATCCTTCATTGGTACGCCATTAATCAATACGTCGTAAATACTATTTTCAACGGATCCCTTAGCAATACCTAGACCACTTGTTGCGTTACCTTGCGCATCACTATCAATCAATAGAATATTTTTACCTTGGTAGGCAAGTGCCGATGCTAAATTGACGGTAGTTGTTGTCTTACCAACACCACCTTTTTGATTGGCAACTGCGATTACTTTACCCATTTTCTAACCCCCTACAATTTGCTTGTAATTCATTTAAAAAAAGGAACGGAATGCGTTTCCGTTCCTTTCGCATTCATTCAAAATAGTTCAACTATTTCTCGCTTTATTTCTACATGAAAAAATCATTTAATTCTTTACCATTGTACCAAAAAATGCAAGCCCATGTTCAAGTAAATCAAGCATTTGCAAAAATACTTGTTATTTCCTCTTTAAAGCGGACTTTTCGCTGGTTTTCCGGGTTTACGCGGATACTTGTTTGGCGTTTCTTTTGCCTTTTCAATGCGTAAGATGTGACGTTGCCCAGCATCTTCTGGTAAATCGAATTGAATATCTTCTAAGAACTTCCCACCTAGTGTAGCAATGGCATTTTTCGCTTCTTCAATCTCTTCGTCAGCACTTTGCGCTTTCATGGCTAAAAATTGCCCGTGTTTCTTAACTAACGGCAAACAGAATTCAGCCAACAAGTTCAAACGTGCAACTGCACGTGCTGTAGCAAAATCAAACTGTTCTCTAAATGCTGGATTTTGGCCAAAGGTTTCAGCACGATCATGGTAGGCATGTACGCCTTCCAAACCTAATTCCTTCACTACTTCTTCGATAAAATGAATACGTTTATTCAATGAATCGACAATCGTAATATCTAGCTCAGGTAAAGCAATTTTCAATGGAATACTTGGGAAACCTGCACCTGATCCGACATCAACTAAACGATAGTTGTCACCAGTCATTGGCACATGCATTGCCACTGTTAATGAATCATAAAAGTGTTTTAAATACACTTCATCACGTTCAGTAATAGCGGTCAAATTGATCTTTTCGTTCCATTCGACTAACAATTCAAAGTAACGATTGAATTGTGCCATTTGTTGGTCATTTAATTGGATCCCTGCTTCAGCAAGGGCTTTTTGAAACATTTCTGGATTCATAAACTACTACTTTCTTTTTAAATTTCGGATGACATAGACATTCGAATACTCAAGTGAAGACTTGTTTGAAGCTTCACGCATTCTGCCCCTAAAGTATACCATAGAGGTGAAAATAAATAGACACAGAAAAAGAGAAGCATGGATAAAATACATTATCCAAACTTCCTCTCTTTCTATGAAATTGAGACCGCGCTCATCCTGTGAAGTCGAGTTCGCTTGTGCAGACAGGTCTCCACTTCGAGAATAGTTTGCGTCACACTGTGTGTGCCACGGCACTATTCTTCCACCGGTGGCTTTCTGAGCGTCGGTCCTCACATCCTTACTATACTCGTGCGACGTGTCCGCCTTGTAGGTAAACCATGATAATAGATACGTCTGCAGGGTTTACACCTGATACACGGCTAGCTTGTGCTAAGGTACGTGGTCCGATTTCTTTCAAACGTTGACGTGCTTCAGTTGCTAGGCTTTCGATTGCATCCCAGTCGATATCTTCAGGAATTTCTTTTTGTTCTAAACGGTGTAGTTTTTCAACTTTACGTTGTTCTTTCACGATATAACCAGCATATTTGATTTGAATTTCAACTTGTTCGGTTACTTGGCGTGATAATTCTTTATCACTTGGTGCAAATTTTAAGATATCGCCGATTTTTAATTCCGGACGACGTAATAAATCAGCAGCCATGATACCATCTTTTAATTCAGCAGAATTACGTTCTGCTAAGTAAGCTTGTAATTCAGCAGTTGGTTTCAAACGTGTATTTGATAGACGTTCTAATTCTTCTGCTACTTGTGCTTGGTTAGATTTGTACAATTGGTATTGTTCTTCAGAAACTAAACCGAATTGGTAACCTTGCTCAGTTAAACGTACATCTGCATTGTCATGACGTAATAATAAACGGTATTCTGCACGAGAAGTTAGTAAACGGTAAGGTTCAGTTGTTCCTTTTGTTACTAAGTCATCGATCATGACACCCATGTAACCTTGGTCACGGCCAATGATAAATGGTTCTTCACCGCGGATTTTTAATACGGCATTAATACCAGCATACAAACCTTGACCTGCAGCTTCTTCATAACCTGATGTACCGTTTGTTTGACCTGCAGTAAATAAGTTCGCAATTTTTTTCGTTTCTAAGTTAGCTTTCAATTGATTTGGTTTTACTACATCGTATTCAATTGCATAACCAGTACGCATAATACGTGCATTTTCCAAACCTTTGATTGAATGAATCACTTCATTTTGTACATCTTCAGGTAGTGAAGTAGATAGTCCTTGAACGTAGATTTCTTCATTGTCTAATCCTTCAGGCTCTAAGAAGATTTGGTGTTTTGGTTTATCCGCAAAACGTACAATTTTATCTTCGATTGAAGGGCAGTAACGTGCCCCAACACCTTCCACAATACCCGTGAACATTGGTGCACGGTACAAGTTTTCACGAATGACTTCGTGTGTTGCTTCGTTTGTGTAAGTTAGGAAACAAGGTACTTGTTCTGATAATGGTAGGTAGTCTTCATCTTTAGACATAAATGAGAAATGGTTAGGCGCTTCATCACCAGGTTGAATTTCTGTTACATCATAGTTGATTGTACGTTTGTCGACGCGTGGTGGTGTACCTGTTTTGAAACGTGCAATATCAAAACCGTACTTTTCAGCCAAATTACCAGTTAATTTTTCAGCTGCTTGCGAGTTGTTTGGACCTGAAGAATATTTCAAGTCACCGATGATAATTTGACCACGAGCTGCTGTACCAGTTGTTAAAACAACGGCTTTAGCGCGGTAGATTGCTCCTGTGTTTGTCACAACACCAGCTACAACGTTATCTTCGATGATTAAATCGTCCACTAAACCTTGACGTAAAGTTAAGTGTTCTTGTCCTTCAATGGTTTTACGCATTTCTTTGGCATATTGGTCTTTGTCTGCTTGCGCACGCAAGGCACGTACTGCTGGCCCTTTACCTGTGTTTAACATACGCATTTGGATGTATGTTTTATCAATATTACGGCCCATTTCGCCACCTAAGGCATCGATTTCACGTACAACGACACCTTTAGCTGGTCCCCCAATTGATGGATTACATGGCATAAAAGCGACCATATCAATATTAATGGTAATTAGCATTGTTTCAGCACCCATACGCGCTGCTGCTAGTGCTGCCTCACTTCCTGCATGACCGGCACCAACTACAATGACATCATATTTTCCTGCTTCATAAGTTTGCATCTTTTCACCCTTTCCTTTTTTCTGATTATTTTCCTAAACAGAATTGACTAAATAATTGTGTTAATAATTCATCCGGTGCATTTTCACCGATAATTTCACCTAAGATTTCCCACGCACGAGTAAAATCGATTTGAATCAAATCAACTGGCATACCCATTTCAACACCCATTGCTACTTCATCAAGGGCTTGGCTCGCTTTTTGTAACAAGTCGATATGGCGTGCATTCGATACATATGTCGCATCGCGTTCACCAGATTGACCTGAGAAGAAGTAATCCGCAATTTTTGCTTCAAGTTCTGAGATACCTTCTTGGGTAGTCATTGATGTCGCAATGATTTCATCTTCTTCAACCCATTCAAGTAATGATTCTTTCATTAATTGGTTAGGTAAGTCGATTTTATTCATAATAATGATACGTTTATGATCTTGCGTTAATTCAAGCAAAGCACGGTCACCGTCTGTTAGTGGTTCAGCTTGGTTCAATAGTAACAGTACTAATTCAGCTTCTTCCAAAGCTTTCTTAGAGCGTTCCACCCCAATACGTTCTACAACATCTTCCGTTTCACGAATACCTGCTGTATCCACTAATTTCAAAGGTACCCCACGAATATTGATGTATTCTTCAACCGTATCACGGGTTGTTCCTTCAATATCTGTTACGATAGCTTTGTCTTCATGTAAAAGTGTATTCAATAATGAAGATTTCCCTACATTTGGACGCCCAACAATGGCAGTTGAAATACCATCTCGTAAGATTTTCCCTTGTTTAGCAGTTGATAATAGACCTTCAATACGTTCTTTAATGAGTTTTGTTTTCTCACTCAATAATTTCAAGGTCATTTCTTCAACATCATCGTATTCTGGATAGTCGATATTTACCTCTACTTGGGCAAGCGTATCTAGGATATCTTGACGCAAGTTTTCGATTAAATGAGATAAGTTTCCGTCTAATTGTTTGACTGCTAAGTCCATAGAACGGTCTGTTTTTGCACGAATCAAGTCCATTACAGCTTCTGCTTGAGTTAAATCGATACGGCCATTTAAAAAGGCACGTTTGGTAAATTCACCTGGCTCGGCTAATGTTGCACCTTCGCGTAATACCAATTCTAGTACGCGGTTTGTTGCCACAATCCCACCATGTGTGTTGATTTCAACGATGTCTTCACGAGTAAAGGTTTTTGGTTCACGCATTACCGTTACCATCACCTCATCAATTTCTTGTCCATTTTCTGGATCAACGATATGACCATAATGAATCGTATGAGAATCTTGTGTACTTAATTTTTTCTTTCCTAAATGATATACCTTATCGGCAATAGCTAAAGCATTGTCGCCAGATAGACGAACAATCCCAATCGCGCCTTCGCCTGGTGCAGATGAAATCGCCGCAATTGTATCAAAACCACTTGTAATCATGCATAACTTCCTTTCTATGGAGAATTTATCTAATATTGTTTATATTTGTGCAAATAAAAAAGCGCCCAATCTACCCCTCACTCTTGGAACCGGTAGAAAGACACTTTGACTGTCAGACATAAATTTTATACATTGGGTATTATACGCAATACCTCTTCAATTGTAAACTATAAACGCTTATTTCATATAAAGCAAATGAAAAGGATGAGAGCGCGGGCANTATACATTGGGTATTATACGCAATACCTCTTCAATTGTAAACTATAAACGCTTATTTCATATAAAGCAAATGAAAAGGATGAGAGCGCGGGCATTTAGACAGGTAACACTGGAGGGAATATGCAGTAGCAAGCAGAGCTTGCTGCAAATATTTCCGAAGTGGAGACCTGTCTGCCCAAGCGAACTCAACTAAAAAGGATGCGAGAAAAAGCAATTCGCATCCTAATTACATATCTACATTTGACTTCCTTGTTCAATTGGATAATATGGTGCTTCCTTAGTTAGGGTCACCACATTTTGAATATCCATCAGTTTACCATTCACTGTAACGATTACATTATCCGCATTATAATATTGATCAATGCTCGTAATCATCGCATCCATTTTTTCTTTACCTAAATCATCCGTCGCTAAGCTGGCGATATCACCGGTAAAATCAACCGTGATTTCCTTACCTTGCCCAGACATCTGTCCATTGGTCGTAATACTTTGAATGCTTGCTTTATTCGGCATGATTACCTCATCCACTGTATATTTGCCTTGAAACATTTCTGTGAAAATGAGGGCCATGGATGTATTGGTTGTCATCCAGGCTTTTTCAGTTGCTGTACCAAAAGCATCCGGCCCCGTCACAAATTGATATGGTAATGGCTCAGTCCAACCTTTATAGGCTAATTTGCTAAGACTTTGTGTTACACGATACCCACTGTCACCTTTCAATTCGTCTACCGCATATACAAGACCAACATCTTTAGCATAGTATTCGGTTCGCGTACTACCATCTTTTCGTTTCTCAATCACTTCGATGGTTTTATAGTTACCCGTAGGTGTTTTAATCGCTACATCCATGCCCGTAATTTCTCGACTAGCATCTGTAGTCTGCCATTTATTGCCAACTTTTAGTGGTGCTTGTAGGTAAATCGTACCTGGTTCATCCATTTGTGTGACCATATCTTGCGGAATCGCTTCATGAGCGTAGGCTTCCGGTCTATGGAATAGGGATTGAACCTTGTCATCCGTTATACGCAACACTTCTAACGTCGTGGTACCACCATTATCTGAACGCATATATAGCAGATTGCCATCGATAAAATCATAGGTTCGCTTAAAGCTAGAATATTCAATACCATCCCCTGTAAAGCAGGCATTATAACCTTTACTTAAGGGGAAATAAGCAGCCACACTATCCGCTACGACACTTGAAGATGAACTAGCAGATGAGGAACTTGAAGCAGCCTCACTTGACGAACTACTTAATTGACTTGATTGACTTGATGTAGTGGATGAACTTGATTGACTAGACGTACTAACACTTGATTGACTACTATTTGAGGAGCTAGACTCTGATGATTCACTCACCACTTGAGATGACGAAGATGATCCGTAAATATCTCCATTACCTTGACCCCTATCAAATAAGCTACATGAAGATAGTAGGATTGTTGATCCTACCAGTAATAACCCTAACTTTTTCATCATCATTTCAAAGCCCCCCAATCTATACCATTGTTTCTTCATCTATAATTGTATACGCTTCCATTAGCTAAATAAAGGAATATGTACAATCTTATCAATCATTTAAGTTTTACACTGACAGCATATCTTCTATACATTACCCAAGAAAAAAGCCAGGACTTTTCAGCCCTGACTCTTCCTTATTTTCGCAAGATGCACACATTAGAATTGATTGTTATCATTGTTTGAATGTGTTTCTTCTTCAATTTTTTGATCTAATTTTTCCAATTGTTTTTTGGCAAAATCGCGTCCACCTAAACCAAATGATAAGGCAAAGGCAACTGATAAACCACCGATGATGAATAGGAAGGCCATGTTCACAATGCTATTTGCAAAGTTTAATTGGTCTAAAGCCATAAATACTGAGAAGACGATGAAGACACCTTTGATGATTTCACCAACCCATTTACCAGCACTTGCTTTATTCACTAAGTCACCAACGAAGCGACCTCCGAAGATACCTAAACCTAAGATGATTAAAGCGATTAATACATTTGGCAAGTAAGCAATGATTGCTGCACCAACTGTATTCAAGATTGCTAAGTCTAAAGCATTTAAAGCTTCAACAGTGAAGAATAAACCTACAACTACAGCAACTACTTGACCAATAATTTCAGAGATATTGATGTTTGGCGCTTTATCACCTGTTTCACGGTTAAATAGGTTGTTTAAACCAGTACCTTCTAACAAGTTTTTCACTAAATCGCCTAATACTTTAGCAATTGCTAAACCAACAGCTAATAAGATTACAGCAACTAAGATATTTGGAATGGCAGCTGCAATACTATTTAACACACCAATAATTGGTTGTGCGATTGAAGAAATACCTAGTGTTTCAAGCGCAACTACGGCAATTGGTACGAACACTACAATGTAAGCCATCCAAGATAGTACATTTGCAATTGTATCCGTTGATTGACCATTTTGTGCTTTGTTACCAGTGAATTTTGCTACGTATTTGTCAACATTGATTGTTTTCACTAAAGAGTAAACCAATTGTTTTACTAAACGAGAAACAACAACGGCAACGATCATGATGATGATGGCACCAATGATAGCCGGAATAAAGGCTAAGGCAGTAGCAGTCATATCACGAATTGGTGATGCGATTGATGTTAAACCAAATGTTTCGAAAATACCAGGTAAGAATAATACCCAAACGATGTAGTATAGAATTTGACCAATCGTATCAAATGTTGCCTCTGCTTGACTTGCAGATTCAGCAAGATGCCATTGAACAAAACGATTGCCTAAACCTGCTGCTTTTAACCCTTTAGAAACTGCATTTTTTACTAATACAGCTACTAGCCAAGCAACGAGGATTAACACAATCCCCCCAACTACTGCTGGTAGGCTTCCGATGAAACCTGACCATAAACTAGAAAAATCCATTTTTCTCCATCTCCTTTTGATGTAAAAATATAATTTCCTTACTTTATAAAGAAATTCTTAAGACTTCTCTATTTTACTATATTTATAAGTTATAATCAGACAATATAATAAAGGTTATTTTATATTCTTTATCATATCAACACTTTGATTATTTTATTAAATTTAAAAATACAATTATAATACAATCCATCACTTTTATTGTATTTTATTTCAGTGAAAATGTTACTAAATCAACATTTTAGGCAAAGAAAAAAGGCAAGGATACGAGATCCTTACCTTTCTATAAATTTAATCATTGTATGAAACAACTAAATATCGATGTGGTTCATTACCCTCTGAATGTGTTGAGATGTAAGAATACTTAGCTAATTGTGCATGGATAATCTTACGTTCAGTAGCTGGTAGTGGTTCTAACACAACTGGACGTTTTGTTTTCGCCACTTGGTCAGCTGTTTTACGGGCTAATCTAGTCAAAATTTCATGACGACGTTCACGATAGTTTCCTACATTCACAGTAACGCGAACGTGTGGACGCACATGTTGGTGTGTCATGACTTGAGCCAAAGTTTCTAATGAATTAATGATTTTACCGTGTTTACCAATAACAAGACCTTTTTTCTCGGTTTGAATGTTATAGATTACTTCACGGCCACGATCTTCAACATTAATCGTAGCATCCACCAAGTATGCCTTTAAGACATCAATGATATAGCTAGCGACATATTCAACATCACGGTAATCTGCATCTACTAAATCTTCTTCACTTTGTTCAGTAGCATCAACTGCTTCTGCTTCAATTGAAAGTTCTTCGTTATCCGCTTCGATTACTTCATCATTTTCAACTGGTGTTTCCATTGCTTCAAGGGGCGCTTCAACAGTTTCGACAGATGGTTCATCTGTTGCAGGTGTTGTTACTTCACTTGCTTCGACTTCTGGTTCAGCTTCAATTGTCTCTTCAACAACTGATTCATTTTGTACGATTTCTTCCGATACTTCATCCTCAGCTGGTGCCGTACGACGGAAAGTAGAAAAATCTAACAATTCTTCGCTTTCAACCGCGACATCCGCTTCGTTATAAGTTAATGCTACAACAGCATTTTTAGCGCCAATACCTAAGAAACCTTTTTTAGGTTCTTGAATGACTTGCACTGTAACATCCTCACGCGTTAAATGAAGTAATTGCAAACCTTTTGCAACTGCAGCATCCACTGAAGTTGCTTCAAATTTTTCAGTTTTCAATACAAAAACCTCCTGCTATTTCTTCTTACCACTCGGATTACGTTTGGCTTTTTCTAAACGACGTTCCAATTCTCTTTCTTTACGTAGTTGTTCTTCACGTGCTTCACGTTTTTTGTACGGGTTACTCATGATAAGCGTTTGTACAATCGTGAAACCTGTTGAAGCTACCCAGTAAAGTGAGATGGCAGACGGTAGACCAACACCCATGATTAAAATCATGATTGGCATCGTCCATTGCATCATAGCCATAGAAGAATTGTTACCTGCCGTATTAATAGTAGTCAAACGAGTATTGTACCAAGTTAAGATAGCAGCAATTACCGGTACAATGAAATATGGATCCGGATTTCCTAATTGTAACCATAGGAAGTGACCTTCATTCAAAATTTCAGTTCTTGAGATAGCTTGGTATAAAGCCATCAAAATTGGTAATTGAATCAACGTTGGTAAACAGCCAGCCCACATTGAGTAGTCATACTTCTCATTTAACTTAGCTGTTTCTTCTTGTAATTTTTGTTGTGTTTCTGGGTCTTTAGATGCGTATTTTTCTTGCAACTCTTTTAATTCAGGTTGCATCATTTGCATCTTTTCAGTGCTTTGTGTTTGATATTTGGTTAAAGGGATTAAAAGAACCCGAATAATCAAGGTAAAGACAATAATACCGATACCGTAGTTACCAAATAGTTCAGACAACCAAATGATAATACGAGAGAAATTATAAACAATGTAACGATCCCAAATACCTGTTGAGTTGGCATCAATCGGTGTAGTACCACAAGCTGCCAAAAAGATGACAGCACCCATTACGATGGCTAACATCTTCCACATTTTTTTACTTCGAATATTCAATTTTTACAAATCCTCCACGAATTCTACTATTCATGTGGTTATGCCTCAGATTTCGCATCCTCTTCGTTTGGTCGGTAAATTTTTGCCAAAGAAAGCACATGAATCAAACTTTTTTTCACTTCAGCTGTTGTCATTTCTGCAGCAGGCTTACGGGCAATAACGATAAAATCGTAGTTAGATTCAATTTGCGGCTTGAGTTCCGTAATACTTTGACGAATTCTTCGTTTCACTGCATTACGCGTAACAGCGTTTCCAATTTTCTTACCAACAGAAATGCCAATTCGAAAATGGGCTTGCTCTTTCTTCAACTTATAAACCACAAATTGACGATTAGCGGTACTTTGACCACTATGAAATACGTTGCCAAAATCTTTTTCAGATTTTACTCTAAATGATTTACGCACGTAAGTTCGCCTCCTTAATAAAAAAAGACCACATGATTATGTGATCTTATGCAGAAACAACTTTTCTTCCTTTACGACGACGAGCTGCTAAAACACGACGGCCGTTTTTAGTACTCATACGTTTACGGAAGCCATGAACTTTTTGACGATGACGTTTTTTTGGTTGGTATGTTCTTTTCATTAGTTGCACCTCCTGTTAGGGTTTAATCTTTCGTTTTTTAGTCAATACAAAACGACTGTAATATTATATACAATAAAAAGTCGAAATTCAATTTCAGATGCGAAATTCGCACTCGTAATCACAATTTTAGCATATTTATCGGGTCATAACAAGACTTTTTGTACAAACATTGGTTTTTTTGAAGACCATCTCTTCACTTTCTCCCCTATTTTACATGAAATCAAATGAACAATCAAAACATAATCGAAACATGAGCATAATTTTAGATTTCATTTTTCACAAACTCATTTTTAAAATTTCACAAGCCATGTGAATCACAACGTGTTAAAATTTATTCACAAATGTGTACGAACTTTGTACAGGCCTGTTCACAAAGTAAAATTTCTTCTTTTCATCCACAGGCTTTTACCAGCACCTATCAACATATCCCCAGTTTTGCAAAACTTATCCCCACCTGTGGACAACTTGATGAAAACACCTATATAACAAGCTTTATATCTTCAAAATTATGCACAGTATCATTTTCATGATTTATTTTCACAGAATTATTCACAACCTGTGGATAAAGTTTTCAAAATATTGGGATAAATTTTATACACATCCATAATTTTCTGTGGAAAACCTTGTTTTTTCATGATATTATGTATTAGCTTTACGAATCTAATCCATTCGTCGATTTAAAATTAATATCTATATAAATATAGAAATTTATGCAGAATAAGGAGCTATGAATTATATGAGTGAATTGAACCAAATTTGGGATCATGTCACCAAATACTTCAAAGAAGAGTTGCCTAAAACAAGTTTCGACACCTGGATTAAAGACTTAGAACCCGTTGCTTTTGAGAATGATACCTTGTATTTGCAAGCTATTTCAGCGCTGCATAAGGATCATATTGAAAAACATTATTCGATTCAGATTAGACAAGTATTATTTGAATACTTAAATCATGACGTGAATTTAATTGTAAGTTTGAAGACAGAAGCTACACCGTCATCAAATCATATTCAAGTAAATACATCCGATAATAATGAAAATAACGGCTCTTACCTTTTAAATCCTAAATATACCTTTGATAATTTTGTCGTCGGAGAAGGCAACAAAATGGCTCATGCCGCTGCATTAGCCGTTGCTGAAGGACCCGGACGTGACTACAATCCCCTATTCTTCTTTGGTGGTGTAGGCCTAGGTAAAACACACTTGATGCAAGCAATTGGACATGAAGTATTACGGACAAATCCGAACGCCAAAATTAAATATGTCTCTAGTGAAACATTCACCAATGATTTCATTAATGCGATTCGGAAGAACACAACAGATGCCTTCCATAAAGAATATCGTTCAGTAGATATGTTATTAGTTGATGACATCCAATTTATTGGGAATAAACAATCAACCCAGGAAGAATTCTTCCATACATTTAACGAACTATATAACAACAATAAACATATCGTCCTAACTAGCGACCGTGATGCAAGTCAGATTCCAGAATTGGAAGATCGTCTTGTATCCCGCTTTAAACAAGGACTTTCAACTGACATTACACCGCCAGATTTAGAAACGCGAATTGCGATTTTACGTAACAAAGCCAACGTAAATGGCTTGCAAATTCCTGATGACACCTTGTCATATATTGCAGGTCAAATCGATTCCAACGTCCGTGAATTAGAAGGTGCTTTAACTAGCGTACAAGCCTTTGCCGTAATGAATCAGGAAGATTTAACACCGAATACAGCAGCAAAAGCCCTTCGCAATTACAAACGTAATGTGAAGAGCAATTCGCCAAGTATTCCAAATATTCTAGACACCGTAGCACAGTACTTCAATCTGCAAGTATCTGATCTAAAAGGTAAAAAACGTGTACGACAAATCGTAGTACCACGCCAAATTGCCATGTATCTAAGCCGCGAACTAACAGATGCCTCATTACCAAAAATTGGCCAAGAGTTCGGTGGTAAAGACCATACAACCGTGTTACATGCCTATGAAAAAATTAAAAAAGACATCGAAGAAAAAAGTGAAGTAGAACGCGATGTTGACAGCATTCGTAGACTATTAGAAAAATAATCGTAGATATGCATCGCATACTGCTGTTAATCGGATGACTTATGCTAAAATAGAGACTAGAAAAAGAGGTTGTGGATAATTGTTCATAACCTCTCTGTTTTTCCACAAGATATACACATGTGGAAAAGTAATACCCGTCTAGTGTTGGCTAAGTTATCAACAGGATTAACAGGACCTATTACTACTACTATTTTTTTATTTATAATTCATTTATATATAAGGAGCGCACACATGAAATTCTCAATTAATCGATCTGTATTCATTCAAAATTTGACAGACGTTCAAAGAGCTATCAGTTCAAGAACTACCATTCCAGTTTTGACAGGGGTTAAAATTTCTGCAAAAGAAGAAGGTATTTACCTAACAGGTTCTGATGCAACAATCTCAATCGAAGCATTTATCGATGCAAAAGATGATGACAATAAACTAAAAATTGAAAATACTGGTGATATTGTTTTACCATCTAGATTTTTAGGTGAAATTGTTAAGAAATTACCTTCTGATATCATGAATGTTGAAGTGATTGATAACTTCCAAACTGAAATCACATCAGATCGCGCATCTTTCAAACTAAAAGGTGTAAATGGTAATGAATACCCACGCTTACCAGAAATTGATGCAAAACAAACATACTCACTACCAACTGATACTTTCAAACAAGTTGTAAACCAAACAATTATTTCTGTATCTAACCAAGAAATCCGTCCAATCTTCACTGGTATCCATTTTGAAATTGGAAATGGCGAATTAAAAGCTGTTGCAACTGACTCACACCGTTTGAGCCAACGTATCATGCCATTAACAATGCCTGAAAACGCAGGTGACGAAGTATTAGACATCAACATTCCTGGTCGTTCATTACAAGAATTAATCCGTATTGTCGACAATAATGAAGATATCGAAATGATGGTTACAGATAACCAAGTACTATTCAAAGCACGTAATATCTACCTATATTCACGTCTACTTGAAGGTAACTATCCAAACACAGACCGCTTATTACCAACTGAACACTCAACAACTATCGAAGTATCTGCCAGCGAATTAGTAAACGCTGTTGAACGTGCCTTGATTTTGAGTCATGAAGGGAAAAATAATGTCGTTCGTCTAACCATTACAAACGACGACATCGTGTTATCAAGTCAATCTGCCGAAGTTGGTAACGTTGAAGAATCCATCAATGTTGTAAAAGCTGAGGGTGACGCACTTGAAATCTCATTCAACCCCGACTACCTACGTGAAGCCTTGAAATCATTTGGCCAACAAAACGTATCCATCGGTTTCCAATCACCGTCACATCCGTTTACTTTATTACCAAGTGATCAAACAGATAACTTCAACTTTGTACAATTGATTACCCCAATTCGTACACCAAGAGCTTAATTTCGCTTAAAGATAGAACAAAAAATAAAAGACCAAGTCCATTTGACCGGATTTGGTCTTTTTTTATGCCCCTATATAAAAAATGCGCCAATTTTTGGCTTTTAAGGCGTATACGATATAAACATGGTATTTCCTAGATAAAAAGCAAAAAATGAATTATAGCCCCTTTATTTGCTAAATTAGCCAATTTAGCGTATAATTAAGAGGTATAAATGAAGCTAAATCGTTGAATCTGCTTGAGCCGAAATGCGCGACTCCAAAAAGTTAGAAACGACGATTTATTTTTATGAATAGACAGCTTTGTAATGAGAATAGAACGAACAAATCTTGAATGTGGGGTGAAACGATGGCTCAAGCAATTAAAATTGATAAAGAATACATTACCTTAAGTCAATTGTTGAAAATAGTTGGTGCAATTGGTACTGGTGGCGAAGCGAAATGGTATTTACAAGAAAATGATGTCATTATCGATGGTGAATACGACAATCGTCGTGGCCGTAAATTATATCCAGGTATGACAATTTCAGTACCTGAAGAAGGTGACTTTATCATCGAAAGCCATGAAACACATGGTGATGGTCATGCAGCTAACTGATATTCAACTCAAAGATTTCAGGAATTATGATGACCTAGATGTCTCTTTTTCGCCAGGCGTAAATGTCTTTATCGGTGAAAATGCGCAAGGGAAAACCTCCCTACTTGAGGCCATTTACATGTTGTCTTTGGCGCGCAGCCACCGGACATCAAATGAAAAAGATGCGATTCGTTGGCAGCAAGAATTTGCTCGTATTGAGGGCAATGTTGCAACCAAAACAAATCCGCATTTACCACTTACACTTACCATTACCAAATCTGGTAAACGAGCGAAAGTGAATCATTTGGATCAAAGTCGCATGAGTGACTACATTGGCAAATTGAATGTAGTCCTTTTTGCCCCGGAAGATTTAGAACTGATTAAGGGTGCACCGCAGTTAAGACGTAAATTTATTGATATGGAACTCGGTCAGATGAGTCCAAAATATTTATATGAATCTGTACAGTATCATCACCTCTTAAAACAACGAAATGTATATTTAAAGCAATTATTGAATCATGAAAGTAAAGATCAAGTCTATTTAGACATTCTGACCGAACAGCTAGCAACTTCGGCTACCCACGTGATTTATCAACGAATACATTTTATAGATCAGCTTGAAAATTTAGCGAAACCAATCCATGCGACTATCTCGCATCAATTGGAAGAGTTAACACTGCGTTATCGTGGACCGGTTGAGTTGACCATGGATATGAGTGAAGATGTGATTTATGACCAACTCATGGAAAAATTTAAAGAGCAAAAGGAACATGAATTAAGACGTGGCGTGACTTTAGTTGGTCCCCACAGAGATGATTTGACCTTTAAAGTAAACGGTCGTGACGTTCAAAAATTTGGCTCTCAAGGCCAACAACGAACGACAGTGTTAAGTATGAAACTAGCAGAAATTGAATTGATGCACGAATTATTAGGTGAATATCCAATTTTGTTATTGGATGATGTTTTAAGTGAATTAGATAATGAACGGCAAACACACCTTTTAAAGTCCATCCAATCCAAAGTACAAACCTTTCTAACGACGACAAGTTTAGAAGGGATTCAAAGAGAATTAATCGACGAACCAAAAGTATTTAATATTGATGCGGGACAAATAGCCGAATAGCGACTAATAGTGATTGATTAGTCTAGGCTTCCCTAGTTAAGTGATAGGAGTGGAAACATGGCAAACAATGAAGAAAACGAAATGATGCAAAATCAAGCTGATAATGAAGCTGAGATTGTCATCAGTGAAGAAGAAAAAAGAGCCAAACAACAAGAATTGGCCAAAAATTATGATGCCAGTCAAATCCAAGTTTTAGAAGGTTTAGAAGCCGTACGTAAACGTCCTGGTATGTATATCGGGTCAACAGCTGCAAGTGGTTTACACCATTTAGTTTGGGAAATCGTAGATAACTCTATCGATGAAGCCCTAGCAGGATTTGCACGTCACATCAAAGTAACGATTGAAGAAGATAATTCCATTACGGTTGTGGATGATGGTCGTGGGATTCCTGTCGACATTCAAGCAAACACTGGCCGTTCTGCCTTAGAAACAGTCTTTACAGTCCTACATGCCGGTGGTAAATTCGGCGGTGGCGGTTATAAAGTATCTGGTGGTTTACACGGGGTTGGTGCCTCAGTAGTAAATGCCCTTTCTGAATGGTTACATGTATACGTGCATAAAAATGGCCGTATCTACCACCAAGAATTCCGTCAAGGTGCTATCGTCAAAGACGTAGAAGAAGTCGGTGATACTGATAAACACGGTACTACTGTGCACTTTAAACCGGATGCTGAAATTTTCCAAGAAACCACTGTTTTTGACTTTGATACCTTAAATCGTCGTATTCGTGAATTAGCCTTTTTAAACAAAGGTTTACGCATTTCAATTAACGATGCGCGTACAGCGGATGACCGCACTGCTTCATATCACTATGAAGGTGGTATTAAAGAATATATCGAGTACATGAATAAGGATAAAGATGTCTTATTTGAAGAACCAATCTATTTAGAAGATGAACAAGATGGTATCGAAGTGGAAGTTTCACTTCAATATACAGATGGTTTCCACTCTAATATCTTGAGTTTTGCGAATAACATCCATACTTTTGAAGGTGGTACCCACGAGTCTGGTGCCAAAACAGCCTTAACACGTGTCATTAACAACTATGCACGCAATCAAAAATTGATCAAAGAAAATGAAGACAACTTAACAGGTGAAGACGTGCGTGAAGGGATTACTATGATTGTATCCGTTCGCCATCCAGATCCTCAATTCGAAGGTCAAACAAAAATGAAATTGGGTAACTCTGAAGTGCGTACAATTACTGATAACTTGTTCGCAGCCCATTTTGAAAAATTCTTATTAGAAAACCCTGCAACTGCACGTAAAATCGTGGAAAAAGGGACAATCGCTTCGAAAGCACGCTTGGCTGCCAAACGTGCACGTGAAATGACCCGTAAAAAATCAGGTTTAGAAATTTCCAACTTACCAGGGAAACTAGCCGATTGTTCAAGTAAGAACCCAGAAGAATCTGAATTATTCATCGTTGAGGGGAATTCAGCCGGCGGTTCTGCAAAACAAGGTCGTTCTCGTCACTTCCAAGCTATCTTACCTATCCGTGGTAAAATCTTGAACGTTGAAAAAGCTTCTATGGATCGTATTTTGGCCAATGAAGAAATCCGTTCATTATTTACAGCTATGGGTACAGGTTGGCAAAATGATTTCGATATTACCAAAGCGCGTTACCACAAACTAGTGATTATGACCGATGCCGATGTCGATGGTGCACATATCCGTGCCCTATTATTAACATTGATTTATCGTTACATGCGTCCTATTTTGGATGCGGGTTATGTGTATATCGCGGTACCACCTTTGTACCAAGTACGCCAAGGTAAAAAGATTCAATATCTAGACTCTGATAAAGATTTAGAAGAATACTTAAAAACAATTCCAACGACACCAAAACCAGCAATTCAACGTTATAAAGGGCTTGGTGAAATGGATGCGGAACAATTATGGGAAACAACAATGGACCCAGAAAACCGTACCTTGCTTCAAGTAACAGTAGATGATGCCGTTGAAGCTGACTTGATTATTAATATGTTGATGGGTGATCATGTAGAACCTAGACGTGAGTTCATTGAAGAAAATGCCACTTACGCTAACATTGATTTATAGAAAGAGGGGAAAAGTTACATGAGTGAAGAAATAAAAAAACAATTCCCACAACGTGAGATATCCAAGGAAATGCGTACGTCATTCCTTGACTATGCCATGTCTGTTATTGTGGCACGTGCCCTACCGGATGTACGTGATGGGTTAAAACCAGTTCACCGTCGTATTTTATACGGCATGAATGAATTAGGTGTAACCTCTGATAAACCATTCAAAAAATCAGCACGTATCGTTGGGGACGTTATGGGTAAATACCATCCCCACGGTGACTCTGCCATCTATGAATCAATGGTTCGTATGGCCCAAGACTTCTCATACCGTTATATGCTTGTAGATGGTCATGGTAACTTCGGTTCAGTCGATGGTGACCAAGCCGCAGCCATGCGTTATACCGAAGCACGTATGAGTAAAATCGCCCATGAAATGGTGCGTGACATGAATAAAGATACGGTTAACTTTATTCCTAACTACGACGGTGAAGAACGTGAACCAGAGGTATTACCGGCACGTTTCCCAAACTTGTTAGTGAATGGGACAACCGGTATCGCCGTTGGTATGACAACCAACATTCCAACCCATAATCTAAGTGAAGTTATCGGTGCCATCAAAATTTTGATGCAAAATGCTGATGCCACAACTGCTGATTTAATGGAGGCCCTACCTGGACCCGATTTCCCTACAGGCGGTATCGTTATAGGTAAATCAGGTATTCGTAAGGCTTACGAAACGGGTAAAGGAACCATCATCGTACGTGCCAAATTAGATATTGAAACCATGTCGAACGGTAAGGAACGCATTATCGTTCATGAAATTCCATATATGGTCAACAAAGCAAAATTGGTTGAACGTATTGCTGAATTAGCTAGAGACAAACGTATTGACGGTATTACCGCTGTACGTGACGAATCTGGCCGTGAAGGTATGCGTGTTGTGATTGAATGTCGTAAAGATGCCAGCGCATCTGTTATCGTCAACAATCTATACAAATACACGCAATTACAAACAAACTTTGGTATCAATATGGTAGCCATCGTAAATGGTGTACCACGTACCTTGAGTTTAAAAGAAATTCTAGAAAACTACCTACTTCACCAAGAAGAAGTCATCCGTCGTCGTTCGATTTTTGACAAGAAAAAAGCCGAAGCTAGAGCACATATTCTAGAAGGTTTACAAATTGCCTTAGATCATATCGACGCCATCGTAAATATCTTACGTACATCACGTTCAGGTGATGAAGCCAAAACACGTTTCATCGAAGAATATAACCTGTCTGATAAACAATCCCAAGCCATCTTAGACATGCGTTTGGTCCGTTTAACAGGTTTGGAACGTGAAAAAATCGATAAAGAATATAACGAATTAATGGCGCAAATCGACTACTTAAACCAAGTCTTAGCGTCAGAAGAATTACGTTACCAAATTATCTACGATGAATTGGTTGAAATCGAAGGTAAGTTTGGTGATGACCGTCGTACTGAATTAATGGTCGGCGAAATCAACAATATCGAAGATGAAGATCTTATCGAAGAAACCAATGTTATCGTTACTTTAACAAAAAATGGTTACATCAAACGTATGGGCGATGATGAATTTAGAGCCCAAAATCGTGGTGGTACCGGTGTGAAAGGGATGACAATGAACGATGATGACTTCATCGAAACCATGCTATCCACATCAACGCATGATATTGTCCTATTCTTTACCAACACAGGTCGTGTATTCCAATCGAAAGGATATGAAATTCCTGAATTTGGTCGTACAGCCAAAGGTATCCCAGTTGTAAACTTATTGAACTTACAACAAGATGAAACCGTCCAAGCAATTATCAACGTAACGCCAATCAACGATGGCGAAGAAGATGTGAATGAACATCTATTATTCGTAACGAAAAATGGTACCGTAAAACGTACAAATGCCAGCGAATACTTCAATATCCGTAACAATGGTTTGATTGCATTGAAATTAGCTGAGGGTGATGAATTAGTTGAGGTTATCCTAACAAGCGGTAACGACAATGTAATCATCGCATCTCGCAATGGTTATGCTGTCAGCTTCTCTGAAACAAATGTCCGTAGTATGGGTCGTACAGCGACTGGTGTACGTGGTATTCGTTTATCAGATGATGACCGTGTAATTGGTATGTCCGTACTTGCGCCAAATGACAACGTCCTTGTTGTTACTGAAAATGGTTATGGTAAACAAACACCTGCCAGCGAATATGGTATTAAAAACCGTGGTGGTAAAGGTGTGAAAACAATCAATGTCACTGAGAAAAATGGTGCCCTTGTTGGTTTAACCACTGTTTCTGGTCCAGAAGACATTATGTTAATGACCAACCAAGGAGTAGCGATTCGTTTCCACGTTGCCAACATTTCGCAAACAGGACGTGCAACACAGGGTGTTCGCTTGATCCGTTTAGCAGATGATGCAATCGTATCTACCATCACTAAGGTGGAAGCCTTAGAAGAGGAAGATGAAACGACGGAAGCAAATCTTGACGTCACTGGTGAAAACAGCGAAACAACTGAAATCAATGACACACCATCTGAAGCAATGCAAGACCGTATGCAAGCTTTTGCAGACGATGTATTAGCAGATGATGCTGCCGAAGTTGACGAAGATGAAGATGATGCAGATCCGGATGATATCTAATTTATAAAAAAGTAACGGCTGAGTAAAATGACGCTCGGCCGTTTTTTAAAAGAAATACGCATACTTAAGCTTTTATGAGCATTTTCTCATTACTGAAAGGATATATTTATCTTGCTTTTTGATTGAATGTTTGATAACATATATTATTGTGAGTATTAATATACTCTCCTTGTTCTCAAAGGTATTGAGAGCCAATAGACCAAAAGGAGGTGCAAAAGTCTGATGAGTGAAAACACAACTAAATACGAAGTTTTATACATTATTCGTCCTGATATGGAAGAAGCGTCTAAAAAAGCTTTGGTTGAACAATTCGATCAAATCTTAACTTCAAACGGTGTAACAATTAACGAATCTAAAGACTGGGCAAAACGTCGTCTTGCGTACGAAATCAACGATTATAAAGAAGGTATCTACCATCTAGTTGATATTGAAGCTGACGATGCGGAAGGAATCAACGAATTCGACCGTCTTGCCAAAATCAATGACAATATCTTACGTCATATGATTACAAAAATCGAAGACTAATTAACAATACATAATTCGTGAGAGAGGAGTTATTTCATGATTAATAATGTTGTACTGGTCGGCCGTTTGACTCGTGATGTCGATGTGCGTTTTACGCAAAGTGGTGTTGCCGTAGGTTCTTTCAGCATTGCTGTTGAGAGAAACTTTAAAAATGCCCAAGGTGAACGTGAAACAGATTTTATTAACTGTGTCATTTGGCGTAAAGCAGCAGAGAACTTTGCTCGCTTTACACGTAAAGGTTCCCTTGTAGGTGTTGAAGGTAGCATTCAAACTCGTAATTATGAGAACAACCAAGGTCAACGTGTATACGTTACAGAAGTTTTGGTTGATAACTTTAGCTTATTAGAATCAAAATCTGTTACTGAATCTCGCCCTGCCTCTACTAATGACAATAGCGGCTTTGGTGGATTTAATAACAATAATGCCAATAATAACAGCTACAATAACAACCAAGATGCTGATCCATTTGGTGGAAGCAGCTTTAATCAAGGCTCCTCTTCATTTAATGCTGGTAACGATAATCCATTCCCTTCTTCAAACGATGGCAGTGGTTCTATCAATGTTACCGATGATGACTTACCATTTTAATGGTATAAGAAAAGGAGGTTAACAATATGGCAGCACAACGCCGTGGTGGTGGCCGCAGACGCAAGAAAGTATGTTTCTTCTGCGCTAACCATATCGATCATGTAGACTACAAAGACACAGACTTATTGAAACGTTATATTTCTGAAAAAGGTAAAATCTTACCTCGTCGTGTAACAGGTACATGTGCAAAACACCAACGTACTTTAACAGCAGGAATCAAACGCGCTCGTATTATGGCTTTAATTCCATTTACAGCAGCTGACTAATTCCAGCCCAAAAAACCATTTCATCTTCATGATGAAATGGTTTTTTTTGTATATATAGATAATTTAATCGGTCGTAATCTCGATTAGGTTGCCTTCAGGATCTTGGACTACAGATTCATAATAACCATCCCCTGTAGTCCGGGGTCCAGATAGTAATGGATAGCCATCAGCCACTAATTCGGCCGTTTTTGCGTCTACAGCCGCTTTATCACCTACAGATAAGGCAATATGCCCATAACCTAATGCATCGGCTATACGGGGGCTTAAATGCTTTTTATTGGTCAATTCTAAGCGACTCCCCTCATCAAACGTCAGAAAGTATGAAGAAAATCTCGTTTTTGGATTTTCATATTTTTCCCCGACACTAGCACCGAAATATTTGGCGTAAAAAGTACGCATCCCTTCCAAATCATCTACCCATAACGCCACATGTTCAATCTTCAAGTTGAAACACCCCATTCTTTTTCTTTAGCCCTATTATAACAGAAGGCGTTTTCATAAACACACAAAAAAAGACCAGGCAACGCGGCCTGGTCCCATCAACATTTGAATATGCATATTGATTATTTCTATTTGGGAGGAAGAAATAGGATTATGCTAGTGCTTCAACATCTTTAATTGCTTGTTCAAACATTTCACGTGTGATTTCGTATGGCGAGTAAGTTAAGTCACCCATAGTCATCGCTTTATCAACTAATTGTTGTACTTCTTCTTCAGTTGTTACACCTTGATCAGCCAATTTAGTTGGTAATTTGATAGATTCCATGAATGCTTTCATACGGTCACGGTATTCAAATTGTTTGTCCATAGTAAGTAATAATAAGATACCGTAAGATACAACCTCACCGTGTAAGTGTTCATGTGCTTGAGGCAATACAGTATAGCCGTAGTAGTAAGCATGGGCCATATTAGAGTTAATATCATTATCAACAAGTACTGATGCATAAGCAGAAGCACCGATGATTTCTAAGATTACTTCTTCTAATTCCTTATTAGGATCTTGATTTTTCACAGCTTCCAATGCTTTCGCACCAGCAGCCATCAATTTATCATTCGTACCTTTTACAACATTTACACCTAAACGGTTTTCAAAAGATAAATCTCTACCGCGAGAAGAGAAGCTTGTTTCCACTTCTTTAGACATACAGTCACCAATACCAGCCCATAAGTATTCATAAGGCGCTTCAGCGATGATTTGCGTATCGATGAAGGTATGATCAGCAGGCGCTTTTCTAAAAGCTAAACCAGCCATCTCATGGTTATCATGGTACATGACACAAACAGCAGAAGTAGGTGCTGAAACAGATGCCAAAGTAGGAATCGTAAATAAAGGTTTGTCTAAATCACGTGCAACCACCTTAATCGTATCAATCGCACGACCACCACCTACCGCAAAAATCATATCAGCATCTTGCACTTCTTTGATAGCCTTTAATTTTTCAACGTTAGAATAAGAAGCCTCTTTACCATACACTTGCACAGTAAGCACTTCTAATGATGTTTTTTCTAGGGCCGCAGATAACTTTTCTTTACTAGCTGCTAAGGCCTTTTCGCCCCCTAGAATCGCAACAGTCGTACCAAACTGACTGCAATACTCTTCAATTGCATCGAAAGCATCAGTACCGATTGTTAAACTAGGTAGATTTACAGATAGAGACATATTTCGTTCCTTCTTTCTTCTTGATAAAAGTAATCATTTGTATTTGGTCAATTATCTTAACGGTTTAAACCCCTCATCGAGATTGGTGATGGTCGAAGTCACCAACCTCTAGGGCCTTATTGACAAAAATTAATCTTCGTCTACGTCTACGATCCATCCTTCAGGTGCTTCAACTTCACCGAATTGGATAGCTGTTAATTCTTTGTATAATGCTTTAGAAACAGGTCCAACTTCAGTTTCTGAATAGAATACGTGACGGTCATCTTTGTAAGTAACAGAAGCTGCTGGAGAGATGATTGCCGCATTACCCATAGCACCTGCTTCAGCATATTTGTCGAATTCGTCAACCTTGATGTCGCCTTCTTCAACTTCTAAACCTAAGCGATTTTCAGCTAACCATAATAGTGATTTTTTAGTGATTGAAGGTAATACTGTATCAGATTTAGGTGTTACAAATTTGTTTGTGTCTTTTTCAATAGCAAAGAAGTTTGCAGATGAGAATTCATCGATTTTTGTATGTGTAGCTGGGTCTAAGTATAAAACGTCATCGTAACCAGATTCTCTGATTTTCTTAGCTGTAGCTAAAGTAGATGCGTAGTTAGCAGTTGCTTTAATGTTACCAGTACCATCGGCAGCAACACGGTCGTGTTCGTGGTCGATGATGTAGTTATGTGGTACTAAACCACCTTTGTATAAAGGTCCAACTGGTGAAACATAGATAGTGAATAAGTATTCTTCAGCAGCTGAAACTTGGATATGGTCACCAACACCTAATAACATAGGGCGGATAAACATTGCTGCACCATTGTGTCCATATGGTGGTACGTAGTCGCGGTTTGCTTTAACTACCTCTTTACATGCACGGACAAATTCTTCAACTGGCACTTCTGGCATTGCCATACGACGAGCACCACGGTTTAAACGTTCACCGAATTCGTCTGGACGGAATAAAACAACTTTACCGTCTTTGGTACCATAAGCTTTGTTTCCTTCAAATACACCTTGTCCATAGTTTACGATTGGTGCTGCTTCGCGGATTGGTAATTGTGGATCAGTTTCTAATCCAGCTTTATACCATTCGCCATCTTTCCAGTATGCACGCCAACGGTAAGGTACCTCAGTGTAAGAAAAGTCTAATTCGTCCCAGTTCAATTTGTCAGTCATAAAAGCAGCTCCTTTAATTTTATTTTTTGCTTATTTTTATTAGTAAAGAAAAAGGCCTCCCAATCAGCTAACTGAATGGGAGGCCTAAGTCCCATTCAGTTGTTCAACACGAATAGGACTTACGATTAATTATTAGTGTAACCACTAATTCGTAAAGTCCTTGTTATTAATGACAATAATCACTCGTGCTAATGTTTTCATGAGACTACCTCTTTCATTTTCTAATGTAAATTTAATATAACGCAATTGAAAATAGATTGCAAGACCAAAATGAAAAAAAGTTAATAAATTTCATAATTATATTAAAATATTTTTAATAATCAATAACAAGAGACTCTTTAAGATATTCAAATTCATATCATTTACGTACGTAGTTAAGTACGTTATAATATGAATATAAGGAGGGCTAAATTATGAGTAAAATAATTATGAATCCTACTGCTGCTCGAAAAAATTTCTACCAAATTTTGAAAGATGTTAATAAAAATCAATACGAAGTAGAAATTATTAGTGAAAACAAAGAAAATGATGCCGTGATAATTAGTCGTGCAAATTGGAATGCAATTCAAGAAACTTTATTCCTACAAGATAATGGTGTATTAGATAAAGTCCACGAAAGAATGAAAGATAATAGTGGCACAACAGATATTGACGATATTGATTGGGATGATCTTTAATGGATAATTACACAATAAAAATCAAAAATTCTTCAACATCCGATTTAATAAAAATAAAAGAAAGGCCGCTTCGAGAAAGTTTCCAATCCATAATCGAAACTTTAATAAGAAATCCCTATGAACCAACTCAATCATTTGAAAAACTATTTCCACCCGAAAGAGGTCTTTATTCAAGACGAATTAATATTAAACATCGGGTAGTTTATACAATTGATGAAGATCAGAAAATCGTAACTATATACTCTGCAGAGAGTCATTATCGCGATTAAACTAATTCAGAAGGATACCAAAGCTGGGAAAAAGTCTAAAATCTTCGATTTTCGTCCTTGCAGTGTACGTTCCTTATAGCCGTGGGACCGTTTGGAGCCAAGGTCTCCAAACTTTTGATAGCCGCTAGAGGTGCTTTTAGCAACTCTTCGGATATCTTATCCCACGGCATAGGAACTACACTTCTAGTCCTCATATCTTGTAAAAAGTATATATTTTGAATATAGCAAAAGGCGTACACAAGTCATTTTGTAGTGCCCCCCAAAAAAGTTGGAGTAAAAAATGCCCTAATCCACCAAAGTGGACTAAGGCATTTTTTATTTTATTGTTTGAGTTAAGCATAGAACGCCTATAGTTGCATCCTAAAGGTGAGCGTCGGTCCTCACATCCTGAAGTTGAGCTCCAATAAGCAGACCCAATTCCACTTCAGACTATATTGCGCCACATTGCGTGCGTCACTGCTATAGTCTTCCAGTGTTTGGGTCTAAGCGCTTATAGTCGCATCCTAAAGTTGAGTTCGGACCTCCAGAAAGCCTTGCGCTTCAGATTAGATTGCCGATGACTACCGTCATCGTCTGCCCTAATCTTCCACCGGTGGCTTTCTGAGCGTCGGTCCTCACATCCTTATTTTATTCTGTGACAGGTGCGTCTGCTGTTAACTCAACTGAGTGCCATCCAAAGTCAGCTGGTGCATCATAACCGAAGTCATAGTGTTTCACACGGTTGTTAACTGGTAAGACTTCTGTACGGAATAATGTTGGAATAACTGGTGCTTCTTCAGAGAAGTATTTTTGCCATTCGATGAATGTATTTTGTTGGAATTCAGCATCAAAGGCTTCAGCACTAGTGAAGTCAGCCATGAAGTTATCATTTTCTTCAGTTGCCCAACGAGAGAAGTTGAATTCAGCATTACGTCCGTATAATCCGTTTGGTGCTGGGTCAGTACCAGTACCCCAAGCGGCTTGATAGATATCGATATTTTCATCATCGGCTTGTACACGGTCATAGAAGCTGTTGAATTCAAGTAAACGACCATCTGTTAATTGAACGTCTAAACCAATTTCATTCCATGATTGGATGTAGTATTGAGCGATTGGTTCAGCAGTTTCGCCACCCTCCATAGAGGCAAAGTTAATTGTTAATTTTTCCCCGTCTGGATCTTCACGTAAACCATCGCCATCAGTATCTGCATATCCTGCATCATCCAATAATTGGTTGGCTTTGTCAGGGTCATAAGTGTAGCCAGGTACTTCTTCAGTAGTTGCACCAAATGAACCAAATACTGGTGGAATAACAGTATTCGCATTAGAACGTAAACCATTGTAGAAACGCTCTGCAACAGCATTATTATCAAGTGCGTATCCCATAGCTTGACGTAATGATTTGTCTGCCATTTTCGCATTTTCGTCTGGTACAACTTCCCCAGCTTCTGCATCCCATTTACCTAGTTTAAATCCGATATAAGTGTATGATAATTCATCACGACCTAATAAAGAGTAGCCAGGAAGTTCTGCATAAGATTCGTATTGGTCAGTTGGCATAGATAAAGCAATATCGTAAGTACCGTTTTCAAGGGCAGCTACAATTGAGCTAGATGGTACAACTTCTAAGACTACGTTATCTAATTTAGGTGTTCCTAACCAGTAGTTTTCATTCGCTTCGAATTCAACTGATTCACCAGGTGTAACCTTAGTGATACGGAATGGACCGTCACCAACTGGTGTAGAACGGATTTTTTCTGATGATGCTAAATCAGCAACTGGAACGTCGCTTAAGTAGTGTTTAGGCATTGCGTATGACCAGATACCACCACCAGCTTGAAGCATAGATGGACCTACTTCGATGTATTGAATTTCAACAGTTAAATCATCAACGATAGTAATACCAGAAATCGTATCAGCTTCACCATTGTGGTATTCTTCCATACCAACAATGTTCATGAATGTTGAATCGTAACGTACCCCAGTGTAGTCAGGAGAACCGATTACTTCATATGGGAAAACAACGTCTTCTGCCGTTAAGTCGTCACCATCAGACCATTTCAAGCCTTCTTTTAAAGTGATTGTTGCTTTTTTAGCTTCTTGATCTAATTCAACAGTCGCTTTACCAGAATCATCGATTTGGAAGTTTTCATCAGTACCGAATAATGAGTCAAAGGCAAATTGCATAATTTCAGCATCATAAGCATCTTCATAGTATTCCCAAGAGAAAATACCTTGGAATGGAGTATCTGTAACTAAACCTACTTGTAAAGTACCACCATCAATTGCATCACCTTCGTTGTCTACAGTCGTTGATAATTCTGGTGCTGTAGCTTCACCTTCAGTTGATGATTCACCTGAAGCTGATGAAGAATCTGCAGTTTCATCACTTGTAGTACCGCACGCAACTAAAGCTAGTGCCGCTGCGGCCGTTAATCCCAAAAGTTTATACCATTTCTTCATATATTTTCCTCCTTAACCCCTAAGGTCAAATTTGTAATTTTTTATAAAAAAATAATTACCCTAATCGTTGTCTTGCATCTGCAGATCGTTTTAAAGCTTGACCCACATAGTTAATGCAAAGCATCAATACTAAGATTAGTAGTGATGCAGGCAGCCATACCCATGTTTTATTTTCCAGAATATCTGGTGACTGCGCGTAGCTTACGAGTGTTCCCAAACTTGGTGTTGAGGTTGGTAAACCAAACCCTAAATAAGAAAGACCAGTCTCAATACCAATATTTGCGGCGAAGTTTAAAGTTAAATTTACGATAATTAAGGAACTTAAATTAGGAAGTATTTCCTGAAATAAGATTTTGATTGTTGGTGTCCCCATCGTTTTTGAGGCACTGATGTAATCACGTCTACTTTCAGATAGGGCTTTACTACGGATTAACCGTGCTTGACCTACCCAATAAAAAGCACTCATTACTAAGATAAAAGTCCAAACATTATAGTCAGAAACTAATGTAATGAAAACGATGATTAACATGGTTGTAGGTAATAACATAATGAAGTCGATAATACGCATCAAAATGTCATCTACAATACCACCGTAGTAGCCAGCGATTAAGCCGACTGTAATCCCTACGATACTTGTAATTGCAGTAATCGCAAAACCAATGACAATGGAGTTTCTAGCCCCAATAATCAATTGACCGAATATTGAGCGACCACCGGAATCAGTACCAAGGATGTAATCTTCTCCTGGTGGCATATAAGAATCTAGTAAGGATATGCGTAATATTTCATCTTGATCTAAGACCAATGCACCGATGAAAACACCGGCAACAATGAATACCAATAAGATTAGGCTGAATAAAGCCACTTTATCTTTTAAAAATTCACGCCAGATTACCCGGAAGCCTAATGGCGGGGTACTGGTTACTTCATTTGCAACAGCTTCTTGATCGGTTGTCTTTTTAAAATTTTCCATTTATTTTCACTCCTTCCTTCATCTGCCTACTGAATCCGTATACGAGGATCTACGATAGTCATAATAATGTCAGAAAGTAGTGTACCTACAATGGTTGTAATACCAAACAATAATACTAATGCTGTAATGACTGAGTAGTCACGACTGTTGATGGATTGAATAAATAATTGTCCCATACCAGGATAAGCAAAGATTTGTTCAATGAAGACAGAACCACCAATCAGACCAGTAATTTCATAACCAAATGTTGAAGCGACTGGTAAAATAGAGTTTCTGAAAATATGACGGTTGTACACCATATTTTCTGGTACCCCTTTAGAACGAGCAGTCTTAACATAATCTTGTTGTTTTGCGTCAATTACTTCACTACGTAGGTATTGAATAATCCCCGTTGTCGCAAGTAACGCATAAGTAATTGCAGGCAATAGCATATGGTAAATGCGGTCCCAGTAGTAGGATAAGGTACCTTCTGTAACACCAGTACTTACCGAACCATTTGTAGGGAACCACTGCAATTCATAACCAAAGAACCAGACCATTAATAAGGCTAGAACGAAGGTTGGAATTGCATATGAAATGAAGTTATAAAGTACTACCCCTTTATCAAAAGCAGAGTTCGCGTAGCGACCAGCTAAGATACCAAGTGGCAAGGCAATTAAATACGTAAATATCAAGGAAATCAATGATAAGAAAACCGTATTAATTGCACGGTCACCTATTAAAGTAGCGACCGGAACCTTATAGGTATAGGACATACCAAAGTCCCCTTGTAGTGCATTTTTTAGCCAATTAAAATATTGAACTGGCAGTGGGTCATTCAACCCTGCGCGTTCTCTTAAAGCTTCTAAAGTAGAAGGATCAGTTTCTGGTGTAATCAAACCGGTAAAAGGATCTCCAGGCATAAAACGTGCAACGATAAATACCAAGATACTTAAAATCATAATTTGTGGGAGCATCAGGATGACCCGTCTTAAAATGGTTTTCCACATTTTAATTGCCCCCTTTCGTATTTGGATTTAAAGCGACTTCATGATTGGCTGCAAAAGGTACTAAATCATATACACGATTATTTTCATCATAATATTGATTAGAAGTCTTTTGATATTCAGCATCAATTGCTTGTCGTCTTTGTTTAATTTCAACCCGTTTACCAGGATCCATCTCTGGAATAGCTGCAAGCAAGCGTTTTGTATAAATATGTTGCGGATTTCTAAAAATCTCTTTCTTGCTACCATGTTCCACAAAACGACCCTTATGCATGATGGCAATTTCATCTGCCATATGTTCCACAACCCCTAAATCATGGGAAATGAACAGGTAACTCAAGTTATATTCACTTTGTATGCGCTTCATAAAGTTTAGAACCTGTGCCTGAACGGACAAGTCTAAGGCCGATGTTGGTTCATCCGCAATAATTAACTTGGGATTACTTGCAACAGCTCGAGCAACACCTAAACGTTGTCGCTGACCACCTGAAAATTCATGTGGATATTTATAAATGGTATCTTCATTCAATCCAACAATTTCTAATAACTCAATCACGCGATGTTTAATTTCTTTATCAGAATAGTTGTAATAATTTCTAATTGGTTCTGCAATTACATCTAAAATCCGTTTTTTCGGATTCAATGACATTGTAGAATCTTGGAAAATCATTTGCACGTTACGGTTATATTCACCGTATTTGCCATGTTTTTTCCGAGCTTTATTTGTAACATCTGTTCCCTCATATAAAACTTGGCCGGATGTAATTTTCTCTAACCCAATAATGGCACGGCCAATGGTTGACTTACCAGAACCCGACTCACCAACTAGTCCATACGTCTTACCGCTCTCAATCTCAAGATTAATACCATCTACGGCATAAACATTGTCTTGAATTGTGTTAAAAAAGCCACCGCGGATTGGATAATGGACTTTTAAATCTTTTACTTCAATAAATCCCATTAGACAACACCATCCTTAAACTCGTCGACATCTTCTTGTTCTGGGAAGTGGAAATGTTCCCAACAAGTACATTTCACGAAATGATTTGGTGTTACTTCATGGAAAGTAGGATTCTCCTCATGCTCACTTGCATCAATCCAAGGAATACGATCTGCAAAACGACACCCTGTTCGAGGTAGGTTTTGTAAAGAAGGTACGGTTCCCTGAATTACGTGAAGCTCATCTTGTTCATTTTCTAATCCTTGTGGTACGGAATTTAGAAGTGAACGCGTATATGGATGTTTCGGATTATTAAATAATTCAAATACATCTGCAACTTCGATAACTTCACCTGCATACATCACAGCTACTTTATCAGCTGTTTGTGCAACTACCCCTAAATCATGGGTAATTAATAGGATTCCTGAACCAATTTCATCCTGGATATCAGTCATTAAGTCTAAAATTTGCGCTTGAACGGTTACATCAAGTGCTGTTGTAGGCTCATCCGCAATAATAATTGCTGGTTTATTGGCCAAGGCAATAGCAATCACTACCCTTTGGCGCATCCCACCTGATAATTCATGAGGATATTGTTTCATCACGCGTTTAGGATTAGGAATTTGCACTTGTTCTAGCAATTCTTCTACCCTAGCGTAACGTTCTTCCTTATTAAGTGTTGAATGGTAAAGCAACGTTTCAGCGATTTGATCTTGAACGGTCATTAATGGATTCAAGGACCCTAATGGATCTTGGAAAATCATACCGATATCGTTTCCACGTAGTTCATTAAACTCTGCTTCAGTGTTTTCTAACAAATTCTTTCCATTATAGATAATTTCACCTGAGATACGAGTATTACCCTTATCATGTAAACCTACAATGGAAGTGGCTAAAGTACTCTTTCCTGATCCAGACTCTCCAACAATTGCGAGGACCTCGTTCTTGTTTAAAGTTAAGGAGACGTCGTCAACAGCATTGAAGTACTCATCACCGAAACGAAAACCTGTTTCTAAATGATTGATTGACAATAGATGCTCAGAAGGCAATATAGTCACCTCTTCCTTATGTAAGATATTTTTAATTAGAGATAATTAATCTTATTCTAATGTTCGTGTTTAAAATACCTTACCTTACTCAGAAATATATTTCAAGTTAAATAATTAAAAATGTTACATTTTCTTCATAAATTTTTAATATTTGTATGTATTGGTAACCGTTACCATTTAATGTAGTTTTAATAAACATGTATGGTTTTTATCAGATGAATACAGGGAAACAAACGTTTGTGGATAAGTGTGTGAGTAAGTCGTCATTACCTTGTATAAAGACCGTATATTCGCTACTTTGACTTGTGGACAAATACGAACAAGTTTGACCGAAATTAACTGTCTGAAACAACTTATACACATGTGGAAATTTGATTCAGGTGAGTAAATGAAGTTTGATTTTGGGGAAAATAATAGCTGATGTAGCAAAAATGATGTTAGCTTATGTAACAGGTGAATACAATAATTGTTGTAGTACAGTTGATAGAATTTTTGGTAAATATAAGAAAAATAAATGAGAAAAAGTGAATAAAGATGAAGGTGTGAAATTAGACGAATGGTGAAATAAGTGAAGAGATAGAAAGAAGATGGTAGAAAATAGAAAAAGACATATAAGAGGTAGTATAAGAAAAAAGTGTAAATAATGTATGAGAGGCTGAAGAACGGATGAATGTATCTAGTTTGCATATGGAGTAATAGAGAGTAATAAACGATACTATTATTATTGCTGTTGGACCTCTAGTTTTTCTGAGCCCTATTCTTATATTTTGATACAAATACTTACTTAGTTGGATACATAGGTGGGCTATGCTGCTATGTTTAATCTCTTTCTGCTGTTGATTGAACATGAAAAATGAAAGTTTATTTTGAATAAATGTATTGAATATTGATACATAGCTATGCAGAGATGATTGCCAGGAGGATTTTAATGACATTGGCTAGTTGAAGTTTTAAGTAAGTACTTATTGGTACCAGTAACCCACGCCTCACAGGCCTATAAATGCTTATATATGTTTCACGTGAAACATTGAGATCGTGATTTTGACAGATAATTAATGATTGTTATTAATTATTTGGTAATCTAACTGTCAAAACGCTTATTTTTGCTGTATTTTAACGTATTTCTATGTACCTATTGGATCCTGTAAGTATTTTTATTCCAGTAATTTAAGTTGTATGACATATTTTTTATGTTGACTGTCTCGCGTTGTGTGTCGTTTTGTATGCGAGTCCTTATGTGAGTGGTGTTGCAGGTGTTATTGAATTGATATGGAAACGATTGATAAATAATTATAAACATTTATTTAACTAGTTATTTTGAATTTTTTGTTTTATCCTCATAAATGAGCTATGAAGATAGGAATTCTTTCTATTATTCTAGATTTGATCATGATAGAGCTTTAATATGGTATTGAAGGACAAAGAGAATGTTTCACGTGAAACATTCTCTTTGTTCTTTGTTAGTTTATACATAAGTAAGTAATTATGTATAAACTAATTTAGCTTGATGATGTGAAACATTATTAGGTTGATAGATTAGAATACTGATTGTTTCACGTGAAACAATTTGAATTCAGAGAATCAAATGTAAAGTAATTATTAGCTGGTGTGGTGCCTTAATGTAATCTATGTCATTTTGTATACGTTTATGCTAGTCCTATGTCTAACAGCAGGTGTCATTTATCACTGTGAAAATATTATCGTCAAGTTCTCAAGTAGTTAATAATGAATTTATAAGTCTCGTATATAAGGCTACTACTGCGTAAATCCAGTAGAAATTTATTCAAATATTTTTTGAGAGTTATTGCGCTAAGTTTGAAAATGTCATCGATCGTCATGAATATAGTGACAGTGGTGCTTCATTGGTGCGTGTTGCCTTCATAACGTTATAAAAAGATATAATTATCAGTATTTTGTATCCAACTGTTTGCTCTAGACTGTCTGCTTACTTGTAAGGACATTGACACTATAAATGAAGAAACAATCTCACCAATTACACCACAGACCACAAGACAACTATGATGAGGGAAGGGTTTGCTTATATAACCGTATCCGTATCCTCCAGGTTAGTTAACTTAATGAATGAAGTATTAAGTATTAAGTACTATTTATATTATTAGTAACTTATTTAAAAGATAAATGTTTCACGTGAAACATTTGGATCTATTTAGAAGAATAATTATGTAAGTTAATATGAAGTATTACTGTGATTGATTCGAACCATACATAGATAGCATAGAAATGGGATGGTGTAGGTGGTGAATCAAATATAGATAGCGTTGTTTATTATATTGTTAAATAAAAGTGGAAAGAATTAATTTTTCAATTCTGATCAACGCCATTGGTTGCTTGCTGGTGAGGGGGATGAAGAAGGATGATAACAGGTTTATTGAACTAAAAAATTGTAAGAATTTAGAATGAATAATGTAGATGTATTGTAATGTAATTTTTCTACTATTGGATCTACGAAACTTAAACCAAAGTTTTGGATAATAGAGATCGAAGAGTTTAGTTGAATTGAAGCGAGAAAATAGGGAAAGGGGGAAGTATTAGGATTAAAATACTAATTAGCACCCAAAATAGAGATACTAGAAAGAATAATGTTTCACGTGAAACATTATTCTGAAAAAAACATTAATAGAAGAGATTTTTGGAAAAAATAGGTTACTATTCTTATGAAATGTCGTTAAAATTGAGTAAATTGTTCCGTGTGAAACAATTCATAAAGAACATATGTTCTATAACCCTAAATCAATACATAAAACTGATAGTTTTTAAAGATTGTGTTAAAATGGGTAATGTCAAAGTGTCTAATTATTGACCTAAAGGAGAATATTTATGAAGAGAGAGAATTGGCAGTCAAAAATTCCATCTTTCTTATTACAACCAATTATTATCTGGCCATTAGTGATTAGTTTGCTTTTATTAATCATTATTGCAGGGATGAGTTTAATGGGAAATCTACAGTTGGGGATTATTACTATTATAATCGTCATCGTAGTAATTGGTTTATTGGGATTTGTTTCTTTCCAAATGCTTCATGCCTTAAATACTTATATTTTAAGTCTAGGTAATCAAATAAAGTCTGTTCAAAGCGAGATTTTATTGAAGATGCCGATTGGTATTATTGTATTTGATGAGAATGCTACTACGATTGAATGGGTAAATCCCTTTTTACAAAAATACTTCTATCAAAAAGAAATTATTGGTTTAGATATTAGTGATTTGGATGAGGAATTGAATGACCTGTATCAAGAGTTTCAAGATGATAAAACATTGAAATCTAAACGATTTGAATGGAAAAATGCATATTTTGAAGTGACTTATTTGCGTGAGGAACATGCAATGTACTTCATTGATTCCACTAAATATGGCATTATTGCTGAGAATGCTGATGCTAGCCGAATCGTAATTGCGCATATCGTAATTGATAACTATGATGAAACAGTTTCTTCAATGAATGATAGACGTAAGTCAACGATTGATAACTCTATGACGAGTGATTTATCGAAATGGGCTAAGAACTATGATTCTTATGTGAAACGTTTAGATGATGATCATTTCTTATTGGTATCTACGTATGGCCAATTAACTTTAATGGAAGAAAATAAGTTTGCCATTGTAGATAATATCAGAGAGAAAACATCTAAAGCCAACGCACCGTTAACGATTTCAATGGGTATTGCATATCAAGAAAAAGAAGATGTGATTGATGTTGATGATATTTCAGATCAAGCGCAATCTAACTTAGACTTGGCATTAAGTCGTGGTGGAGACCAGGTAGTTATTCGTACGAAGAATCAAAAAGCACGTTACTATGGTGGTAAAACGAATCCTATGGAAAAACGTACGCATGTGCGTTCACGTCAAATTGCCAATACAATTGCAGCGATGATCAAGAATACATCATCGGTATTTGTTATGGGACATGACTATCCAGATATGGATGCCATCGGTGCTAGTGTAGGTATTCGTCGTATTGCAGAAATGAATAATCAAATGTGTTATATCATTATTGATGAATCTCGCATTAATGATGATGCGGAACGTTTATTGGCAGAATTACGTAAAGATGAAGTCATTGCTGCTTCTTTAATTACACCAGAACAAGCGGCTACGTTAATGGAATCAGATTCGCTATTATTCTTAGTAGACGTTCATAAGCCATCTATTACGATTGCACCTGATTTGATTACCTCAAATAGACCTGTTATTATTATTGATCACCACCGTAAAGGCGAAGAAATCCCAGATAATGTTATGCTGGAGTATATTGAGCCATATGCATCATCAACGAGTGAGTTAATTACAGAATTCTTTGAGTATCAAAATCAAGATGGGGAACCAATTAAACGTATCGAGGCTACAGCAATGTTAGCTGGTATCATCGTTGATACACGTAACTTCTCATTGCGTACGGGTTCTCGTACATTTGATGCAGCAAGTTATTTAAAATCTGTAGGGGCTGACTCATATATGATTCAAAACTTACTAAAAGAAGATTTATCAGACTATGTGAAACGTAACCAATTAATTGAAAACGTTGAATTAGTATCTGGTAATCTAGGTATTGCTCACGGTGCAGATGATGAAGTATATGACTCTGTAACGGCTGCTCAGGCAGCAGATACGTTATTATCTATGCGTAATGTAGATGCTTCCTTTGTTGTCTACTTAAGAGAAGATGGCAGGGTTGGTATTTCAGCTCGTAGCTTGGGCACGATTAACGTTCAAAGAGCAATGGAAGAATTAGGTGGTGGGGGCCATTTATCAAATGCAGCCACCCAAATTGCAGATGTTACTGTTTCTGAAGCAGTAGACATGTTAAAATCAGTTATTATTGAAAAGAATGAGGAGGATGAATAATCATGAAGGTTATTTTTCTAGCAGATGTTAAAAATCAAGGTAAAAAAGGTCAAGTAAAAGAAGTGCCAAATGGCTACGCTCAAAACTTTTTGATTAAAAAAGGTTTAGCTGAGGAAGCTACTTCTAGTGCAGTTTCTGCTTTACGTGGTCAAGAAAAAGCAAATGAAAAATTAGCACAAGAAGAACTTGAAGAAGCTAAAAAATTAAAGGCAACAATTGAAGATGAAAAAACAATTGTTACAATTAAAGCTAAAGGTGGCGAAGATGGCCGTTTATTTGGTTCAGTACCATCTAAACAAATCGCTACTGCTTTGTTAAAACAATACGATATTAAAGTAGATAAACGTAAAATGGACTTAGATGAACCAATCCGTTCATTTGGTTTTACAAATGTACCGGTGAAATTGCACCATGAAGTAGAAGCAACTATCCGTGTTCATATTGTAGAAGAATAATCATTTCAGACAGCAAAAAATGGAGCTTGGGACTAATTACCCGAGCTCATTTTTTTGTTGCTATGACTTTTATCAATTGATGTTGAATTTATTCCATTTATGGCTAGATTTTTAGTATAATGGTTAGGTAATGGAGGTGCTGATTTGGCGGAAAATTTTGATAACATAACACCGCCTCAAAGTATTGAAGCCGAGCAAGCTGTACTTGGTGCGATCTTACTTGATTCCGATGTGTTTATTTCTGTGCTTGAGTATGTATCAGCTGACGATTTTTATAGTCGTGCGAATCAGTTGATCTTTGAAGCTATGGAAGAACTAAGCCGGGACGATGAGGCAATTGATGCATTAACGGTACAACAAAAGTTAAATAACATGCATATGCTCGAAAACGTGGGCGGTTATGAGTACATTTTCCAATTGGCGAATGATACACCGACTGCTGCGAATGCGGAGTATTATGCCAAAATAGTGGAAGAAAAATCCCTATTAAGAAAATTAATTCAAGCATCAAATAAAATTTCTCGCGAGAGTTATGAGCAGGAAGAGTCAGTTTCTGTTATCCTAGATGAGGCAGAAAAAGCCATTTTAAATGTGGCTGAAAATCGTAATCGAAATGGGTTTATCCATATCCGAGACGTTGTGTTGGAAAGTATGGAAAATCTGGATGATTTGTCTAGAAATGGCCAAGAGGTTACAGGTATTCCTACGGGTTACCCAGATCTTGATCATATGACTGCGGGGTTACAACCCGAGGAACTGATTATTCTTGCAGCACGTCCTGCCGTTGGTAAGACTGCATTTGCTTTGAATATTGCACAAAATGTAGCGACAAAGCAAGGTGGCGTGGTAGCTGTCTTTAGTTTGGAGATGGGTGCGGAATCATTGGTTAACCGTATGATTTGTGCCGAGGGTAGTATCAATGCGGGGCATTTGAAAACGGGGCAATTAACCGATGATGAATGGTCTGATTTGATTGTTGCGTCAGGTGCCTTATCAGAAGCGGATATCTATATTGATGATACGCCAGGTATTAGGGTTACCGAAATTAGATCTAAAAGTAGACGTTTACTTAAAGAACGGGGACAACTAGATTTAATCGTTATAGACTACCTTCAATTGATTGAAGGGTCTGGTAAAAGAAATGAAAATAGACAACAAGAAGTGTCTGAAATTTCGCGTCAGTTGAAGAAAATTGCTAAGGAATTACATGTACCTGTAATTGCCTTGTCGCAGTTATCTCGTGGTGTGGAACAACGTCAGGATAAACGCCCTGTGTTGTCTGATATTCGTGAGTCTGGATCTATTGAACAGGATGCGGATATTGTTGCTTTCCTTTATCGTGATGATTATTATGAACGTGGTGAAGGTGGCAGCGAAGATAGTGATGAGCCGAGACTTGAAGATAACATTGTCGAAGTGATTATTGAAAAGAACCGGTCTGGTGCGCGTGGTACAGTGAAACTTATTTTTACAAAAGAATTTAACAAATTTTCATCGGTAAGCTTTAGAACCGATGATGGTATGTTTAATTAAAGAGAGGAAAATTATATATGTCAGGAATAGTCGTAGTAGGTACTCAGTGGGGAGACGAAGGGAAAGGTAAAATTACCGATTTCCTAGCGAAAGATGCATCTGTGATTGTGCGTTATCAAGGTGGAGATAATGCAGGTCATACGATTCAATTCGATGGCACTAAGTATGCTTTACACTTGATTCCTTCAGGTATCTTCTCATCTGAGAAATTATCTGTTATTGGTAACGGTGTGGTTGTGAATCCTAAGGCTTTGATTAAAGAATTAAATTACTTGAGAGACCATGGCATCGATGTGAGTGGTTTACGTATTTCAGACCGTGCTCACGTGATTTTGCCTTACCATATTGAGTTAGACCGTTTGCAAGAAGAAGCAAAAGGTGACGATAAAATTGGTACAACAATCAAGGGTATTGGTCCAGCATATACTGATAAAGCTTCTCGTAGCGGTATTCGTATGTGTGATTTACTTGAAAAAGATACATTCGCAGCTAAGTTAAAAGAAAATATGACTTACAAAAATGACGTTATTACAAAAATTTATGGTGGCGAAGCCTTAAATTATGACGAAATTTTAGAAGAATACTACGCTTATGGTCAAGAAATCAAAGAATTTGTTGCGGATACTTCTGTTATCATCAACGAATACTTAGACCGCGGTGAAAATGTTTTATTCGAAGGTGCGCAAGGTAACCTATTAGATATTGACCAAGGTACTTATCCATTCGTTACATCTTCAAACCCTGTTTCTGGTGGTGCTACTGTAGGTACTGGTGTAGGTCCAACACAAATTTCTAAAGTTGTTGGTGTTGCGAAAGCATATACTTCTCGTGTAGGTGAAGGTGCATTCCCAACTGAATTATTTGATGAAGTTGGAAACCAAATCCGTGAAGTTGGTCGCGAATATGGTACGACTACTGGTCGTCCACGCCGTGTTGGTTGGTTTGACTCTGTAGTAATGCGTCACTCAAAACGTATTTCAGGTTTAACTGATTTATCATTGAACTCAATTGATGTTTTATCAGGCCTTGAAACAGTGAAAATCTGTGTGGCTTACGAAAAAGCTGATGGTACACGTATTGATTACTACCCAGCTAGCTTGAACCAATTGGCTGAATGTAAACCTGTTTATGAAGAATTACCAGGTTGGTCTGAAGATATTACTTCTGCGAAAACATTAGAAGAATTACCTGATAATGCACGTCGTTACGTAGAACGTGTTGGAGAATTAGTTGGCGTTAACATTGCAACATTCTCTGTTGGTCCAGACCGTACACAAACAAATATTTTAGAAGATATCTGGAATAGCTAATTTTAATAGTTTATTCTGGCATTGATAAGGATCCTGAAAGGGGTCCTTTTTGTTTTTTGTGCAATGTTCATTTTGGTATTTATCATTTTTTAAAGTTAAAACCCTTGAATTTACTATTTTCTGGGTGTAGAATAGTAATGTTACATGTGTGAAGCACATTTGATGGATCGATAGCTCAGTTGGTAGAGCAACGGACTCTTAATCCGTGGGTCCAGGGTTCGAGCCCCTGTCGGTCCATATTTTAAAAAAGTAAAAGCCCCAAAAGGTTGAATTATCAATCTTTTGGGGCTTTTTTGTGAGGCTATTAGGTCAAAGTGTGCACCCTTTTGTGCACTAATATTTGCAAATAAAAATAGAAAGCGTACAATTACATTAAAATTTACTGTAACCGTTTTCTGTATAGGAGAATGTTGATGAATAAAGATGTATTGTATATCCTTTCGATGGCCGTGTTGTTTCTGGGGTTTACTGCTATTTTTCTAGTCTTTTTACCAAATTTAAATACGGGCTTTTTGGTACCTTTTTCATTTATTACCGCGTATTTGAGTGATAAGTTAGTTACACGTATCATATATGGACCTACAAATAAAGCATGAGAATTCCAGAATAAAAAGATAACCCAAAGAGAAGAGCTGCGTAACGAATTAGTATGTTTATACTAATTCTGCTCACAAGTTTCTCAGAGGGTTATCTTTTTTATTAGTAGGTTAGCGCGTATTTTAAATTGTTAGACCGTTTAGTTTTGAAGTTAGACGAATAAGGTAATGAATGTACGAACAGCCATAAATGCAGTTAATACAACAACAATCCAACCTGATATGGTGAGTAATTTTGAATGTTTATAGTCACCAACAATATTGATTCGACGAGAGGCAATTAGCATTGAACCGAGTGTTAATGGTAAAATCATGCCGTTAAGGGCACCTACAATTACTAGGACTTGGGCGGGTTGACCAACTAGTAAGAAAATTAATTCAGCAATTAGGACAAGAATAATAATTGACCAACGTTCATTTTTATTAACCCATGGAATGAGCGTTTTGATGAAGGAAATTGATGTATAAGAACATCCTGTGATGGCATTAAGTCCAGAGGTAAACATTAGAATGCCGAAAGCAATATAGCCAAATTGACCAACAGAGGATTGAAATACAGTAGCTGCTGGGTTATTTGGATCTAGATGAACACCTTGAGATACGACACCAAGACTAGCTAAGAATAAAAGAATGCGCATCACTGTCGATACACCGATACCTGAACTAGCAGAATGATCGACTTGATTAACAGCGTTTGTTCCTGTGACATGGGCGTCTAATAAGCGATGGCCACCAGAGAAGGTGATGTATCCCCCAACAGTTCCTCCGACAATAGTTAAAATTGCTGAAACATCAAATTTTGTTGGTACAAATGTACTGAGAATCGCATCTAATACAGGGGGCTGAGAACGGAAAACAACGTAAGCCATTAAAATAATCATGACACCTGCTACAAGGGTAGAAAGTTTATCCAACATGTTGGCTATGTCTTTTCTGAAAAAGAAAGCTAAAACAAGGAGGGTGCCAATAAGAGATGAAATTTTCGTATCGATGCCAAAAAGTACATTCAAACCTAATGCAGCACCACCAATATTACCTGTGTTAAATGCAATACCTCCTAAAACGATAAGGATGGCAATAAAATTACCTAAACCAGGTTTTACTTTGTTGGCAATATCTTGTCCGCGCAAACCACTGACGGAAATGACGCGCCAAACGTTTAACTGCACGATAAGGCAGATGATTGTGGCAACTAAAATAACAAAACCAAAATTCGCTCCTAGTTGTTCAGTGAAGGTAGCAGTTTGGGTAAGAAAGCCAGGTCCAATTGCTGAGGTACCCATAATGAAGGCTGCACCAATTAACGCACGACGATCAGATTTTTTGATGGTTTGTGTTGTATCATTTATTTGTTTCGACATTGGTTCATGCTCCTAATTTGAAGTTTAATTTTGAAAGGCTATTCATTTATGTTTTCATGAGCCAATCGATCATTTTATCAATTGTATGTATTGTACAATTGGAAACAATCATGAGCAAGACACTCCGTATTGTTTTTTAAAATTTTATATTTGTATGACGAATTTACAATTT
>NZ_RKMG01000107.1 GCF_003797145.1 Aerococcus agrisoli | reverse complement strand
AAGGCTGGTGGGCAGCTGAGGAAGATCTGCCATGGGGAAGTGTGTCGCTGCGCTGAAGAAAACTGCTTCATACGGGTGAAGAAGGACAATCCCATCACAGTCAATGAGCGCATCGACCTTGCCTGCAAGCCAGGGGTGGACTATGTGTACAAAGTGAAGGTGGTGGCAACAGAGGAGACGCCATCCCACGACAACTACATCATGTCCATCCTCACCGTCA
>NZ_RKMG01000106.1 GCF_003797145.1 Aerococcus agrisoli | reverse complement strand
TTAGTCACTTTAACCATAGCAGATTGGGGTTCTTTTTGTACACCCAAAGGGTGCGAATAAACGAAACAAAATAGACTGTTATAACAAGGTTTTTGAAGCGTTTTTGAAAAACTATGAATTATTCAGGTAGTTTGTATCATAATATATAAATACCGAGTTACCATACAGACAACATAATTTAGTATTTTTCCCGTTTTAAGAGGGAAATCTAATTATTTATCTTATGTATTGAAAAAGTTAACCTGGTTTCCGTACAATGAATATATAAAAAGGGATTGCGTCAACTGATATGCTCCCTCTAAAGTAGA
>NZ_RKMG01000105.1 GCF_003797145.1 Aerococcus agrisoli | reverse complement strand
GCTCTTTTTTAATACATGCAATTTGGCTTAATTCCTGTTGTCGACAATACTTCTCATAAATTTCAATCTGTCAAGAGTAGTAGCGGAGCGACTCTTGATAGATTGAAACTTTATGTGAAACTATGAAAAGACAATGGAATTAGTATATTGGCTGCGATACTGGACGGGGCTTAGCCATCCTAGTTTCTCTTTAATTCGTTCTTCATTATAATAGTTAATATAGTTGGTAATTGATTCAGCCAATTCTTCAAAACTATGATAAGTTTGACCATAATACATTTCTTGTTTGAGTATACTAAAGAAATTTTCCATTGG
>NZ_RKMG01000104.1 GCF_003797145.1 Aerococcus agrisoli | reverse complement strand
TAATGATGGCAAGAAGGTCACACCTGTTCCCATCTCGAACACAGAAGTTAAGCTTCTTAGCGCCGAATGTAGTTGGGGGTTTCCCCCTGTGAGACTAGGACGTTGCCATGCAATATAAATATTCCGCAATAGCTCAGTTGGTAGTAGCGCTTGACTGTTAATCAAGATGTCGTAGGTTCGAGTCCTACTTGCGGAGTTGGTAGAGTACCTTGCCTGAAGGAGAGTTGTCCGAGAGGCCGAAGGAGCACGATTGGAAATCGTGTAAACAGGAAACTGTTTCAAGGGTTCGAATCCCTTACTCTCCGTTAAACCAGATAAGGCCCGTTGGTCAAGCGGTTAAG
>NZ_RKMG01000103.1 GCF_003797145.1 Aerococcus agrisoli | reverse complement strand
TTCATTAGACTATCGCAGACAAGGAAACCCTCGAATTTATTCGTGGGATGAATTGTCGATTTGCGATAGTTTTTACTTTCTTTCGTTTTATATTATTAGACTTTCACTAGATATTATTATATTATATAATTAGTGAAAGGTGGTGATTTAAAATGATGACAAAGACAATCAAATTACAAATATATCCTACATCTGAACAGATTGTTTTATTTCGTGAAGTGCAACATGTTTTTACAAAGGCGTGTAATTATGTATCACAATATGTATTTGATAATGATTTTGAACTCAATCAACGTATTTTACATGATGCTTTATATCGTATCTTACGTTCTGATTTTGATTTACAGTCCCAAATGGCACAATCTGTAATTA
>NZ_RKMG01000102.1 GCF_003797145.1 Aerococcus agrisoli | reverse complement strand
TTCTTTGGATCCTGAAATATTTTCTTATCAGCTTTCTTCCGTTTACCCATTTTCGGTGGCCTACCTCTCTGTTCTGATAAGCCATCGACGCCTTTCTTGAGGATAGTAGTGCGCCAATTACAAATTAAACTAGGGTTATTCATCCCTAATGAATTGGCTACTTCTCGATAACTCATCTCTGTTGTTTCATACAATTTTACAGCACTAAGCTTAAAATAAACAGAGTAATGAGTTTGATTCTTACTACGTTTCAGTCCTTCGATTCCAAATTGTTGATAGCTATTAACCCATCTTCTTACAATAGATTCTTGTATATTATATTTCTTTGCTACCGCTAGGTAGCCACCATAGTTCCCCAGATAATGTTTTACAATTT
>NZ_RKMG01000101.1 GCF_003797145.1 Aerococcus agrisoli | reverse complement strand
GCGTGATCGAAATGATTGGGAAGATTTCCAATTGTTATATAGAATTTTTCTGGATAAGCACAAGTGTGGGATTGATGAAATAAAAATGGCGTTAGAAGCTGAATACGATATAGTAATGAATCATAAAAAAATCAGAAGAATTTTGCGTAAGAATAACATCATATCATCAATACGAGCGGCGAAACCATACCGTAAAATGATGAAGGCAACCCAAGAAAATGCTACCAAGAAAAACCTTGTCAATCGTCAGTTTGATCAAGGTATCCCGTACAAAGTATTTCTCACAGATATCACTTATCTTCCGTATGGAAGTGGACAATGGGCCTATCTTTCAGCTGTTAAGGATGGTGCTACCGGCGAGATTGTTGCACATCACTTCTCAACTAGCTTAAAAATGAGTTTAGTTTATGAAACGCTAGATAAATTAAA
>NZ_RKMG01000100.1 GCF_003797145.1 Aerococcus agrisoli | reverse complement strand
AAACAGGTGAATATTCGATTGCAACACAACAAGGTCGTATAAAAGTACCCTGCGATCAGTCTAATTTAGATTATTTACAAAAATTTAGTGACTATAAATTGGGTGAAGCTGAATTATTAGAACGTAAAGGTAAATGGTATTTATATATCAGCGCATCTAAAGATATTGAATCTGTCGATGCAAATCAAATGAAACATGTTGTCGGTATTGATAGAGGTCTTAGACAACTTATTACAGCGTATGATGAAAAAGGTCAGACGTTATTTGTTAGTGGTCAAGATGTGATAAAAAAACGTCGTCATTTTAAATCATTGCGTTCAGAACTTCAATCTAAAAATACAAAATCAAGTAAAAAAAGACTCAAAAAAATCGAAAAACGAGAGAACCGTTGGATGGCTGATGTAAATCATCAACTTAGTAAGGCACTCGT
>NZ_RKMG01000011.1 GCF_003797145.1 Aerococcus agrisoli | reverse complement strand
AACTTTTGGGGGCCTCTACATTTTATCTGTAATAGTAAATTGAGGTAATTTATTTTATTTAGCTTTTTTTGCAGCGTATTCTGCATTACGTTTTTTCATTTCTTTAGCATACCAAATGAATAATGCTAAATATAATGCCAAAGCAATTACTGCGTAAAGAATCATTTCTAAATCACCTTGAGAAGCTCTACCTACAAAGTAAGCAAGAAATTTTTCAATTGGCCCTTCTAATGTTGAGTGGGAAATTAAGGCATTAGATGCAATGTCTGCTGGGAAAGCTCCTACTTTTTTTGCTGTTTCAGTAACAAACGGTGCAATTAGTGTTCCTGAATATAAGAATGTTGGAAGTAAAACTGTACCAATAACAATCATTCGAATAATTTTACCTCTTGTTACAACTAGTAACGCTGGTGTTAACCCCATAGCAATAATCCCACCTAATGGTAGAATACCATTTTTTGGCAAGATTAAAGCTTCTAACAGCATGATTGGTGCTAGTACATTGGCTACTGCCCACATTTCTGCACGACCAGCAATAAACGGCCAGTCAAGACCAATATTAAATGTTCTATCTGAAAAACGGCTACTTGTAAAATCAGTTACCCCTTGAGATAATGGTTCTACCGCTGCGATAAACCATTGACCAATAACTGAGAACAATTCCAAACATACCCCAGCCGTAAATCCTAAAGTAATCATTTCCTTAACACTAATTCCTGCTAATAACCCTACAAAAATACCTAGGTAAATCCCTATAGCAAATTTAGATCCCCAGAAACCGATTTTATTATTTAATTTCGCTGCATCAAAATCGTATTTGTCCAACCAAGAGAATAACTTATCGTACACTTTATCTAATAGCATGATGATAGGATTCATCATATAGTTCATATGTGTTGTAGTCATTGGATTATCATCTGGAGCATGTAATAAATCATTAAACGTTGGTTTCATTAAATCAGAGTTAATAATTTTTAATACACCAATAAAGACAACTAATAAAGTAGTCACAATTAGGTTAGCCCCCATATACATGGCGAATAATCCCACAATTGACAAATGCCATACATCAAAAATATCTACATCTAGCGTGTTAGTTTTGTTCATTACTAACATTACAGCATTTATAATTAATATAACGAACATAAAGTATAACGTATATGGTGAACCCCAAGTAATGGTTGCTAATGGCGCCCAACCAACATCGGTTACATTTAAATTTAAACCAGTATTTGCAACGAACTCTCCTAACGCATTAGAAAAAGCACCGGTTAAGATATTCATTATGGCCCCTACACCGGTTAAAGCGATACCTAATTTAATTCCACCCTCTAAAGCCTTTGAAAATTTTACCCTAAATAGAAGTGCAATCAAAGTTAAGATGATAGTCATCAAAGGCGCTGCTCCCATATCAATTAGCGGTTGCAGAACCGTATTTGCCAATTTGATGATAAACTCCATAATATTTTCCCCCTACCCCTATTCAATTACTTAATAATTGATTCAATTTCGTCATATACAGGTTTTGCCATAGCTGGAATTCGATATAAAATTGGTCCGGCATTCACTACTGGAATAGTTACATCGAACGAGAAATCTGTTTCAGCAATTTCAGCAAAAATATCATACTTCTTCAACATATCTTCGGTAATATCTTTAATCATAACAGCATCACAAGTAACATTATAACCACGTTTTTTCATTTCTTCTTCAATTGCATGTTTAATTTGATGACTTGAGTTTACACCTGCACCACATGCCGCTAAAATCTTTGTCATAATATTTTCCCCCTTAATTTTTCTTATAATTTACCTTCAATTATTTGATAGAATAATTCTTTAGTTGTTGATTCAAACATTTTAATTGCTTCATCTTCATCTAAGTTATTAATAAAATCCATAATCTGTGCTAAAATTTGCGATTGTTCCTCGGGATCATTGTTTAAAATCATAAATAATATAGATACTTCTAAAGACATTTTTGGTTGAATCATATTGTTAAATGACACAGGTTGAAGTAGTTTCACAGGAATTATTTGAGTGGTATTTACAAATTCACCCTCAGTATGTGGTACAGCAATATTCCCATATTTAGGGTTCACAACTTGTAAATCCAATCCCGTTGGATAATTCCGCTCTCTTTCAAGAATATTATCGATGAAAGCTTCTTTTACTAAGCCTTTCTGTTCCAGCTGCTGACCAATTTCAATCAGTACCTGTTCACTAGTCTCAGCTTGAGAAATATAAACATTTTCGAAATTAATTAAAGACGTATCTGTGTGTGACACTATATAACCTCCTCCAGATTTTTTATTTACTTATATTATAGCGCTTACACAACATATGTCAACATTAATAAACAAAAATAAACATAAATTATCAAATTTACTTCTCTCAGGATTAAATTCCCATAAATATATCCTCAACAAAATAAGGATTTATAACAAATAGAATTGATGAAAATTAAATTGTTTGGAATTATTCACCAACACTACTTGTAAGAGAGCCGAAAAATATGTGATTTTAGTTTAATATCAAGTCAAAAGGCGGTAGATTCCAATTGGAATCTACCGCCTTTTTTGATTTATTTACTTGAATCATTCGAATATTTTATTAGTTCTATAAGTTATTTTTTCGAAAAATATCAATTGGCTTACCGTCTTTGGTCTTCCATTCCATCCACCCACTACTTGGTCTACCAGCGACTATCCAGCCTGCACCTGATGGGGATGTACAAATAACATCCTCCTGTAGAATATTATCTACTATAGGTGCATTTTTTCTAATTTCAGGAACTAACCCTGGCAGAGTAGGTGCACAAATGCTTCCCTTAAGAACCCTAAATACGCCATCTTCTACTTTGGCTGCTATACCGTTTGTTTTTCCAAAAGGTTTTACCTGTCTACTATAGTAATATTCCCCATCCGGTAGAAGCCCTTTATCAGCATTGATTTCCCGTTCCTGAGTTGCTTCATCAAATATAGTATCTTTAGATTTTTCTTTTGGATATACTTGTGTACCTTCAAATGATGATAGTAATTGTACGACCAAATCTACATCTAATGCATACAATTCACTATTGTAAACTCTACTCTTACTGAATATTTCATCAATAAGCTTTTCTTTATCATCATAATCTTCCACTTCTATCGCAAATTTTCTCTTTAAGGCAGTTACGTTAAAGTAACCATTGCGTTCTAAATAGTACATCCGCGTCTCGTAATTATCTAACCCTGTTTTTCCAATCTTTATCAATCCTGGTACAGTAGTTTTCATTACATAAATTATCCCTCTAGTCATTTGTCACCTCCAAATATTATTTGAAACTTTTATCAATATTTGATAGATCTGTTTTTAAACTCTTCCTTGCTTATGGTATCCATAAATTCTTCCTAGTTTATACGATCCAATGGTAAAATTTCCTCTTCTATTTCTTCTCTGTATTGGGCTTTTACACGTTTCCAGAAGTTCAAACGGCTAATGCCCTCATCTTTGTGATCTTCGATATAGCGATCTTTATCCATACTAGCCTTCAAATCATTTTCCCCGATTTGATTACCATCCTCTTTATCTGGATTATAGTTTTCAACTACATATTTAAAATCTTTTAGATCGAAATAGTTTTCAGCTGCTATATTATTAGTAATTTTATTTTTACGCTGATCTACACGTTTTCTTATCCGGTAAGCAACATCCAAATCTTCGACATCCTCTTGGCCATGCAATAATTCACGCCATACTTCATCAATAATAGCCCCGAGTTTAGGATTTGTATCCTTGAATTTAGCTAGGTAGACCTCAATATCATGTAGGCGTTTGGCATCTTGATTAATATTGTTATCTTTCAAGACTGATTGCATTAATAAGACAAGATACTCATAGTCAATTTGTTGTTTACCTACTTCAGATAATTGATAATCAAAATCAATTGGTATAAGAGGACTAATACGATCAACACGGACCTTAATTTCCCTTAAAGCATTCTCATACTTACCACGATATTCTTCAATTAACTTAGGATCCAAATGGAACTGTTGATTGATGACATCCTCATCATAGTCTGAATACACACTGATTGCACTGTAGGCCTTATCGAAGGCTTGATAACTTTTTACAAATAGCTGTAATTTTTCAGTGTCATCATCCATACTGATATCGCTAGGTATTGAAGATACAGATACTAACTTTTCATGTGCTTCAACAAATCGGTCGTAACTTTCTGCCCAAGTGGGTGCTTGAATAGCATTTTCTCCACCATTCGAATAAAGTATAAAAGCCTCTTCAACAGCTGTTTTAAAGCGGTTGGGATATTCAAATATCATAATTTGACCATACTGTTTCTCTCTATCATAGATACGGTTAGTACGAGAGAAGGCTTGAATAAGACCTTGCGGTGTCATAGGTGGTCGATCGATGAACAAAATCGCTGTTGCAGGTGAGTCAAAACCGGTTAATAGTCGATCTACAACAATGACAATATCTATTTGTTCACTCCGGCTAGCATATAAAGATTTTTTACGTGCAAGACGGTTGTTAACATCGTTGTTATAGGCTTGAATTTGTCCTAAGTCAAAATTCGTGTTAAACGTTTCGTTATAGTCCGCAATTACTTGTTTAAATTGATCTTGGCGTTCAATCGTCGTTTCTTCAGTTTCTTGTAGCGAGTAAGTTACTGTCACTTTTGGAAAATCAGAAACGCTTCGTTTCACTTTTTCAGAAATTTTAACACTTGATTCACCGCGGATGACTGCTTGGAATAATTCATAATACCGCTGTGCATCAGGAATAGATTTTGTTGTCAAAATAGCACTATACGTTTTCCCAGCACCACGATTTAAGCCAAATTTATTTCGTGAATGATTGATGATTTTATCAATCACTTGTAACTTGTGGGCATCATCTTCATATGCTTCTTTAGGAATGTATTTCTCCTTATTTAAATCTGTTAGAGAAACTTCATCAATTCCTTGCATATGCAAATAGTCTGAAAGTGAGTCCTCGTCAATTGTATCCATATACTCAACCTGAAAACCTAAAACGGCCTTATCATGAATAGCTTCCTTAACCGTATATTCATGTAAACGAGGTCCATATTGTTCTTCAGTTGTCCGAGCCAAATCTCCCTTTTCATTACGGGCATTTTCTTTAAAAATTGGTGTGCCCGTAAATCCATACCATAGCGACTTAGGGAAAAAGTGGATAATCTCTTGTTGTTTTTCAGGTGATACTGCTCGATGACATTCATCAACCACAAAACCGATGTTTAAGTCACGAAGTTTCTTTGCATTTCGATTATCTTCCTTGTTACCATAGCGTTTCATCACATGATTCAATTTTTGTATGGTGGTTACAATTAAAGTTCGTTCATTTGATAATAATTTTTTAACTAAATCGCTCACATTTTCTGTCTTGTCAGTCGCAATTAAATCATGTTCTGCGTATGATTGAAAGGCTGTAGAGGTTTGTTGGTCCAAATCCCTCCGGTCTACCACAAAAATAGTCTTGTCCAATTTAGAACTCTTACGCAATAAGTTGCGTGCTACTTTATAAGAAGTCAACGTCTTACCCGAACCGGTTGTATGCCAAATATAACCTGATTGTTGTTGACCAACCGCTCGTTCCGCAGCTTGAATAGCATGAATTTGATATGGACGTAATAATATAATGGCATGTTTTTCACTGTCTAACACTGAAAACTCCGTTACCATCTTGTGAGCTTGGGGAATTGACAAAACAGCTTTAGAAAAATCAAGGTAATTATCTACACGATCATTCTTTGTATCCACCCAAGAAGTAAGGAATTCTTTATTTAAATGTTGGGCATCCGCCGCTGCAATATATTTAGTATCTACACCATTTGTTACCACAAACATTTGTAAAGTAGAGAAAATACCGCGATATTTTCCTTCTTCTTCATATTTTTTAATTTGTTCAAAGGCAGCCATATATCCTTCAGAACGATTTTTTAATTCAATTTGAATCATAGGTAAACCATTAATTAATAAGGTAACGTCAAAACGTCGGTCGTGGTCTAACGCATCCACTCGATCTACTCGATATTGGTTAATCACCTCATAAACAGAAGTCCCCCCCGCAATATCTTCACGTCGAAACACTTCTAATAAAATCGTACCCAACTTAGCATCTTCACGTTGAACGATGACCTTTGCTACACCATTTTCACCACGTAACCATACTGCTGCATTATAAAAAGAAGTGAACTTCAGTTGGTTTTTCACTTGCTCGAACTCCAGATCAGTTAGCGGATGTTCAGATAACTTCGCATTATTATTTGTATGCAAAATTTTTCGAAAATTTGCCCATAACGCTTCCTCATCCGTCAAATCGTTGCGATACTTCCATTGTGATTCTCCAAATTCCAATTGTTTAATCAGAGAATCTTCCATTTCCTTCTCACTAATCATACTTCTCATACAATCGCTCTCCATCACATAATTTTACTTATCTGTAATATAGCATATTTCAAATAGAAAAAGCAGACAAAGTACCTTTATGTAATATAAGTTAAAACGGGTGGGAACTGTGTAAGTTAGCCGATGTGACCAAGAGGGTTAAATCCTATTCTTTGTCAAGAGAAATAGAATCGGATACATTCACCGGTTTCAAGTATATTCACTATGGAGATATCCATACTAAAGTTGCAGATATTGTAACAAATAATAGTCTCTTACCTGACATTAACGAAGGTGATTTTGAACTATTGCGAAAAGGAGATATTGTTTTAGCTGATGCTTCAGAAGATTATCAAGGTATTGCTACTCCTGCTGTAATCTATGAAGAACCTACATTTAAATTAGTATCGGGGTTACATACTATCGCTTTAAGACCTATTACTGTTAATGGACTATATTTATATTATTTATTTAAATCTAGTACATTTCGAAAATATGGATATAAAACAGGGACGGGAATGAAAGTATTTGGAATTAGTGTCACAAATATCTTAAAATATGAAGGTAATTTTCCATCTATTGATGAACAAGAAAAAATTGGTACATTTCTTAAAAAAATTGATGACACTATCACCCTTCATCATCATAAATTAGAGTTATTAAAGCAAGCAAAACAAGGATTTTTACAGCAAATGTTTCCTAAAGAAGGTGAAAACGTACCCGAATTAAGGTTCGCTAACTTTAGTGAAGCATGGGAACAGCGTAAGTTAAAAGAAATTTCAGAGAAAGTTACAAACAAAAATAAGGAAATAGAATTTACTGAAACCCTGACAAACTCTGCAGAATTTGGAATAATTTCTCAGACCGATTTTTTTGATAAAGAAATATCAAACAAAAAAAATATTGATAGCTATTATATAGTTAAACCTGATGATTTTGTTTATAATCCAAGGATCTCAAATTACGCACCTGTTGGACCTATAAAACGTAATAATTTAGGTAGAACTGGTATAATGTCTCCACTTTATTATGTATTTACCACAAAAGAAATCAATAAAAATTTTTTGGAAAAATATTTTGACTCAACAAATTGGCATAAGTTCATGAAATTAAATGGAGATTCTGGAGCTAGATCCGATAGATTTGCAATAAAAGATTCTATTTTTGTAGAAATGCCAATTAGTTGCCCATCTAGTAAAGAACAACAAGCAATTGGTCAATTCTTCAAACAAATTGATGACACTATCACCCTTTATCAACAAAAACTGACGGATTTAGAGGTACTTAAACAAGCATACCTCCAAAAGATGTTCATATAAAATAAACCCGGAATGATTAAATTGAAATCATTTCGGGTTTTTAATTATATTAAATTGGCTAAATAGGACATAATTTTATCATTGTCTTTACTTTCTAATTCATTGATAATGTGCAGATATGTTTTTTGAGTAATGTTCATATTGGAATGGCCCAATCTCTTGGCAACTGTTGCAATTGATACACCTGCGTATAACAACAATGAAGCATGTGTGTGTCTGAGACTATGAACCGTTATCATAGGTATATCACAGTTTCTGCAAATCACCTTAAGTCTATTATTAATTGTCGAGTTAAATGGTCTTCCTTTAATAAATATTGGATAATCATTATCGAGTTCCTTTACAAGTTGTGAAAACTGCATGGCGGTTTGCCAATCTAATTGAATTTTTCTGTTTGAGGAAACATTCTTCGTGGGTTCAAATCCTCCGTGGGTTTTCTTATAGTTCCATGTTTTATTTATAGTCAGTATCTGCTTTGAGAAATCAAAATCATCTGGTGTAATTGCTAGTGCTTCTGAATAGCGAATACCTGTCTTGCAAATTAATAATAGAAACCAATCCCAATTTAGTTGTGGCTCTAAATTTAATTCTTTAAGCAGTAATTGAACTTCAAATTGATTCAAGAATTTTTGTTTTTTCTCTCTAGGTTTAATTCCCTTAATAATAATTTTTCTAGTAGGATTTACAGGAATTAATCCTTCGTCAACGGCATCTAAAACCGCTCCCTTTACTTGATGATGAAAATCCATAGTAGTTTGCTTTTCATGAGTGTGTGCATATCGATTTAATAACAGCTGATACTCGCGTCTTGTTAGATCAATTATTTTTAAGTCAGGAATCAATCTCTTCAAATGTTTATGCGTTATGTAGTATTTTTGTAATGAAACCTCTCGTATCGCACCTTCCTTATATACCTCTATCCATTCCTCAAAATATTCATGAAACAATTGATTTGACCTACTCTTTCGTACCATAAAAAACCTCCCAATGATATTTGATGCATGCATCTCTACAATTATTAGGAAGTTAATTTTATATATAAAGTTAAGTTTTAGATAAACATTTTTTGTAAATAGGATTTTTTCAAAGATTCGAGGTGTATAAGTTTTTCTTGATGAAGAGCGATAGTGTCGTCGAGTTGTTTAAAGAACGTTCCAATTAGTTTTTGTTCCTCAATAGTTGGGGTAAAAAAAGTAAATTCTCTTATTTTACTCAATCCGAGAAATTTTTGAGTATTCCCAGCATTTTCACTGCGAATATATTTTTTAAAAACTGGCGACTTTAATAATTGAATAAGAAATCTATTTGGAATATTCCCACCTTCTTTGATTAAAGCGACATTTTTTATAGCAAAATCGCTTCTATCAACAATAACAGGGTTTCCAATAGTTCCTATCATTCCAAACAAAATATCTCCGTTATCTACCTTAGAGCGCTTATTAATCGCTTCAAAATCTTCATCAGAAATAAGAGAAACATCATTCATATCCAAACCATAATCATTTAGATTTTTTGATGTGACTAAGGGATGTCCTTCTTGATGATATTTAGGAGAGTCATGGGTACCATCACGGACATCTTTATTGTCATCTAACTTACGCTGTTCCCACTCTTTACTAAAATTAGCGAACCTTAATTCAGGTACTTTTTCACCTTCTTTAGGAAACATTTGCTGTAAAAATCCTTGTTTGGCTTGCTTTAATAACTCTAATTTATGATGATGAAGAGCGATAGCGTCGTCAATCTGTTTGAAGGATGTACCGATTTTTTTCTGTTCTTCATATTCAGTAGGAGCGTATAAGGTTAAGTCCTTAACAATTCCACCTGACAAATTACCTTGACCACCTTGCAAATACGTACTAATAATTGAATTTTTTTGTCTTCTTAGCCACTGCATTATGAAATTCGAATCATATTCACATTTTGGTTGTATAGCTAAAATGGCTTGATTTATTGCTCCATTTATTTGAGAAATACCGACTTCCCCGCTAGTAGCACCATATAATGCATACAGGATATCTCCCACTTCCACAAGCTTTGCTGAAGAATTATTTAACCCTTCATCTGTTAAATAGAGTTCAGTATTTTTTGAGTTTATTTCAGCAGAACGTATGAAAGGAATACTCCCACCATAATATGAATGATTTGAAACACTTGGCGTCCCTCCAGAATATGATTCAGAAATTTCACCTAACTTACGCTGTTCCCAATCCTCAGTAAAGCCTTTGAAACGTAGCTCTGGCACTTGCTTATCTGCCATGTCCGAACACCACCTTAGTTGCTTCAATGATATCTTTTGTATCATCAGTCACTTGTAGGTCATCCAACATAACTAATAGTTGTGCCTCAGCATCTTGAATTTGAGCATCGATGTCTTTGATTTCTTTACTTATTTCAACGATATCAATGGGATCAAAATCTTCAAACGTGTCCACGTAGCGAGGAATATTTAAATTAAAATCATTTTCTTCGATTTCTTCATAACTAGCCAAGTATGCATATTTATCAATATTTTTACGTTCTGTATAAGCATCAATGATTTTTTCTAATTGTTCTTCAGTGATGACATTTTGATTTTTTTCTTTCTTGAAATCATTTGAGGCATCTATAAAAAATACATCTCTACTAGTTCTATCTTTCTTCAAAATGATGACAGTAGTAGGAATGGACGTATTGAAAAAAATGTTCGCTGGAAGGCCAATCACTGTATCAATTGCACCGTTTTCTAACAATGCTTTTCTGATTTTCCCTTCAGCTGCACCACGGAATAATACACCGTGTGGCAATACGATAGCCATCACACCATCATTTTTCAAATGATAATAACCATGTAATAGGAAGGCAAAGTCAGCTTTAGATTTGGGTGGCAAAACACCATACCGTGAAAATCGTGGATCATCTAAGAAACCCTTTTCTGCTGACCATTTGGCTGAATAAGGTGGATTCATCAACACACCATCATAGTTTGTGGGTTCATCTTGTGGCCAGTCAGCATCTAAAGTATCCCCATTGCGCAATGTTTGGTTTTCTGCTGGCACTTTATGCAAGAACATATTCATTCGTGCTAGGTTATATGTTGAGGTATTTAATTCTTGACCAAAATACCGCACCGAGGTTGGTTCTTTTGAAAATTTTGGCACATTCAATAATAGTGAACCTGATCCCATAGTTGGGTCGTAAACAGTGAATCCTTTTTTATCTTCTTTTCCAGCAATAACAATTCTGGTCATTAAGCGAGAAACTTCTTTAGGGGTGTAGAATTCCCCCGCCTTCTTCCCAGATTCTGAGGCAAATTGGCCAATAAGATACTCATAAGCATCCCCAAGCGCATCCCCATTATATTCATTTAGATTTAGCTCTGCTAATGCCTTCATTACTGCAGAAATTGTTTCATTTTGTTTTTGAGGTGTGGATCCCAATTTTTTAGAATTTAAATCTAAATCTTCAAATAAGTCTTCAAATACTTTATCTGACTGTTCAATATCACGTAGACCCTGTTGCAAATGTTCTCTTTGGAAGGTATGATTGTCAATTTCTTCAATTAAAGCCTGAAAAGTTAATTCAGGTTTAATTTCATAAGACATATCATCCTTTAAAGCATCTTTTAAATCTTCTTGAATTTCAGCATCTTGATAGGCTTTTGAATAGATAGATTGTGCTTCCTCTAAATTCTCTGATTCATTAGATAATAATTTAGTTGAATACACTAACATCGTATCTGATAGATATTTGTAGAAAACGAGTCCCAACAAGTATGATTTATATTCATTTGCATCCATCTTTGAACGCAAGATATCTGCTGATGCCCACAAGGCTTGATATAACTTTTGTGCATTTTCTTCTGCCATAATTACTTAATCCTCCATAACTTGACTTACGCTGGTATACAACATAAGTTAGGTAAATTACCTTTATTATAGCAAATTTAGGTTGGAGTTGTTGATATAAGTATAAAAAAACCGCTGGATAGCGGTTTTTTCCTTCATATTCAATTAAGCTTCATGTAAGTGTTTTGCTTCGAATTCATCTAGTAGTGCGCGTGCTTCGTCTGTTGATTCTGTTTCCATCAAACCGATACGTAATTCGTTGGCACCCTTGAATGAACGGATATAGATTTTGAAGAAGCGACGTAATGGCTTGTAGGGACGTCCATTTTCTGCGGCGTTTTTGTCGAATAAATCTAGGTGGTATCTAAACAAGTCTAGTAATTCTTTTGGTGAGTGTTCGCGTTGTTCTTCTTCAAAGGCAAATGGATTATGGAAAATGCCACGGCCAATCATGACACCATCTACGCCGTATTTGTCGACTAATTCTTGACCTACTTGACGGTTTGGAATGTCGCCGTTGATAGTTAATAGTGTGTTTGGTGCAATTTCATCACGTAGGGCTTTGATTTCTGGAATCAATTCCCAATGTGCGTCTGCTTTAGACATTTCTGTCTTAGTACGTAGATGAATAGAAAGGTTAGCGATATCTTGTTTTAAGATCGTAGTTAACCATTCTTTATATTCGTTCACGTCTTGATGACCTAAACGTGTTTTGACAGATACTGGTAAGCCGCCTTCTTTAGAAGCTTGAATCAATTCTACGGCCACTTCTGGACGTAAAATCAAACCTGAACCACGACCATGTTTGAATACGTTGGGTGCTGGACAACCCATGTTGATATCAAGACCGGCATAACCCATTTCGTTCATGCCCTTTGCCATTTCTGCAAAATGAGCTGGGTTATCTCCCCAAATATGTGCCACGATTGGCTTTTCATCTGGTGTAAATTGTAGACGTGTATTTAATGAATCGCGCCCTTTTGGATGTACGTAACTTTCTGAGTTGGTAAATTCAGTAAAGTATACATCTGGTTTGGCGGCTTTTTGGATTACATGACGGAATACGGTGTCAGTAACATCTTCCATCGGTGCTAATATAAAATATGGACGAGGCAATTCTTGCCAAAAATTCTTCTTTTGTTCCACAATAAGTTCCTTTCCCTTTTGTTTTTTCTTTTTATAAATCGGTCAAAATAAAAAAAGCCACAAGAGCTTTTCTGTTTGATTGCAAAATGGTGTTTACAGCGGTTTATTATCTCAAAATCCGCCATGAAAAGAAAGGAAAACCTCTTATTTTTGCATAAAAATTCGCTAAGAAAGTAAAAAGCCAACACAATTATATGCTGGCCTTCATTTTTCTGTTTAGTCTTTAGGAATTAAGTAGTCTTCAGCGATTGCTAAGAAGACTTTTCCGGCTACAAGCATGGCTTTTTCGTCGACATTAAAGCGTGGATGGTGATGGGGGAAGGTTGCGTCATATTCTGGATTAAAGCCGCCGACATTGAAGAAAGTTCCTGGGCGAACACTGGTAAAGTAACCAAAGTCCTCGCCACCCATACTTGGTTCGAGTTGGATTACTTCATCTTCACCAAATTTCTCTTTCATTACACTCACGAAACGGTCTGTTTCCGCTGGATGATTGTATACAGCGTCATACCCACGAATATATGTCACTTCACTTGTTCCGTGATACATAGCGGCAACACCTTCAGCTAAGATAGTTAATTCATCTTCAATGATACCACGGGCTTCTTCATGATAAGTTCTTACTGTACCGCGAATCATAGCTGAGTCGGCAATGATATTGTTGGCTTCACCCCCGGCTTGAACAGTTGATACTGTCACTACCGCTGGATGTAATGGGTTAATGGCACGGCTGACCAAGGTTTGTAAGGCATCAACAATTTTCGTTGCAATGATTACTGAATCGACGGTATCTTGTGGATGGGCACCATGGCCCCCCTTACCTTGGATTTGGATGTTGAAGAAATCTGCCGCCGCCATAGCATACCCTGGTGCATAACCAATTTTTTCTGCTTGTAATTGTGATTGCACATGTTGCCCAAAGACAAAGTCTACATCGTCAATAGCTCCGTCTTCAACCATACTCTTAGCGCCACCAGGCAACACTTCTTCCGCGTGTTGATGGATAAGTACAATATTACCATGTAAGTCAGCTGCTGATTGCGCAAGGATTTCTGCCACACTTAGCAAGGTAGCTGTATGCGTATCGTGGCCACATGCATGCATCACACCGTCATTTTCTGATTTGTAAGAAATATTATTTTCCTCTTTGATACGTAAGGCATCGAAGTCGGCACGGAAAGCAATCGTTGGTCCGGGATGTCCGCCTTTGATTTTAGCGACGATACCGTAGCCATTCCCAACGTTTTGTCTGATATCCGTGATACCAAATGATTTCAATTTGTCGACAATGTACGCTGCGGTTTCTTTTTCTTCAAAAGATGGCTCGGGATGTTGGTGAAGGTAGCGTCGAACTGCTACTGTTTCTTCATAGTTGGCTTCTAGGTCACTTGCCCATAAATCGTAAAGTGTACTTGTTTGAATGCTTGTTTCTGCCATAAAAATCCCTACTTTCTTTTGAAAATCTGTGTGACTGGTCAATTTTTGTTGGTTATGCAAAATTTTACTCGTGTCATCCTGGCAAGTCAATTGTATTTTCATGAAATTTTCATCTTTTTCTAATTTAAATGTTTTAGGCATGCCCATAAAAAAAAGAGGGTTGGACAAGCCCCTCTCTGAAATCAAGTATTCATATTTATATTGATAATCTCCTGAAAGATTATAGGACCTATAGGTGTACGTCCTTAGCCATGGAAAAGCATGAAATCGAGACCTTGACTCTCTAGTCGAGTTCGAAAAAGCAACCCTCTGCCCACTTCAGATTAGCTGGCGATGACTAACTTCATCAAAGGCGCAAATCTTCCACTGGTTGAGGGTTAAACGCTTTTTCTCACATCCTGACGGTGCCACGACTTTTAAGGCATGTACACAATAAGAACGGAAATCTATGATTTTATTCCACCCATATGCAAATGATTATAATTCAGTATATTTTTCTTTATTGTCTCTACTTTTTTCTACTGGATATTTTTCATTGTTTTTGATGAGTTTGCGTTCAATAATTTCATCAATATCTAAATCTAGATTATCCGCCAACATATAGGAATAAATTAACACATCGGCTAATTCGTCTTTAATAGCGTCTATATTTTGTTTACCTTCTTCAGCGGTTTTCCATTGGAAGATTTCTAGTAATTCAGATGCCTCCAAAGAAATCGAAAGCGCTAAATCTTTTTCATTATGAAATTGGCGCCAATTGCGCGCATCACGAAAGGCGTTTACTTTCTCCATACTAGTCATTCTGTTTTGCCTCCTCTTGCATCTTGATCAGTTGCTAATGTTGATGCTCATCTCTGTATTTGTAAAACTTATCTTCTACCACAGTCGCGATAATTGCAAGTGTATTTAAGGGTATGGAATTATTATGCAAATATTTATTGCAAATTCTTCACGAAATCATTTCCCTTTCACTTTATATTGTGATATTATTCACATGTAAGAAAGTTAATTGAAAAGAACAATTTGAATGTGTATCTGTTTATTTGTGAATGTTTTAACAACATAGGAGGAAATATCATGCTAAAAGTTTTTGCTAGTCCCTCTCGTTATGTACAAGGTGAACATCTCTTAACTAGCCCTACTGGGGTTGAATATATTCAAAAATTAGGTGACAAAGCCCTGTTACTTGCCGATGATGTAGTATGGGGTATTGTTGGTGAAGAATTGGCTCGTGTCTTGACTGATGCTGGTATTGAAGTGGTTCGTGAACCCTTCAATGGTGAAGCTTCAACAATTGAAATCAATCGTGTCACTGAAATTGGTCGTCAACACAGTGTAAATGTTGTCCTAGCCCTTGGTGGTGGGAAAGCAATCGATGCTGGTAAGGCGATTGCGGATGAATTGGGTACGCCGATTGCAGTCTTACCAACGACTGCGTCTACCGATGCCCCAACCTCTGCCCTATCTGTCATTTACTCAGAAGCCGGTGTATTTGAACAATACCGTTTCTATAAAAAGAATCCTGATCTCGTTTTACTAGATACCTACGTCATTGCCAACTCACCCGCACGTTTATTTGCTTCAGGTATCGCGGATGCCTTAGCAACTGCGGTTGAAATCCGTCCCAATGTCATCAGTAATTCAAATACCATGGCTGGTGGGAAAACAACGCTCGCAGCCCAAGCGATCGGCGACAAATGTCGTGAAGTGCTATTCGCTGATGGCTTAAAAGCTTACCGTGCTGTTCAAGCAAAAGTATTAACACCTGCAGTTGAAAACGTGATTGAAGCCAACACTTTATTAAGTGGTCTTGGTTTTGAATCTGGTGGTCTTGCGGCGGCACATGCCATCCACAACGGCTTCACCGCCCTTGATGGTGACATTCACCATTTAACCCATGGTGAGAAAGTTACTTACGGTACACTAACACAGCTCTTCTTGGAAAATCGTCCCCTTGAAGAAATTGATGCTTATATTGCCCTATATCAAAAATTAGACTTACCTACAACATTAGCTGAACTCCACTTGGACGCCAATGACCGAGAATCTCTCTTAAAAGTTGGGAAACAAGCAACCATCGAAGGTGAAACCATTCATGCATTACCATTCAAAGTGACACCTGATGATGTTGCCGACGCTTTAATAGCGGTTGACGCCTACGTGACGGCTTTAGAAAAATAAAATTTACACACAAGAACAAATAAGGCAGAGATTAACACGTCTCTGCCTTTTTACATTATCTATATTATTTCCACAAGAAGTCCATATATAAGCGGTTTTGCTTACGCCAGGTGGCTTCGGAGTGGTCTCCGCCTTCTTCGATGTGGACATGGGTTTCGCCACCGGCTTCGATGATGGCGTCGTTGAATGTAGCTGTTGGTTTCAATCGTTCGAAGTTGACTTCTTCGTCACCATACGAGAAGAAGACGCGGGTGTCTGGATCAATTTCGTGTTGCGCTATTTCGGCTTCCAGTTCAGGCACTGCGAATCCGAAGGCTGGTGATAGGGCGCCAGCTTTGGAGAAGACGTCGTTATGGGCGATGACAGAGTAGAATGCCATCAAGCCACCCATCGATGAACCAGCAATCGCAGTTGCTTCGCGGTCGGGAATGGTTGGATAGTTATCGTCGATGAAGGGTTTGAGTTCATTGACCAACCAATCCATATAGACATCACCATAGCCGGCTACGTGACCGAAGTATTGGGTATCAACTGGATACGGGCAGTATTCGCGAATACGTTCACCCTCTTCGTGTGAGCATTCAATTCCAACGATGATGACCTGCTTGTCATAGGAATCCATAAAATCGAGTAACCCCCAAGAAGTGCCGTATGTAGCATCTTCATCGAAGAATAAATTGTGACCGTCGTACATATAGACTACTGGAAAGTGTTCCTTACTTTCTTCATAGTTGTCGGGTAAATACAGGTGAATCTGTTTGTCGACATCTTTTGCGGGAAAATAGAAAGCGAATTGTTCAAACATTGGCGCCACTCCTTCTTCAACTAGCTTGGTCTTTTACGCCTCCATTCTAGCATGAAAAAGATGAATTCCCTTGTAATATGATTATTTTTAGACACAAACAAACCCCCTAAGTGCACGCTTAGGAGGCAGGACAAAAAGCACATGAACCAGTATTGCCGGGCAATACTGGTTCATCGCACTAGGAACGCACCCTATTTTTTGAAAACCCCACAGCAATCGGATGCTCATCGGTGAGGTTATTTCAATTGTAATCGCTTTCTAGATGAAATACAAGTGCATATTTTCACATAATATATATATCCTTTGCTTATATGTTCATTAATCGTCTATTTTACAGTGTTAATTCTTGTTTACTTTGTCACAATATGGTTAATTTATACCATTTGATATTTTTAAGACCTTATTCGGATGAAGGTCACGCTAGCATAAAATTTTCCACCTAGGTTGTTGGGATTGTATATATGCAATCTAAAATAACCAGTAATTGGAAAGTTCGGGATGCTTTGGTTTCAATAATGAGAAAAATTGCGTCACACAGCGGGCTGAACTTTCACTTTTTTTGGGAAATGAAAAGTTCAGCCATTTTTGCTTTCCATTCTTTCTCATAAATGGACGCACAGCCCCTTCTGGTTATAACTTTTTGACTTTTTAGAGTAAAAAATATACAAGTGCAGAAATCTCTTTCTTCAAATAGAAAAAAGCCGGATCACTCCGCCTTTTCCTTATCTAACGTTTATAATTTCATGGCCCAATAGAAGAAGACAAGTCCTGAAATGACGGCGATTATCAGTAGAAAGATAATGATATCAACGAAGGTGTCTCTAGGTTGGGGCGTATATTTTTTAGACCGTTTATTGGTCTGGGTTTCTTTGTGCTTATCTGTCTTGCTGGTATGTTTCCAAGATGCCACCCAATCACTCACCTTTCTTGTGTTCTTGATTACTATTGATGATACCATAATCCGTGGCTTTACCGAAAGTGAACAACCCTACTCTGCATCATGGCTTCTGCTGCTTCTTGGTCAGAAATGACCCCTGTACGGCAAGGGATCCGGTAGTTTTCGTGGCCCTTGCCTGTCATCACTAAGAGGGTTGGCCTTTTTGCCATTTCAAAAGCTGTTTGTAGTGCTTCAAAACGGTCCATGATGATGGCTAGGTTATCGAAGCCATAATAAGTCATGTATTGGCTATAATTTGCGACCATCTTGTCCTGGGTCACGCCATTCAAATCATCTGTAGTTAGGATGGTGAAATCTGCATTCGCTTGAGATGCTTGGACCATTTTGGGAAATTTGCCACTATCACGTTGACCGCGGAAACCAAAGATGTGGATGATGTCGCGACCGGGATAGGTATTGCCCAGACTAGTCAGTAAGGCTTCGATGGCATCCGGTGTGTGGGCGTAATCGACAATAATGGTTTCTTCAGGGCTGACTTCATAGGTCTCCAAACGTCCGGAAATGCCCGGGAAGTCAGCAATTGCTTGGTTGGTATTGCCTGGATCGAGACCCAAATCGTCGACCACGGCTGTTGCTAGAATCAGATTTTCCTGGTTGTAGGTCCCGGCTAGTGGCGCGGTGATGGTCACGACTTGGCCGTTGAAATCAACCTCTGCAGCATCGTCATAACAATCTAGCACGTGGGCGTTGGCGCCCTCTTCTTGGCCAACGGTAACCACCTGCTTGCCTGCCGCTTGCAGTTCACTGGCTAAACGGTGGCCCCACATGGTATAGGTGTTGATGACCGCAGTCCCGTCCTCTTTCAGCAAGTCAAAAAGCATTTTCTTGGCTTGGAAGTAATTCTCCATGGACTCGTGGTAGTCAAGATGATCGCGGTACATGTTGGTAAATAAGGCATAGTCAAAGGTCATCCCCTGCATGCGGTATTGATCTAGCCCTTGACTAGATGCTTCAATGATGACCGCGTCGTCATCTGAATTGGCGAGGGCTTTTTGGATTTCAGTGGCACTTGGTGTGGTCAGCGTGGCATCATAGCGTTGGCCGTTCACTTCGTTATAGACGGTCCCAAAGTATGCGACTTGGTAACCAGCTTTTTCCAGTAGGTGTTGTAGAAATAAGGCAGTAGTCGTTTTGCCGTTAGTACCCGTAATCCCGATGACCAGTTTGTCCTGACTAGGGAAGCCGTAGTAGGCGGCCACGAGGGCTCCCAAGGCTTTACGGGCATTTGCCACCTGGACGAAGGCGGTGTTATTATTAGCGCCAGTTCTTTTTATATCCAGCGGACGATCGGTCACGATAAGGGCTGCGCCGGCGTCAATGGCGTCTTGGATATAGGCCGTGCCGTCCTTTTGGAAGCCTGAAATCGCAACAAATACGTAGCCTGGTGCAACGGTTTGAGATGATTCGCTAATGCCTGTGATGGTCATTTCGCCGATTGCTTTACTGATAGGTTGACTAGTGCTAACGACACTTTTTTGAAATAATGTGCTGATTTTCATGCCTTTCACGACTCCTTTGTTGTGCTTGTAGTTTGATAGGTCTTATATTAGGTTGGAAATACGATGAAAGTATGAAGTTTTTGGGGCAAAAAAAGAACCAATGCTAGAGGAATTAACCGGCATTGGTCCATAAAGATTAAGTTGTTTAAGAAAGTACTGCTAAATGCTTAAGCTCTGGTGGCTTGACTAGAGTGATAAGCCTGGTTTAGCATCCAAGCCTAGGGGCGCAAAGTCCGCTTGCGCATATAAAGATTCGGCTGCGGCACCAATCATGGCTGCATTGTCCCCACATAAGCTTAACGGTGGGAATTGCAGGGTAATTTCTTGGTCAAAGGCCTCGATAGCTGCAGTTAGTTGGGTACGCAAGCCTTTATTGGCTGCCACCCCACCGGCTACTAGGACATGCTTGATTTCAGGATGCAATTCCAAGGCGCGCATGGTGCGACCCACCAATTGATCTAGGGCTGCTGCTTGGAATGAAGCCGCCACATTGTTCATATCTAACGCTTCATTCTTTTGTTTGGCATTATGCATGTGGTTAATCACGGCTGATTTTAGACCTGAGAATGAGAAATCTAAAGTATCTTCGCCCTTCATGGCACGTGGATAATTGTAGACATCTTCCCCTTCATGCGCCATTTGGTCGATGATTTTACCGCCTGGATATGGTACCCCAATCACTCGGCCAATTTTGTCGTAGGCTTCACCTACTGCGTCATCGCGGGTATCACCGATGGTTTCAAAATCGTTGTCACCGCGCATTAATACAAGCTCGGTATGACCACCAGAAACAACCAAGGCTAATAATGGATAGTCCATTGGTGCCACTAATTGGTTGGCATAAATGTGACCAGCCATATGGTTAACCCCAATCAAGGGTTTTTGATGGGCAAAGGCTAAGGTTTTCGCTGCGGTAATCCCAATTAGGAGTGACCCGACTAGGCCTGGCCCTTGGGTAACAGCGACCGCATCTACGTCATCCCACGTTGCGTCCCCTTCGGTCATGGCTAAATCGATGACTTGGGTAATTTGTTCCACATGGTGACGACTGGCAATTTCGGGTACAACCCCACCAAAGCGCATGTGGCTTTTGATTTGGCTGGCCACCACGTTTGAACGCATATCTGTTCCGTTCAAGACGATGGCTGCACTCGTTTCATCACATGATGATTCAATGGCTAATATTGTTGCCATAAATTGAAAACTCCTTTCTGAAATACTATTTATATTTGATTCAATTGTATTTGATAAATAATCGCGTCGTCTAAGTTTATCGGATAATAGTCCGGACGGCTAGCAATTTGTTTGAAGCCCAGGCTTTCGTATAGTTTGCGGGCTGCTTGGTTGCGGCTGCGCACTTCTAAGGTAACCGTGGCTACGTCTTGATTGTGATAGTGGTCAAGGACATATTGTAAGACTTGCTTGGCCAAACCCCGTCTTTGATGACTCGGCACCACGCCAATATTAAAGAGTTCCGCTTCGTCAAAGATCAATTGAAAATGCGCCACCGCAACAATCTCGCTCGTTGCTTGGTCGCGCATGTAGAAAAATTGATGGAATCTGTTGTGTAGGCTGGTTTGAATAGTCTGTTCCGTCCACGAAAACCCTTCTGGAAATGCTTGGACTAGTGCGCCATGGAGGTCGGCTGTCATTTCCCCCACAGTGGCAGGTGATTGACTGCTCGCCCACTCGGCATCGATTTTATGGATTTGCATGGTCTGTTTAGGCACTTTCGATCACTTCAATCTGGTCGATGTTCATGAGTGGCATCAGACGCATTTCGTAGGCGTCTTCGTCGTTGTCTGAGTAGTAACGCTCTTTGGTGGCACTTTCGTAGAAGCCAAAGCGTTGGTAGAAGCGTTGGGCGCCATGGTTTGAGGCGCGTACTTCTAGGGACATGGCGTTGCGGTCCAGTTGTTTGGCACAGCAAATAGCCCGTTGTAATATGGCTGCCCCAATCCCCATTGATTGGAAGTCTGGGTTGACGACAAAATTTGAGATATGGACATCTGTTCTGTCACGGCGACAACCGACAAAACCTGCTAGTTCTTCGCCGACGAAGGCTTGAATGTAGTAGGTATTGGGATTTTCTGTCATATCGTACAAGAAATCCTGGGCTGTCCATGACATGACCTGATGATAGGCACGATATTCCACATCTACCATTTCGTAGATGACTCTCGTATTTTGTAAGGCAAAGGTAACTACCCGTCCGTCTGCAAGGGTGATTGGTTCTTCGTTTAAGTCTAAATCGGATACCACTGAATTTTTCATCGTAAATAACACCTGTTGATTCAAATTTTTGAAAAAATTACTAATCTGTTCTTTCCACGTATTTGCCTTCATCTAACTTAGCCTCCTCAGGATTTTGAGCTAGCCAATTTTCTTCAGCCTCTGCTAATTTTGCATAGTAAGGAATAAAGGTATCCACATCCACCTGTTCTAATGGTAACGCACCAAGGTGACTGGCATGTATTAGGCCAAGTTCACTTGGTAAGATTCGCGCTTTGTCATTTTCGCCAAAGAATGCTGTAATGGCTTCCGTAAACTGGTCGACATCCGGACTAATAAAGTATAGTGGCAGTGCTTGTAATGAGGCATCTGCTGCGATATGCGCCTTCACTTGATCTAGGAATGTCGCGAATTTACCATGAGAAGTGGTGAATAGTTGTTTAAATGTATTGCCCTCTTTTTGGTAGAGGGTCGCAAATGCTGTTTGACGTCTGGCATCGATAAATGGCAAGACCAGTGCCGGTGCCTCGAACGTTTGAACGTTGCCAGCTAATGCTTGTAAGGTTGGGACGGTATATAAAGGAATGCTTAGGGTGTTGGCCATCGTTTTGGCTGCTGTCACCCCAATACGGAGCCCTGTATAGGATCCCGGACCCGCTGTTACCACAATGCCCTCTAAATCATTTGCTGTCCAACCAATTACCTGGAACATTTGATTGATGAGCGGCAGTAACTGCGTTGAGTGTTTGATTTTGGTATTGGTGGTTGTTTCAGCCACTACCTTATCGCCATCACGTAAAGCTACGCTCAGTGATTGCGTTGATGTATCTATTGCTAAAGTTTTCATAAAACCACCTTGTTCTATCTTGGATTTTGATTGTGTAATATTGACGTTTTTGATTATTTTGAGGACGCCGAATGCCACTATCTGACCTACTGATTATAGGGGCAATTGTCCTGACTTTCAAGCCGTCGGTATTCATGGCAAATGTGCCATCTTTTCTTCTTTAGTATAGCAAAATACCAAGCCTAAATGTGAAAACAATTACCGAAATTTTAAGCGATAAATGATTCAATGGCATGCACCAGCCATGCCATACCGCTACAGCATCTGAAGTGTCCAGTTATGGAGAGGCGTTTTAAGCTGTTGGGTGGTGTGACTTATCTGGGAAAATAAGTCACACTTCATCCAAATCCGTGACTTATATAGGGATATAAGTCACACCCAACCAAACCTGTGACTTATATAGGGATATAAGTCACACCCAACCAAACCTGTGACTTATATAGGGATATAAGTCACACTCCAACTAAATCCGTGACTTATCTGGGAAAATAAGTCACACTCAACCAAACCTGTGACTTATCTGGGAAAATAAGTCACACTCAACCAAACCTGTGACTTATCTGAGCAAAATAAGTCACCGTCAAAAAAATCAAATGGTTGGGTTGTGCAGCGCACAACCCTACATTACTTGTTTTAAAGCAATCAAAAAGAGGCGAGGACAAATGTCCCCGCCTCTCCCTATTGATGACTGTTTAGCCGTTGTCAATTGTGTGACCTAAGTCTTTTTGCATTGCATGGTAGTCTTCGGTGGTGATGTTGAAAACTAATAGGTAGGCAATGAAGACTAAACCAAACCCAACTAGTGGGAAGGTGATTGACATGTTGTAGATAGCGTTCACGTTTGAAGCTGTCCAAGTTGCGGCGTTGTTTAATTCTAATGATGGTGCAGCGTATGCGATTAATAGCGGTACACTGGCTGATGAAATGGCTGTACCGATCTTACGACAGAAGATATATGAAGAATATAATGATCCGTCAGAACGGAAGCCTTGTTTCCATTCGTTGTAGTCAATTGCATCTGAAATCATTGCCCATGATAATAATTGGAAACCAAATGTGAACATGTTGGCAATGGCCATCAAGATGATCCAAGTTGTTGAGTTATCAACTGGGAATAATAACATGCTGATGTAAATCACTAATGTTCCGATTAAAGGAACGATGATTACTTTACGTTTACCAAATTTGCGTACTAACGGTGTAATCATCAATACCCCGATAGCTAGTGGTGCGATTTCAATTAGTGTGAACCAAGAGAATAAACCACCGTCGTTGTATTTTACTTGTAAAGTCATTTGGTGTAACTGAGACGCAGAGTAGATAAAGATTGTTTGGGCAGTACCCGCAATAATTTGCGCGATTAGGGCGCGGTTAGAGAATAAAGTTCTTAATGTTGTAAAAATTGATGGCTGTTTTTCGCCACGTTTGTCGTCAGGTTTTACACGTTCTTCCACATTATTGTATAGCAACAAGAAAGAGATTAACGCGACAACACCCAAGCCCAACATAACAGGGAACATCAATTGTCCTTGGAATTGTGATACCACCTTACCATCAACTAGTTTGTCTTGGTAAACAATTAAAGGAATAATAGCGACTGGTAATTTGGCAACTCCTGCCCCGATTGAACGCGCAGTTGATAATTTCGTACGTCCTTCTGATGAATCAGTAATCACTGAGTTCAAGGTACCGTAAGGAATGTTGACTAGCGTATAGGCGAAGTCCCAAGCTACATAAGAAATTGCACAGACAGCCAACTTCACACCATAGCTCATACCAGATGTATCAAAGTACATGAAGGCTGAAATTAAAGCTAATAGCGGTCCACCTACTAAGATAAATGGTTTGTAGCGGTTGCCTTTAATTGGTTTAATACGGTCAGAGAAGTAACCAACCATTGGATCATTAATTGCATCAAACACACGTGTTAAAATCATAATTGCAGCAAAATGTGTTGCTTCAATGCCAATATATGACACATAAAAAATCGTCAAATAATAGGTTACGACAGAGTAACTCAAGTTACAACCGAAATCCCCAAAGAAGTAGCCGATAATATCACGCATACCAAATGGGCGTTTTTCTGATTCTTGTACCGCAGTCGATTCACCATATGAATTTCCCATGTTCTTCCTCCTGTTTATCACATTATCTATTAAAGTGTAACAAATACATTCTAACAAATTCTGTTTCGAAATGGCGTAAAATGAGACAAGTTTACATAAACTTCACAATACGCCCTATTTGCTTACAAAAAAATCATCAAACACCTATTGATTCGAATTCGAAATGATGTTATACTAAATATATCAAATAGTTCGATTTAGAAATATTCCTAGAAGGAGGAAAAAAGATGGCAACAGATATTCAACAATTACACCACATTACAGCAATCGTCGGTAATCCGAATGAGGTATTAACTTTTTACAGAGATATTCTTGGCCTTCGTTTAGTCAAGAAAACGTTAAACTACGATGACCCTTACACTTATCACTTGTACTTTGGTAATTATGATGCTGATCCTGGTACCATTATTACTTTCTTCCCCTGGGAAAACAAGAAAATGGGCGAACTTGGCGATGGCCAAGTAGCAACCACCATCTACGCGATTCCAGAAAACAGTATTGATTTCTGGGCGAAACGTCTAACCGATAAGGGTGTTGATTTTGTACGTGGCAGTCGTTTTGACCAAGAAACCCTATTAATCAAGGATTTCCATAATTTAAACATTGAATTGGTAGAAAAAAATTGGGGCAAAGCGAATACCTATGCAGTGGATGATATTACCCCTGAAACAGCCATTCAAGGTTTTGCGGGTGCCATTATTTACAGTCATCGCCCAGCAAATACCCTGCATTTCTTTGAAGACGTATTAAACTGGCCGGTTGTTGACGAAGATGCAGTATACACTCGCCTCCAAGCACCTGGCGACCACAAAGAATGGATTGATATCCGTAAAACACCTGGTACGTTTGGTACAATGGCCATAGGTACTGTTCACCATATTGCTTTTCAAGTGGATGATGAAGATACCTTAGTCTATTGGTTAGATATTGCGCAAAAAGAAGGCTACAAGGCAAGTGATATTAAAAATCGCGATTACTTTAAATCACTATATTTCCGTGAACGTGGTGGACTACTGATTGAGTTGGCGACGAAAGCACCAGGTTTCACCTGGAATGAATCACTAGAAAATTTGGGGACTGAACTTTTCTACCCTGCAAAACACCAGGCAATTATTGAAGTTGTTAAGAAGAAACTGACACCACTGGATTTTTAAAGGAGACATTATGAGTTACGAATATATCTACAAACCATCAACAGTTGAACATGCCCCTACTTTGCTATTATTGCACGGTACTGGCGGGACGGAGAACGATTTGCTAGATGTGGCGAATTTTATTGATCCGAATGCGAATATCTTGTCGTTACGCGGAAATGAGCCAGAAGGACCTTACAATCGTTTCTTCAAACGCCATGGTGAAGGGAATTTAGACGTGGAAAACTTGAAATTCCATGCCCAAGACCTGTATAATTTCATAGATGAGATGGCAGAGGCCATAGGTTTTGACCGTGACAAGGTTGTGCCGATTGGTTATTCGAATGGTGCCAACATTGCCGGTGGTATGTTGCACATGTTTGATAATCCGTTTAAGGGCGCGATTTTGTTACATGCAATGGTACCTTTTGAAACGGATAACATGCCAAATCTAAGCAAGACACCCGTCTTTATCGGTGCTGGTAGCAATGATCCAATTGTAGCGACTAGCGAGAGTGAAAATTTAACCAAAGCCCTAGAATCAGCGGGCGCTACCGTAACCCTTCACTGGGAAAACTACGGCCATTCCCTATCAATGCCTGAATTACAAGCAGCGAAAGGATGGTATGCCTCCGCTGTTGGCTAATATGAAATGAAGGAATGATAGCATATGGCAACGAGTAAACTCATTGCACGAATCAATGAATTAGCTGCGAAAAAGAAAGCCGGCACCATTACGGAAGCCGAGTTAGCTGAGCAAAAGGAACTACGTCAAGAATATTTGAACGAATTCCGCAGTTCATTTAAGGGGATTATTGAAAATACCCGCGTCATCGACCCAACAGGTGCAGATATCACACCTAAGGAAGTTGACGAAGCAAAGAAAAAGAAAAATCAATAATTGATTTGGCAGAGATTGGGACTCATGGTTCCAATCTCTTTTGCTATATTGGGCACGCGTTCATTATAGAATGATTCGAGATATTTGATAAAATAGCAAAATTTTATAGCATAAAATTTCATTCTATAAATAAATGACAATTTTTACAGAATGACAACTGGTACTTTATAGAAGGGTAAAACTTATCAAGAATGGGATTATATGCGTTAAAAAAACATTATATTTTATAGAACCGTAATTTATGCTTGATAAAAACGCCCAAAATTATAGAATGGCAGGTTCATTCTATAATCGCAGGTATCTCTGGGCATTTTTGATTGGTGGAATCGCTTAACTGGTATGCAAAAAAACACCATTTCGCGCAGTGATGAGCACTGCAATGTAAAAAGAGGCTAGGACAAAAGATTAAAATTATAGATTTTTCGTCCTTACAGTGTACATTCCTTGTGAGCCATGGGACCATTGAAAGCCAAGGTCTATGAATTTGAAATCGAGCCAAGGTCTCGATTTCATCCTCGTTCACGGCTAAGGAACTACACTTTCAGTCCTTTAACACCTGTTCCCATGATATATGGCAATCAAAATTTATAAGAATTTTTTCAAAGTAAAAGGCGTACACAACGCTTATTAAGAATTGTGCACACCTTTTTAGAGCCCTTTTGTCCCAGCCTCTTTCATACTAATCATCACTAATCATTTAAAATATTTGCACCATTTGAGCCGATGACATCTTTATACCAGAAGAATGAGTCTTTACGGTAGCGGTCATAGCTTCCATTTCCTTGGTCATCCGCGTCAACGTACACGAAACCGTAACGTTTTGACATTTCAGATGTTGATGCAGACACTAAATCTGTACAACCCCAAGGTGTGTACCCCATCAACTCAACACCATCTTCAATCGCTTCATGCATTTGTTGGATGTGGGCTTGTAAGTAGTCAATGCGGTATGGATCATGGATACTACCATCTTCTTCAAGCGTATCAAAAGCGCCTAATCCATTTTCCACTATAAATAGTGGTACTTGGTAGCGGTCGTATAATTTATTTAAGGTCACACGCAAGCCAACCGGGTCAATTTGCCAACCCCAATCAGATGCTTCCAAATAAGGATTTGGTTCAGATAGACTGAAGTTTCCTGCTGTATATTCCCCATTTTCAGCTGGGTTATGGCGAGAAATTGCGGTCATGTAGTAAGAGAATGACATGAAATCAACTGGGTAAGTAGCTAAGATATCTTCATCACCATCTGCCATTTGGATTTCAATATTATTTTCCTTGAACATGCGATTCGTATAGGCTGGATATTTTCCGCGTACTTGAACGTCTGAGAAAAATAAGTTTTCATGTTCTGCTTGAATAGCTTCCATCACATCAAGTGGATTAGTTGTTGCTGCATATGATTCCATACGCGCTAACATCATGCCGACTTTATTTTCCGGATTAATTTCATGGGCAATTTTTGTTGCCAAAGCTGAAGCGACAAATTGATGGTGGGCTGCTTGATACATATCAGATAAGTTTTGTTTACCATCTTCAAATAATAATGCCCCACCAACATAACCTGAAATTCCCATGACGTTGATTTCATTAAAGGTCAACCAGTATTTTACCTTGTCTTTGTATCGTGTGAAAACAGTTTCGGCATATTTGACGAATAAGTCGATGACTTTACGGTTTTTCCATCCATCATAATTTAAGGCAATCCCAATTGGCGTTTCATAATGAGATAAGGTAACCAATGGCTCGATACCATATTTTAACAACTCATCAAAGACAGCGTCATAGAAAGCTAGGCCTTCTTCATTTGGTTCAGCATCGTCGCCATTAGGGAAGATACGAGACCACGCAATGGATAAACGGAAAGTTTTAAAGCCCATTTCTGCGTACAAAGCGATATCTTCTTTATACCGGTGATAAAAGTCTGAACCCCAACGTTTTGGATACAAACCTTCTTGATCCTCCAAAGCAAAAAGTACTTTTTCACGGTTCATCGGTGCGGCAAATTCTTCAATTTTCTTACGATCTTCCGGAGAGACAGCTACCGCCGTATCAGAAGTAGCTGGTCCACGCCCGCCTTCATTCCATGCACCTTCAAATTGATTAGCGGCCGTTGCGCCACCCCATAGAAAACCTTGTGGAAATACTTTCTCTGACATATAAAATCCTCCTATTAGCTTTGTTCGACAATTATTGAAATAAAAAAGGTGAGTATTTCACTCACCCTTCACTTGATTTGAATTGATTACATTAAGCTTTTACGTTGATGAAGTTATCATCTGCAAATGCTACTGTTTCAGCTGTTGTTGCTTCAACTGAAGCGTAGTCATTTGTATTTGTAACAATAACTGGTGTTGTAATTTGGTAACCAGCTGCTTTAATTGCATCAATATCAAATGATACTAAACGGTCACCCGCTTGAACGCGGTCACCTTGTGACACATGGGCTGTAAAGTGTTGACCATCTAATTTAACTGTATCCATACCAATGTGGATTAAAATTTCTGTACCAGCATCAGTGATGAAACCAATTGCATGTTTTGTTGGGAACAAGATTTTCACTTCACCGTTTGCTGGTGCTGTTACAGTACCAACAGTTGGTTCAACGGCAACCCCTTGACCCATTGCGCCTGAAGCGAATACTTGGTCGTCAATATCTGCTAAAGCGACTACGTTACCTTCTAAAGGACTTACTAATGTTTCGTCTGTTAAAGTTTTTGGCGCTGCTGTTTCTTCTGTTTCGTCGTCTACTACTGTAGCTGCTGCTGTGCCTGTTGTAGCACCTGCTGTTGCAGGAACTGCGTTACCGTATAGTGTAGGTACTTTTGCAAACATTTGGATTGCGAATGATAAACCAACTGCGATAACAATACCGATAGCTGCATAAATTAGTGAATGGAATGATCCATTTGCAGGGTTGATTAATGAAGGTAAAACGAAGATACCCATAGCACCAACTGAATAAGCTGTTACATTAAAGAATGCTAGGAAAGCACCAACGATACCAGATACGATACATGAAATGATGAACGGTGTTCTCATTGGTAATGTAAAACCGTAGATTGCTGGTTCAGTTACACCAAAGATTGCTGAAATTAATGTAGGGATTACACCTTTTTTCACTTTATCTTCTTTAGTTTTTAAGTAAATTGCTGCTAACACACCTACTTGAGTGAAACATGGTAATAAGGCAGCTATTAAGAGAACTGATGAACCATTTTGTGTCATGTCCAAGATTGCGATTGGTATTAGACCCCAATGTAAACCGAACATAACTAGTACTTGCCATGCAACACCTAAGATTAAACCATAGAAGACTGGGCTAAAAGCGTAAAGGTTTGTGAATAATGCACCAATCCAAGATGAAGCTGTATTGGCAACTGGACCTACAAGCAAGAATGTTAATGGTACAGTAATCATGATTGTAACCATTGGCACCGCAAACATTTTTAAATTATCAGGTGTTATTTTTGTCATAAAGTGTTCAACTTTAGAAGCAAGGTAAATTGCTAAGATTACTGGTAATACTGTACTGTAGTAGCCACCCATTGGTAAAGTTAACGGAATACCGAAGAAGTTTGTACCTTCAACGAATAATGTAGCTAAGTTTGGATATACCAAAGCCCCTGCAATTGCAATAGCTGTAAATTGATTCATTTTGAATTTTTTAGCTGCTGTAACTGCTAAAACTATTGGTAGGTATTGGAATAAACCATCACCCATGATGTTGAATACTAGATAAAGACCACTAGTAGTTGCAACACCTAATGCCGCCATAAGGGCTGCAATCCCTTTTAAGATACCGGCTGCAGCTAACGCGCCCAAGAATGGTTGGAATAAACTAGAAACGATATCAATAAATGTATCGAATAGGCTTGCTTTTTTACCATCATCTTGGCCATCGTCAGCAGGAACTTCTCCACCATCATTTAGATGACCTACTTTAACAACTTCTTCATAAACTTGTGGTACATGGTTACCAATAACTACTTGGTATTGGCCACCAGCTTGCATAACAGTTACTACACCGTCACGGTTTTTTAAGTATTCTGTATCAGCTTTGCTTTCATCTTTTAGATAAAAACGTAAACGTGTCACACAGTGACGAACTTCTTTGACGTTATCCGCACCGCCGACTTTGTCGACAATGTCTTCTGCTAAATCTGTATATTTTGCCATGATAATTTCTCCTCATCATATATAAATGTATAATTGCAACTTACTTCTTTGGGCGACGCCCCTTCTCCCTTTTTGATCTTAGGATGGGAGTGTATGTAGGGAGGTACACACACTCCTATCCTAAGATTACCCTAGTAAAGAAAAACCTTTGCCCGCACTCTCGTGACTTATTCGTGCTTCATTCGCTTCCGTTTTGTTTATCATTCCCTTCTTCATATTAAGCCCTTCAGTTCACTCAATCTTCCTTTAAAAAAAGAAAAAGACCAGACATTAAAATTGTGGACACTAACCCCAAAGGTCTAATGTCTATCAACTTTGATGCCTGGTCTTGCCAGCCGAACTGTAATGAATCCAGTGTACAGAGTACTTGTTTATTTATCTATTGCATATCATACACCCAATTGAAAACGGTGTCAACAAAAAATGACAACGTTTTCTAAATTTTGCTATTTTTTTATTCTTCTATAGAATGACAGTTGACCAATCTTGCCGCCAGCTCTATAACTACATTCCTTCAATTAAAGATTAGGGGGGCAAATTTAAAAAACTCTGATTGTTATCCCTTTGAAGAAAATACAGGCTGGGACAAGAGATTAAAATCATAGATTCTTCGTCCTTACAGTGTACGGTCCTTGTGAGCCGTGGGACCATTGAAAGCCAAGGTGTTTCAATTTGAAATCGAGCCAAGGTCTCGATTTCATCCCCTTTCGCGGCTAAGGAACTACACTTCCAGTCCTTTAACCTGTGCCCATAATATATTTCAATCAAAATGTATAAGAATTTTTTCAAAGTAAAAGGCGTACACCACTCTGTTTAAGAATTGTGTATGCCTTTTAGAGGCCATTTGTCCCAACCGCCTTCATACAAAAAAACACCCTCAAGCCTTGAGGGTGAAAAAGGAAAAAACAAAAATGAAAGGATGATGCAATCTATTAGAGGTCTAGATTGCCTCAAAAACATTATAGCACGGGTCAATTAAAAATGAAAGCCTTTTTATAAAACGTTTTCATCATTGGTGTAACAGTCTTTTTCTATCAAAGGTGATCAAGCCGTCAAAAGACTGCTACAATGGTGTTTTTAGCTTATAAAAGTGCCATGATAGACAAGAGTAGGAATTGCAATTATTTTTTTCTAAACGAGGAAACCATATAAGGTTGGATTTTCGGAAACTGAAACGTAGTTAGGGTCAAATTTTTCTAATCGTTCCAGTAAATCTGGTAGGGTTTCATACTCGCCTAATAAAATACCAACTAAGGCTGGTCCATTTGAACGGGAAATTTTCTTGGTATACTCAAACTTAGCGATGTCATTTTCAGGTCCTAAGACTTCTGATACAAATTCACGCAAGGCACCCGGTCTTTGTGGGAAATTGACCACAAAATATTGTTTCTTGCCTGAGTAAATCAAGGCACGTTCCTCGATTTCGGCCATGCGGTTGATGTCATTGTTCCCACCAGAAATGATGCAGACGACCGTTTTCCCCTTAATCGCCTCTTTCATATTTTCCAAAGCTGCGACAGATAAGGCACCCGAAGGTTCAGCCACGATGGCTTGACGAGTGTATAGGTCGATGATGGTACCCGCGATTTTACCTTCGGGCACGATTTCGATGTGGTCGACCAATTTTTTCACGTATTCAAAGGTAATATTCCCTGCTTTGCCGACAGCTGTACCGTCCGCAAATTTGTCTACATGATCCAAAGCTGTTGGTTGCCCTTCAGCCAAAGCTAATTGCATAGAAGCAGCGCCTGATGGTTCCACCCCAACGATTTTGGTTTCCGGCATAGCCTCGCTCATATAAGCAGAAACACCAGACACCAAGCCACCACCACCGATTGGTACAAGCACATAGTCAGCAGTTTCGCCTTCAGCCGTTAAGCTTTGGTGGACTTCCACTGCTAAGGAACCTTGACCAGCAATGACGTCTTCATCATCATAAGGTTCGATGAAAGTTAATGAATTTTCGCCTGCGTATACGTGCGCTGCATCGTTACATGCATCGAAGGTATCCCCTTCAATCACGATATCAACGTAGTCGCCACCGAAGTAGCGGACTTGGTTGATTTTTTGAGCAGGCGTTGTATTGGGCATAAAAATCGTTGCCATTACTTGCTTTTCATTGCAGGCATAGGCCACACCTTGGGCATGGTTGCCGGCTGACGCACAGATTACCCCGTGTGATAAAGCTTCCTCGTTCAATTCGTTGATGGCAAAATACGCGCCCCGTAATTTGAACGACCGTACCACCTGTAAATCCTCACGTTTCAGATAAATGTTTGCTTCATATTTTTCCGATAAATATGGATCAAACTGTAATGGTGTTTGACGGACGACGGATTGTAACTGTTTGTAGGCATATAATACCTGTTCCTTATTGACTTGCTTGGTCATCATGGCCTTTCCTCACTCTCATTTTGCGTGCATCTCTATCTTGCGATTTCCCTTTAAAAATTAGTTGTTTGTATCTACTGCATTTTCCTTAACGAATGGCATCATATCACGTAATTTAGCCCCAACTTGTTCAATTTGGTGACCTTGTTCTTTTTCACGCATAGCGTAGAACTCTTTAAAGCCATTGTCGTAGTCATCAGTAAAGCGTTTGGCAAATGAACCATCTTGGATATCATTTAGAATATCTTTCATGCGGCCCTTAACATCCGGCGTAATCAAACGCGTACCAGACACATAGTCACCAAATTCTGCTGTATTTGAACAAGATTTACGCATGTGGTCCATACCACCTTCGTACATCAAATCAACAATCAATTTCAATTCATGCATAACTTCAAAATATGCGATTTCTGGTTGGTAACCCGCTTCAACTAGCGTTTCAAAACCAGCTTGGATCAAATGTGTTGTACCACCCATTAGGACCGCTTGTTCACCGAATAAGTCTGATTCCGTTTCTTCACGGAAGTCTGTTTCAATCACACCTACACGCGTTGAACCAATACCATTCGCCCAAGACAAAGCTAAATCACGCGCATTACCAGTCGCATCTTGATAAACCGCAAACAATGAAGGTACCGCAGAACCCTTGGTAAACTCACGACGAACCAAATGACCAGGACCCTTAGGTGCAACCATAAATACATCCAACTCAGCAGCCGGTTTAATATTTTGGAAATGGATATTGAAACCATGGGCAAACGCTAAGGCATTCCCAGCCTCAAGATTCGGCGCAATCTCATTCGCATACGTATCTTTTTGGATTTCATCCGGCAATAACACCATTACAACATCCGCCAACTTAGACGCATCCGCAACAGAATACACCTCAAAACCATCATTACGCGCACGATTCGCAGACGAACCTTCACGAATACCGATGATGACATCATTACCATTATCACGTAAGTTTTGCGCATGCGCATGCCCTTGCGAACCATAGCCCACAACCGCAATCTTCTTACCTTCAAGTGCATTTGCTGTAACATCTTTTTCATAGTAAACCTTTGCCATATTCAAAACCTCCATATAAAATCCTAGTAACTAATCATCAGCTCTTTGTGAAAAATACGACTGCTGGCCAAGGCAGTGCACCTTAGGACCAGCGGCCTAGGTCTTTTAAGGTGCCTCACCTTCTATCACAGCAGGGGCCTTATCCAAGACCACACCACTCAATACGTCTACTTGCTTAGCCAACTGTTTGGCCAATAAGTTTGCAGCTGCCTCATCATCAAAGCGGATACCCACCGTGATCACAGACACCTTGGGATCGTCAGTCGCGACCAAGGTTAAGCTGTCGATATTGTAGCGTGGCTTCAAGACGACCTGGGTAATCCGGTTTAGGACACCCGGGCGATTGACTACTTGTAGTTCGATAAAACTGACACTCATGACAATCCCTCCATTTCATTATTTGCTTTACCAGATGGTACCATCGGCGTTACCAACTCATGTTTATCAATCAAAACTTCTAAGACATAACCACCATCGTAAGCCAACATGGTATCAATCGCAGCCTCTAATTCATTTGGATCAGTTACTTTCGCTGCTTTCACGCCCAAGGCTTCAGATAATTTCACGAAGTCAGGTAGGCCGGCGCCAAATTCAGAATGCGAATAACGATCTTCATAGAAGGCATGTTGCCATTGGTGAACCATTCCTAATACGGTGTTGTTTAAAATGATGAATTTTGGTTTCACACCGTAATGTTGGATGATGTTCAACTCTTGATTGGTCATTTGGAAGCCACCATCACCGATGATTCCAACGACTGGGTGGTCAGTCCCCGCTGTCGCAAAAGCTGCCCCGATAGTTGCGGGCACACCATAACCCATTGTCCCCAATCCACCTGATGTCAATAATTGACGCGGGAATTGATAAGGATAATATTGCGCGGCCCACATTTGATGTTGACCAACGTCGGTAACGATGTAAGCTTGTCCATCCGTTGCTTGCCCTAGATATTCAAGCACTCGTTGTGGACGGATAAAGTCATTGGCTTCTGGTACACGTAATGGATGCAAGGCTTGGTTAGCCGCTTGATGGTCTAACCAAGCTGTCTTGTCTGTCCAGTTTTCAATTGGATTTTCTAGCAAGACTTCTAAGAATTGTTTAGCATCGCCTTCAACTGCGATATCCGTTGCCATAATCTTGTTTAACTCGGCTGCATCAATATCCACGTGGACAATTTTGGCACCTGGCGCAAAGTTGTTGGGATTTGAAGCTACCCGGTCGTCGAAACGGCTACCCAAGTTGATTAAGCAATCTGTTTCCATCAGGGCCATGTTGGCTGCGTAGGTCCCGTGCATGCCCGCCATACCAAGGTTTAGTGGGTCATCACTTGTGAGTAAGCCAACACCAAGTAAGGTGTGCGTTACTGGGATTTGGTAGCGGTGGGCAAAGTCACGCAAGGCTTGCGCAGCTTCTGCCTTCACGAGGCCATTCCCTACTAGTAACAAAGGTTTGTCTGAGGCAAGTAATGCCCTTTTCACAGCTTCAACAGCGACTAAATCAACAAGTGTGTCGGGTTTGTAGCCTGGTAAATCGAAGCTATCGTCGACGTCGTTTAGGTCAACGCGTTGGACACCGATGTTTTTAGGGATATCCACGAGTACCGGTCCTTTACGGCCAGAATTGGCTAAGTAGAAGGCTTCCTTGATGATACGCGGGATATCGCGTGCGTCCGTTACTTGATAAGCATATTTGGTGATGGGTGTCATGAGTGATACCACATCTGTTTCCTGGAAGGCATCTTTACCGATACCGTCCACGGCAACTTGTCCCGAAATCACCACCATAGGAACAGAATCCATTTGCGCAGTTGCGACTGCTGTGACGATATTGGTTGCGCCCGGCCCACTTGTTGTGACGGCCACGCCGACCTCGCCTGTGACACGCGCATAGGCATCCGCCATATGGCCTGCCCCTTGTTCATGTCGTGTGAGGACATGGTTCACATTTTGTCTAAAAAACTCATCATAAATATGCAACGCCGCGCCGCCCGGATAACCAAAAATCACCGATACACCCTGATCTCTCAGCGCGTCCACCAGTAATTCTGTTCCTAACTTGGTTTCATTCGTACTGCCCACATGAGCACCCCATTTCTTCGTTTTTCCTTTAATCTTATCAAGTCATCGAAAGCAATAAAAAAGGCATCCCATACAATATGGGATGCCAAGTCCCACTCAACATCGAATAGGACTCAAATTAACGTTGGTTAATTCCAGTCCTATGTGATAATAATAATCACGACATTCGCATTTAATAAATTGAACGCTCTCATTGAATGAAACTCCTCTCTTTTTTGATTACTCGTTGAAGTTAGTATACTCATCATTTTTTAACATGTCAACAATATATTTTCATTATTTTCTCATAATGTACAAAATTGCCCGATTTTTCTGCTAGAATGGACTTATTATATTAGAAAAATTACAGACTTTCTCATATTTAAATGACATTCGAAGGAGCGATCATCACCATGACCACAGCACACGACATCATCAACCTCCAAAATCTCGCCTTTCGTCGCGGGGACAAAACCATACTGCAAGACATCAACTGGACCATCCAGTCCGCCCAACACTGGGGGCTACTCGGCCTCAACGGATCCGGCAAATCCACCCTTTTGAATATTTTAAACGGGACCCATTTTCCCTCAAGCGGCCAAGTAACCGTGCTGGGTCAGGCCTTTGGTAAGACATCCATCCCCGATTTACAAAAACGTATCGGCCTCGTATCCAGTTGGCTAAACCAACAATTGCCCACCCATCTGAGTGTAGAAAATACTATTATCTCTGGGAAATTTGCCAGCATTGGCATTTACCAACACATCAACGACACTGACCGTGCCCAAGCCGCTCAGCTGCTGGCAGACTTCAATATGTCCCGTCTAAGCGGACGTAACCTTGCCAGCCTCTCCCAAGGTGAGCGCCAAACCGTCCTCATCTTGCGCGCTTTGATGACCGATCCTGAACTCCTGATATTGGATGAGCCAACCGGCGGTCTGGACTTATTCGCCCGTGAACGCCTGCTTGATAACTTGGCCTTGTTGGCTGAGCGTAAACCAGAAGTTAGCCAGCTCATGGTTACGCATCAAACTGAAGAGATTCCGGCCTTTTACCAAAAAGTATTGCTACTAAAAGAAGGCAACATCTTTGCCCAAGGCGACCGGGATGAAATCCTGACTCCTGAACGTTTGCATGCCTTCTATGATAAACCCGTCATCCTGCGCCCCTTCAAAGACGGTCGCATCCAGGTAGTACCGGAATAAGCGGTCTATCGGATAGGAAGGAGACAAATACAATAAATCTTCGATTTTCGTCCTTGCAGTGTACGTTCCTTATTGCCGTGGGACCAGCGAAAGCCAAGGTCTTTCGCTTTAAAATCGAGCCAAGGTCTCGATTTTATCCTCTTTCACGGCAGAGGAACTACACTTCCAGTCCTTTTAGTTGTCCTCCAATATTGATTTCATTGCATGTCTGAAAAAGTTTAGTCTCAGCATATTATTTCTGTTTAATAATATGCCCGTTGAAGACAATTCTTGTTAGGTTTATTCGAGATTGTATTTTTATGGTTATAAATATCCTGAAATTGACACTTTGGAAGGCTTGTGTGACCATTTATGTGAAAAAATACGTCACAAAACCACCTGTGTGATTCGCCATTAAAAGATCGCGTCACACAGCCCTCCGTGTGACGCGATTTTTCTCATTCTTGAACGCACAGCCCCCTGAAGTGTTCAAATCAGGGTTATATGGGATTCAATATATACAATCCCCAACAAGCCGGATAAAATACCTTATTTCAGCGTGCTGCTAATCCAAATAAGCGCTCAAAAAACTCAAAATGAAAAGAGGGCAAGCCCTCTTTTTTCATAATAGGAAAAAATCGCAGGAGATTCGCAAGATAGCACGAATATCCCTAGTATATCTGCCTTATTGACATCATATTGCTAATAAAATGAAAGGATTGACTCTATGCGTTATTTTAAATTTGGTATTCACAATAGTTCAGTATTAATCATCATCCTCTCTATTGTGAATCTTATTAACTTTGTCTTTTTTGATAATTTTCATTTTGTAGAATTCATTTTAACGGTCATTATTTGTTCAATCACTGGATTCACCTTTTTTATTTACAAATTAGACGCTTTATCCGTACTATTCAAGTATTTGATTCAAACTGCTATAAGTTTAGTATTATCGTTCTTCAGCATTTTTCTGGTTTCGTACCTTAGCTCAACTGAAATCAATGAAATGCCTTTTTTAGACCTTGTGGGCTCTTTAGTAGTTAACAATTTTGTTTGTACGCAAATATTGCTAATGGTAGAAGCGCATGCACCGAAAATCAAGAATTATATCTATCACCTATGGCACAAGATCCGGAACGTTTAGGCTGTAGTGGTTGGCGCGCTGGTGCTTGCTGGAAATCCACTAGTTCAGCCCACAAAAAAGGAGCACCGCTTTCTAGCAGCGATGCTCCTTTTCATATCAAAATTATTCACCGTATGTTGCGCGGTAGTATTCGTTAACGCGTAGGTTTAGGTTGGCTAGGAAGTCTTCGCCTTCGGTTAAGCCGTCTGTGTATACGACTAGGCTGTATTGGGCTTCGTCGTTTTCGTAGTAAATCCCTGTGTCGTTTAAGGCTGTGCCATAGTTTCCGTATTTGTTGGCCATTACGCTACTTTTCACATAGGTTGTGAATAGGCGATCTGGTGAGGTTTGTAATAGGAAATCAAGGATTGGTTGGTAGGTGTCATCTGTTGAAATCAGTTTATAGTAGGCTGTCAAGAAGTTGGCAGAAGCGACATTATCTTCATAGATGGCTTCGTCGATATAACCTACTTGGTCATATACTTCTGCTACGATATTTGATCTGAAAGATCCTTCACCATAAACTGTTTCATAATAGTCAATCAACATATTAGTTGCTGTGTTATCCGAATGCATCAGTGATTCGCCCATCAATTCTTCAATGGTGTAAGTGGCTTGACCAGTGCCGCTCGCAACCGCTGCTGTGATGGTACCGTCACCTTCTTCGTAATCTTCCCAAGCATATGTGACTGGTGTTTCCCAGGTCATATCGCCAGCTTCGATAGCGTCAATAATGACTGTTGCCAATGGTACTTTGACCGTTGAAGCTGCTGTCATGTAGCTGTCTTCATTAACGGTATAAGTTTCATTGGTTTTTAAGTTTGTATATACTAATGAAATATCTTCGGCTGCAACACCGAAGTCGGCCATCGTATCCTCTATTACGGCAGCCATATCAGCGTATTGGCTAGCATCTAGTGCTTCGACGCCATCCGCTGTCATTTGATCTAGATTATAGATTTCATCATCCGTCGCAGTTAATGGTGTCAACGTTTCTGCTGCACTCTCCTCAACTACCCCTGAGATATCGCTTGATTCTGCTATAGCGGTATCCTCTTTAAATTTCATAATCGCCACAACCACCGCAACCAAAGCCAAACCTAGTACGATGAATGGGATTATGGGCAACACATGTTTTTTCTTGTTTTTTCTCTGGTTCGACATTCCATTCTCCTTATGTAAAGACTGTATTTATATGTATTGAAAAATTCGACCAATTTCTACCTGGTCAATTGTATCAGGAGAATATGTTAACTGTGTGACAAATCAGCTTGTTTTGTGAATTTTAGGTGCAATCTTTATTAAGAATGTGTGAAGAATCATATAGCACCCTCATACACACGAAAAAATCGAGCGGATGCCCGATTTTTCGCAGTCCTATTTGCCTTATATCGATCAAAAATTAGTAAGCTCTTGCGTACCAAACTGTGTATTTAGCAGGTTTGCCAGAGTATAAGTCGACTGTTTTTTCCATAGGTGGGTTGAATGGAATGTTACGAGAAGTGAAACCAGTCGCTTCTTTAATAGCTGCTTCTGATTCATCTGTACCGTCCCAACCAGCAAGGATCCAACCTGGACGTTCGCCGTTTGCTTCAGCAGCTTCTAAATGCGCAGTCAATTGTTCCATAGTGTCGATGTCATAATGTTCATTTTCAGCACGGAAAGCAACTGCTTTGTCGTATAGACGTTGGTGCATCAAGTCAAAGCGCGCATCGATGATTTCAGCTAAGTCTTCATCTAATGAGATGGCTTCTTTTTCATCTAAATCACGCATTTTAATCATGACTTGGTTGTTTTCCATATCACGTGGACCGAATTCGATACGTAATGGTACACCACGAACTTCAGCTTCGTTGAATTTGTAACCAGCAGAGTTGTTCGTGTCATCAAGGTTTACGCGGAAGCCTTTGGCAGTCAATTCAGCTTTGATTTCTTGTAATTTTTCAAGGACCTGTGGATTTTTCTTCAAGTTACCAACTGGGATTAAGGCTACTTGTGTACCCGCAATACGTGGTGGTAATACAAGACCTTGTTCGTCACCGTGCATCATGATCATGGCACCGATTAGACGAGTTGAAGAACCCCATGAAGTTGTATGTACGTAAGTGTGTTGATTTTCTTCATTTAAGAATTTGATGTCGAATGCTTTAGCAAAGTTTTGACCCAAGTAGTGAGAAGTACCAGCTTGGATAGCTTTTGTATCTTTTGTCATTGCTTCGATTGAGAACGTATCAACCGCACCAGCGAAACGTTCTGAAGGTGTTTTTTGACCTTCGTAAACTGGCATAGCGAATACTTCTTTCACTAGTTCAGTATAGTAATGCAACATTTTCATTGTACGTTCGCGCGCTTCTTCTTCAGTTGCGTGGGCAGTATGTCCTTCTTGCCATAAGAATTCTGACGTACGAATAAATGGTAAAGTACGTTTTTCCCAACGGAAGACGTTTGCCCATTGGTTTAATTCCATTGGTAGGTCACGGTATGAGTTGATCCAGTCAGACATCGCGTTACCGAATAAGGTTTCAGAAGTTGGACGTAATGCCAATGGTTCTTCTAAGACTTCTTCGCCGGCTTGCGTTACCCATGGTAATTCAGGTGCGAAACCTTCCACGTGGTCAGCTTCTTTTTCAAAGAAGTGTTTTGGAATCAACATTGGGAAGTAAGCATTACGGATACCTTCTTTTTTCAATACTTCGTTGAAAGCATCTTTGTATGACTCCCATAAGCCAAATCCGTCTGGCTTGAAGATCATTGTCCCACGAGCGGGACCGTAATCCATCAAGTCACCTTGTTGAATTGCTTGTAAATACCATTTTGAAAAGTCTGTTTGTTGTAGATTTTCGGTTTCTTTGTTGTTTGCCATCGTAATTACTCCTTTTTTTGTTTGTTTTTGGGGTTGGGACAAGTATAAAATCATAGATTTTCGTCCTTGCAGTGTACGTTCCTGGTGAGCCGTGGGATCAGTTTAGGATGAGAGAAAAAGCGTTCAGCCCTCAACCAGTGGAAGAATAGTGCCGACGATGACGTTAGTCATCGACAAACTATTCTGAAGTGGGCAGAGGGTTGCTTTTTCGAACTCGACTCGAAAGCCAAAGTCTCCCGGTTTGAAATCGAGCCAAGGTCTCGATTGCATCCTCTTTCACGGCTACGGAACTGCACTTCCAGTCCTTTAACTCACCTCACAAAATAGACATTCTGCTATTTTAAAAAGGGTCTTGTCCCATCCTCATTTACATTGTTCTATATAAAAAAAGAGCATCCCATCCAATAAAGGACGAAATGCTCGCGGTGCCACCTTTGTTAAGCAGGGAATCCCCCACTTCTCTCGAATGCGGTAACGGCGCCACCGTGCCTTTTTCAAGGCCAAAATGCTTGTGCAAAGTAGGAGGTTCATCTAGTTAGTGGGGATGTGCTCTCACCAATTCACATCTCGCTTGCTGGCCATTACTAAATTACTAGTCTACAAATTTTATTTCTCATATATGTATGTTGCTACAGACCTATTTTGCGTTATTTTGGGCAAAATGTCAATATTTGAACGGCTTAATCTAGTAGTTCGACCGTTAAATGTTGAATCATTTCTTGTGTTAATTGACGATTAGCTTGATGTTGTTGTTTACGTTCAAGATAGCCCGCACACAAGAATTTTTCTTCTTCGCTTTCAGGTACAACGCTCGGTAGGACGTAGCCCTCTTTGGCATAATCTTTTAAAACCACAAATGTCATAAAACCAGTCGCCGCCAAATAACGTTCGCCGCGTCTACTTTCACCAATCACCTTGGCAAAAACTTCCATTGATCGTTTTCCAGAACCCGTCACATATGTTTCTACATGCACAACATCCCCTTCAGGTAAAGGTTTTAGGAAGTTGACACTATCCATATTACCCGTCATCGTACCGTATTCTGTCATACGACTAGCCGATACAGAGGCAATATTATCCAAGATGTATAAGAGTTGTCCACCATACATGTTTTTGTAAAAATTGGTTTCATTTGGCATGATACGGTGTGATTGAACCGCTTTGGTTCGTTTACAAGTAATTGATTCCATATAGGTGATTGCTCCTTTATTCCATTTGAGTGCGTTTCAATGATTTTGCAAGTGGTATTGCCATAATTGGCGTCAAAATACCTGATGTAATGGCCTCTAAAATCCCATTGGTCCCGATGGTAACAATAAACGTACCAATCAAGGCCGAAGTTGGAATGCCCAATGCCGATGCATAAGAATCCGCGGCAAAGAAATAGATGGCACTTAATACCGTCACGGTATTGACGATGGATCCGACAACACCAGTAATAATAAACTTGGTTCTGTCTTTCACTTTTCCATCTAAATAAGTGGCTAATAAGCCTGAAATCAAACCAACCAACATCCGGGGAATCACTGATACCAGTGGATTCAAGAAGACGATGGACATAATATCCGGCATAATGGCTGCCTTAATCATCCGCAAGACACCCCACGATGCCCCAAGAATTAAGCCGGTTTGCGCACCAAAAAGACTTGCGCCAATAATAACTGTTAAATGAATAATTGTTGCCTGAACTGGTCCAATCGGAATGTAACCAATCCCAGGCACAAATGTTTGAATAATTAATATCGCCAGTATAAGGCTAATGACTGTTAGCCTCGCTGTACGTTCTTTTCCATGACCCATAATCATAACCTCTAATTCTGATATCCTTCTTTAGGAACCTAGCAAAAGTCAAATGCTCTGCCTTTTATGGCTCCATATACAAATGCTATCTTACCACGAATTGAAGCGATTGCAAAACCCCTACATCATCTTCTTGTAGGATTTTTATTGATTAAAGGTTATGCGTTCGTGTTTTAAAATCTCAACGAAACGTGCAGTTAATTTGGCCGTCATCCCCCATAAGTATTCACCTTTGATGTTGTAGAAATGAATGGCTTGGCGTGTCGGTTTGCCAAAACCATAGTCTCTACCACCGGGGATTCGGTCATACGGAAAGGTATCATCCACTTCAGAGCGTTGCGCTACATAATGCACATCCGGCTTCATTTCCTTTAAATAATCCAAAGGTACAGTGAAGACGTGATCCACCTCATCCGGGTTAAAATGACAATCCTCGATTCTGTCGATATGTAATTGCCCCACATAGCAGCCAATAATCCGTTTACCACTCACCAGATAATCCATCTCGCCAAAAATTTCAATATTATCCGGGGAAATTCCCAATTCTTCCACAGTTTCACGCACTGCCGTCTCTTTGAAGTTTTCCCCAGCCTCAACGCGACCACCAGGAAAAGCGGCATCCCCTGCTTGAGAGATGCCGCTTGCCCGGTGTTCAAAAAGGATATGCAGTTGCCCGTCAATTTCAATGAGGGGAATCAGCACTGCATAGGCCTTTTCTACGTCTAAGGGGCGAGCTTCATATGTTTGAAATATACGCTTTACCTCATCCATGTCAGTTGACCTTCCTTAAGAACACTATTTTTTATTTAAATAGCTTATTTATTTTGTGCTTTTTTGTAAGTTTCCCAGTCAGCCATGAAACCTTCAATACCGTTGTCAGTTAATGCGTGGCTCCATAATTTAGGGAATAAAGTACCTGGAATAGTACCAATGTGGGCACCAGCTAAAGCTGCGCCTTCAAAGTGGCCAATGTGACGGATTGATGCAGCAATAATTTCCGCATCAAGGTCATAAATATCCAATACCTCACGTAATTCAGCAATTAATTTCAAACCATCTTGGCCTAAATCATCGATACGGCCGATAAATGGTGAAATGTAAGTTGCACCAGCTTTAGCAGCTAGTAAACCTTGCGCTACAGAGAAAATCAACGTAACGTTTGTTTTGATACCTTCTTTAGAAAGTGTGTTTACAGCTTTCAAACCAGCTTCCGTCATAGGGATTTTTACAACAACATTGTCAGCCCATTTTGCAATGACATGTGCTTCTTCAACCATTTCTTCGTAAGTTAAACCAGTAACTTCCGCTGAAACAGGACCATCGATTGTGCTCGCGATATCTTTAATTACTTCTTCAAAATCGCGACCTTCTTTAGAAACTAAAGTAGGGTTAGTTGTTACACCATCTACTAGGCCTAAATCATTAATACGTTTGATTTCATCAATATTCGCTGTATCTAAGAAAAATTTCATTTGTTAAAAGCCTCCTGTAGCTAAATCCCTGAGTAATAAGAAACAATGATGTTGTAAAAAATTAGCTATTATAAGCCTTTAAAAGTATTTGCAACATTTTCAGCAGTGAAACCGTAAGCTTCTTGGATCAATTCACCTTGTCCAGATGCACCGTAACGGTCAATGCCGACAACTGCTCCAGCAGTACCAGTGTATTTCGCCCAACCAAATGTTGAACCCATTTCCACTGCAACACGTTTTGTGATGTTTGCTGGTAACACAGATTCTTTATAAGCAGCATCTTGAGCATCGAACAATTCTTGTGATGGCATAGATACAACAGAAACGTTGATGCCTTCTTCAGCAAGTTTTGCTTGTGCTTCAATTGCTAAGCTAACTTCAGAACCTGTAGCGATTAAGATACCATCTTGGTCGCCTTTAGCTGGAGAAATCACGTATGCACCTTTACGTACACCCTCTTCAGCTAATTCTTTTGTACCTTCTAGTACTGGTAAGTTTTGACGAGTTAACACTAACATAGTAGGTGTTTTAGTAGATTCCATCGCAATCTTCCAAGCCACACCAACTTCATTACCGTCAGCTGGACGAACAACGTTCACATTGTGCATTGCACGGAATGACGCTAATTGTTCAACTGGCTCATGTGTCGGACCATCTTCACCAACACCGATAGAGTCATGTGTAAATACGTATGTTACAGGCAATTCAGAAATTGCTGCTACACGAACTGCTGGACGTAGGTAGTCAGAGAATACGAAGAATGTACCAGCGTAAGGTTTAGAACCACCGTGTAAGGCGATACCATTCATAGCTGCTGCCATTGCGAATTCACGTACACCATACCAAATGTTACGTCCTTGGTAAGAATCTGGTTGGAAAGCTTCGTCAGCATCGTTCATTGTATTGTTTGAAGATGATAAGTCGGCAGAACCACCCCAGAATTCAGGTAAAGCTTTACCAATTTCTTGGATAGCTGCTTGAGAAGTTTTACGACTTGCTGCTGCAGCGTCGCCAACTTCATAAACTGGTAAGTTTGCATCCCAACCTTCAGGTAATTCGCCTGCGTAAGCACGTTCGAATTGCGCTGCTAATTCAGGGTATGCAGCTTTGTAGTCTGCAAATACTTTGTTCCAAGCTTCTTCTTCAGCTTGACCACGTTCTACAACAACTTCGTTGAAGCGGTCGTAAACTTCTGTAGGAATTTCGAAACGATCGTAGTTCCAGCCAATGTTTTCTTTGGCAACTGCAGAACCATCTTTTCCTAATGGCGCACCGTGGACACCTGAAGTACCTTGGTTTTTCGCACCGAAACCGATGATTGTTTTCACTTCAATTAAAGTTGGTTGGTTAATGTTTGCTTTTGCTTTTTCAATCGCAGCATTAATTTCTTCTAAGTCGTTACCATCTTTAACTAAAATGTGTTCCCAACCGTAAGCTTTGAAACGGTCGCCAACATTTTCAGTAAAGGCATTAGAAGTAGGACCATCTAATGAAATGTCGTTTGAATCGTATAAAGCGATTAGTTTATTTAATTTTAAGTGACCCGCTAATGAAGCTGCTTCTTGAGAAACACCTTCCATTAAGTCGCCATCACCGACGATTGTATAGGTAAAATGATCCACAACATTTAAGCCGTCTTTGTTATAAACAGCTGCATCATGTGCTTCAGCCATAGCCATACCTACTGCATTCGCAAAACCTTGGCCTAAAGGACCAGTTGTTGCTTCAACACCATCTGTATGATGAACTTCTGGGTGACCAGGTGTTTTTGAGTTAAATTGACGGAATTGTTTCACGTCTTCAATACTTAAATCAAAACCTGCTAAATGAAGTAAGCTATATAACATAGCTGAACCATGTCCTGCAGAAAGTACAAAACGGTCACGGTTTGTCCATTTACTGTTTTTTGGGTTTTGGCGCAAGTGTTTAGACCAAAGCGCATAGGCCATTGGTGCCGCACCTAAAGGTAAACCTGGATGGCCTGAGTTAGCCTCATCCACCATATCTGTACTCAAAGCTCGAATAGCATTTGTTGCTAAAATATCCGTGTTGTCAAACATTCATTTCACTCCTTAAATTCTCTACATACAATCAATCAAAACTAACAGCTGATGATAAATCCATTATAACAAAATTAGACCTGTTTCTCTATTTATTGCTCTTTTGTCTTTGGGTATAAAAGCACAAACTTTGGCCAAGACTACACCCTTGGGCTATCATTATTCAGCGTTAAAAATAAGTGCCTCTAAGGCTTTGGCAATTCCTTCATCATCATTAGATGCTGTGACATATTGCGCAACATTTTTTAAATCATCAATCGCATTGCCCATTGCCACACCACAACCTGCCCATTCAATCATGGTCAAGTCATTGGCTTGGTCACCAAATGACATAGTTTCACTTTGTTCAATCCCTAAACTTTCAGCTAAATGTGCTAACGCTTCACCCTTAGATACGCCTTGAGGCATGATTTCTAAGAAGAACGGTTCAGATTTTACAATTGAATATTTGTCATAAACGGCTGGATCCAATGTTTCAATGAAAGCATCTAATTTCGTTGGTTCTGCGGTAATCATGATTTTTGGTGCAATCAATTCACCATCAAAGAAATCTACGTATTCAGTAGGCATTTCATTTAAACGGGCTTCCACATCTACATATTGATCGCGTGGTTCATCGTAAATCAAGACGTTTTCGTCATTATGGGCATGCACGTCTAAATCATTATCAATTGCTAATTTCGCCCAGTATTGGATGTCTTCGTTCGTTAAGGTATGGCTGTAAATTGTACGGTCAGTCGCCACTTCTTTCACTAAGCCACCATTAAAGCATGATACGTAAGGTACGATTTCTCGACCAAGTAAATCAGCATTTAATAAGACACCTTTGTATGGACGACCAGAAGAAATCACTACATGAATGCCAGCGTCATGCAATTTATGCAAGGCTTCTCGTGTTGCAGGGGTTACCTCTTTTTTCGAATTTACTAAAGTACCATCAATATCGAACGCTACTAATTTATACATAGATTATTTCCCTTCTTCTTTAAAATATACTGGTAAAATCATGTCACCTTCATATGAAATAATGACTGGTTTGTCACCTAAGACCATGCGGCCATTGTTGACTTGGTAGACTTCACCACTAATTTGGTTGGTGTATTCGCCGTTGACAATGGCTAATTCGACTTCATGGGTCAAACCGTCATCCTTTAATTTGAAAACACCGAATAGATGTTGGTTGTAATAGTGATAAGACATCACGACAATATTATCGCCTGATGGCATGATCGCATAGTAACCACTCTTACATACTTCACGTTTCTTGATACGCGACAAACGACTAATTAAGGTAGTAAGATCTTGCTTCACTGTCCAATCCATTGGCGCCGCACTTCTAAAATCGAAGTATTCAGTCACCCCGAACTCTTGCCCCATCGCTAGGCTAGCCATTCCTTTTTGGAAAAAGGCCATAGCTGTCCAGTTTTCGAGCTCATTTCCTGGTTTTACTAATGTCGCAAAACGTGGTAACTCTTCATATTCAAGTGAACGCATCGTGACATAAGTCGTTGGCATCATCAGTTCACGATAATTCATACTCGCAACCAAGTTGTCCAAACTCATTTTGCCCTTGTAATAACGCGTTGCCGCAAAAGGAAATGGGAATTGGTCCACAACATCGAAGTTTTGGAATAATTCGCCCTCTGACCAATACGGAATGCTTAATTTTTGCAATTTGCTCAAAATAGATAGCGGCAAAGTAGATGCTAACCAGTAGAAATATGGATGCACATCCTCTACCTCAGCACGCGCAGACGACCAAAACTCTGGACGTACTAATTGGGCATGGTTGGCCGCAAAGCCGTCCACAAACTTCGCCCAATATTTTAAATTCTCAATTAAATAATCCCACAATTTCGGGTTGGTATAGTCCAAATCATACGACGTATCGTAAATATTAATTCGACTAATCAACTCACCTTGTGGATTATGCATGAAATATTCTGGATGTTTCGTCACTAATTCCGAATCCTTGGCCAAATGGAAGAGCTGCAAATTAATCATCACTTGCATCCCCATTTTGTGGATTTGATCAACCAACTCTTGAAAATCATCAATCGTCCCATACTCAGGATCAATCTCCGAATAATTCTTCACCACCAAGGGATTCCCTTTCAAATTGTCCGCCGTCTTAATATCCGTCGTTGGAAAAATAGACTCTAACAAAATAATGTCCACACCCAACTCCTTCAATCGAGGAAGTTCCGGCAAAATCGCCTTAAACGTGCCCTCCTTCGAGAAATTGCGAACAAATAACTTATACAAGGTTTTGTGACGTAACGTTAAATTCGTTACCTTAGCCATGAGCGCCCTCCTATATAAAATGTAAACTCTATCATGTTATACCCATTTTAGCATAAGCACCCAATATAAATCGCCCAAATCCTTTGAAATTGATGAGAATTATTATTTAAAGTACAAAACGCCCCAAGACATCAGCCATCTCCTTGCCTACAAACTCGTGCATTTCTGACGACCAGTGGACCCCATCAACCGCTAGTCCCCCTTGCCAATCAAAGCCGGCACTTTCTAATTGTTGGCGTAAATCTACTATTATATAGTCAGGTTTGAAGTCTGTAATGATTTGACGGATAACCCCATTCAGCTGTTCGAGTCTATCCCGTAAAATTTGCCCATCTTCCGTATCCTTGGCAAATCGCGCAAATGGCAAAACAATATAGACCGAAGATTGTGCAGGCAAATGTTTGGAAATGCTATCGATTAATAAAGCAAAATGCCCCGTGAAACTTTCCAACTTGCTGGCCCAATCTGCTTCCGAACGATATTGACTGGACCACACATCATTGACCCCAATAAATAGGACTAAAGCATCTGCCCCCTGAATTTCAGTAGCTAAATTTTCAACTTCAAATAGTAAATCAATGGCGCGCGCCCCATTGAAACCGCGGTTGATTACAGTTGTTTCCGGCATTTCGTTTTGGATAGTACGGACATAACCTTGACCGAGGTCTTTCTCATTTTTCTTATCTCGACCGGCATCAGTCAAGGAATCTCCTAGTATTAGTATGTTTTTCATCATCATTATCCCTTCTAGATTATTATTAAGCGAACGATAGCAAATTTATTTGAACAAATATTCGTGTTTTTCTTGCTTTTTTCTTAAATGTGACTATAATAGGAAAAGTACTCAACAAATAACTAAAATTTTTTCAAAAAAGGAGCAAGAAAAGTGAAAAAAATAGAGGAATTTTTCCATTTAAAGGAAAATGGCACCAACTTTTCAACTGAGCTTATTGCTGGTTTATCTACATTCTTTGCAATGAGTTACATCATCTTTGTTAACCCTGGTATCTTGTCACAAACAGGCATGCCTTACCAAGGTGTATTCTTAGCAACAGTTATCTCATCTGGTTTAGCGACATTATTTATTGGATTATTCGCCAACGTACCTTACGCCTTGGCACCAGGGATGGGATTAAATGCTTTCTTCACTTATACAGTAGTCTTCTCATTAGGCTTTACTTGGCAAGAAGCATTAGCAATGGTATTTATCTGTGGTTTGTTCAACATCCTAATTACAGTTACAAAATTCCGTCAATTAATCATCAAAGCAATTCCTGAATCATTACAACACGCAATTGGTGCAGGTATCGGTTTATTCGTTGCTTACATTGGTGTTAAAAATGCAGGTTTCATCAACTTCACAACTGAAGCAGCAAACATCACAGCAGTAAACAACCAACCATTCGACGCAGCACAAACAACTTATGAAGGTGGACTATTAAGCATCAACTCAACAGGTGCAACATTACCTTCTATCTCTTCTTTCACTGATCAAACTTCTTTATTAGCATTATTCGGTTTACTACTTATCATTATTTTACTATTGAAAAACGTTAAAGGTGCAATTTTAATTGGTATCCTTGTTGTAACAGCCGTTCACTTAGTATTGAACCCAGAAGCATTAGCAGCTGTAAACTTTGACCAATCAGGTTTAGGCGCTTCATTCGGTGAATTAGGACAAACTTTTGGTGCAGCATTCGGTCAAGAAGGTTTAATTTCATTATTCTCTGACCCATCTCGTTACCCATTAGTAATCATGACAATCTTCGCCTTCTCATTATCAGATGTATTTGATACAATCGGTACTTTCATCGGTACAGGTCGTGCTTCAGGTATCTTCAGCAAAGAAGACATCGAAAACATGGACAAATCAAGTGGTATGTCTACTAAATTAGACAAAGCATTATTCGGTGACGTAGTTGGTACTTCATTAGGTGCTATCTTCGGTACTTCAAACACAACTGTTTACGCTGAATCAACTGTAGGTATCAGCTTAGGTGGACGTACTGGTTTAACTTCAGTATTCATCGCTATCGCATTCTTCTTAAGTATCTTCATCGCACCATTTGTTGGTTTAGTACCAAGTGCTGCAACAGCACCTGCCTTGATCATCGTTGGTATCATGATGATGTCTTCATTGAAAGAAATCGATTGGACAAGCCTAGAAGTTGCTGTTCCAGCATTCTTCGCTTCAGTATTCATGGCTTACGCTTACTCAATCTCTTACGGTATCGCAGCTGGTTTCATCACTTACGTAATCGTGAAAGTAACATTAGGCAAAGCCAAAGAAGTTCACCCAATCATCTGGGTATCTTCATTCTTATTCCTATTAAACTTCATTATCTTAGCCGTTTTATAATAACGACTTTCAAGACTGGGCCTTCGGGTTCAGTCTTTTTTTATTTGGGCATGTAAACCCATTGAAAAATGTAAAACCTTCAATTTTCGTCCTTACAGTGTACGTTCTATATAGCCGTGGGACCTTCAGGATGCGAGCGCGGGCGTTTAGACAGGTACACTGGAAGAGATATGCAGTAGCAAGCACAGCTTGCTGCAAATATCTCTGAAGTGGAGTTGGGTCTGCTTATTGGAGCTCAACTTTATTAAATGGTGGCGCTGGCGTATAGGGGATCCAGGCCTAGAAATGGCAACCTATCTACACAAATAAATTCAACTTCATAGGATGATAAGGAAAGAGGGCTGCATGGCCCTCTTTTCATTTTGATTTTTACAGGTGATTCAGTGGATTTCACACTGATAGTTTAGGATTTTAGCCGCCTTGTTGAGGATTGTATTAATTGAAATTGAAATAACCACTATTTGAACACTTCAGGGCCCTGAAGTGTTCAAAATGAGAAAATTTGCGTCACACAGAGGGCTGTGTGATTTCCTTTTTTGAAGTCGAATCACACAGATTGTTTTGTGAACCATTTTTTCTCATAAATGTTCATACAGCCCCTTCATGTAGTCAAATTTCGTATTTTTTAAACTCGATATGGGCGATGCCAAAATAACACCCCAAAATCCTCCTTAACATTCGTAATGAACCAACCACTAAAGCTCGGGATGGTGTTGGGACCAAACCTTCAACAGGCGTTTTCAATCCCCTTTTAAGGGGTGTGTCTTGGGTGAGCATTTTCCATATATTTTATGAAATGTCAATTTTTTTAATTTTAAGAAAACGATACCAAAAGCACTCATGTTTATGTAATGTAAGCGTTTAATTGACTGAATGATATTTTTGGGAAAAACGTCTTTTTTGCATTAAAATCCATATTATTTAGTACAATATTGTATTCATATAAATAATATTTATATTGTCATTAATATGACTATTGTGAAAAATAAATCTTGTTTTAATAGGGATTGTTCATTTTTTTAACAAACAAAAATTTTTGCAAGATTTTACCCAAAAACGGAAAGTATATGTAAACACTTTCTTTTTTGTTCAAAAGATATTAAACTTGCATTGTTGATAGGCTTGTTAAGCTTTTAAAAAAATAAAAATCTTTTTGTTCTACAAGGAGGACACATTTCATGAGTGAAGAAGAAGTAGTATACAACGCCCCTACCGAGGTTAAATACATTGATGTCGTAAATACTTACGACTTAGAAGAAGAAGCAAGTAAAGTTGTACCACATGGTGGATTCAACTACATCGCTGGTGCTTCTGCTGACGAATGGACAAAACGTGCAAACGACCGTGCTTGGAAACATAAATTGTTATACCCACGTGTTGCGCAAAACGTTGAACATCCAGACACAACTACTGAAATTTTAGGCCACAAGATCAAAGCACCATTCATCATGGCACCAATCGCTGCTCACGGTTTAGCACATGCTACTAAAGAAGCTGGTACTGCTAAAGCTGTTTCAGAATTTGGTACTATCATGTCAATCTCTGCTTACTCTGGTGCAACTTTCGAAGAAATTTCTGAAGGTTTAAACGGCGGCCCACGTTGGTTCCAAATTTACATGGCTAAAGATGACCAACAAAACCGTGACATCTTAGCTGAAGCAAAAGCTGATGGCGCAACTGCAATCATCTTAACTGCTGACTCTACAGTTTCTGGTAACCGTGACCGTGACGTGAAAAACAAATTCGTTTACCCATTCGGTATGCCAATTGTTCAACGTTACTTACGTGGTTCAGCTGAAGGTATGTCATTGAACAACATCTACGGCGCATCTAAACAAAAAATCTCTCCTAAAGATATTGAAGATATCGCAGCTTACTCTGGTCTACCTGTATTCGTTAAAGGTATCCAACATCCAGAAGATGCTGACATGGCTATCAAAGCCGGTGCTTCAGGTATCTGGGTATCTAACCACGGTGCGCGTCAATTATACGAAGCGCCAGGTTCATTCGATACATTACCTGCAATCGCTAAACGTGTAAACAAACGTGTACCTATCGTCTTTGACTCAGGTGTACGTCGTGGTGAACACATCGCTAAAGCATTAGCATCAGGTGCTGACGTTGTTGCTTTAGGTCGTCCAGTATTATTCGGTTTAGCTTTAGGTGGATGGCAAGGTGCTTACTCAGTATTAGACTACATGCAAAAAGACCTTGAACGTGTAATGCAATTAACTGGTGCAAACACTGTTGAAGACCTTAAAGGTTTAGAATTATTCGACAACCCATACGGTTACGAATACTAATCCCACGAAATTTAAATAGTGCTCGAAATGAAAAGAAGTTGGGTTCGCCCGGCTTCTTTTTTTGGTGGTGATGGCAAAAGTACTTGCGCCTTCAAGCCAGAAATTTCTGCTTTTGTATATGTGTTATAGAAAATAGCGCCTGAGTCTCGCACTCATCTACAAGCAGAATCATGATTATTGAATGAGATGCCATTCAATACGATTTTCCATTTTTGTATAGAATGCATTTGTATTCGATACAAATTTCAATTTCTTTATGGAATGGGACTTCATTCCATACGATTTTTCGTTTTTCTATTGAATGAGATGCCATTCAATACGATTTTCCATTTTTGTATAGCATGCATTTGTATTCGATACGAATCTCAATTTCTTTATGGAATGGAACGCCATTCCATACAACTTTTCGCTTCTTTATGGAATGGGACGCCATTCCATACAACTTTTCACTTCTTTATGGAATGGGACGCCATTCCATACAACTTTTCACTTCTTTATGGAATGGGACGCCATTCCATACAACTTTTCACTTCTTTATGGAATGGGACTTCATTCCATACGATTTTTCGTTTTTCTATTGAATGAGATGCCATTCAGTACACATACCCGTTTTTGTCTTGCATGAGGATGAATGGCCCTGATTTAGAACTAGCTACACGGTATCACTCAGAGGCCTTCAGAAAAGCCGAGTTTTTTGCTTTTTTCACCCACTCTGTTTATAATACAAGCAATGACAACATGTAGAGAGGAGCCATTATCATGGGCATTGAAAACCGTCAATCCACTGAGTTAGAAGATTTATTCGCATCACTCGTTACATTCGATGGTGATCCGGACAAGGATAAAGCGAAAGAAACGGCCAAAGCAGATGAAACTGCTGCGACTGGTATGTATTGCGACTTCACAACTGGCATCTGCATGCCTGCGGATCAAGCAAATCAAGACGCCGCAAGTACAAATAGTCCTTTCCAAACGGTGGACTTGAGTCAATTAAACAACAACAAATAACAGATATTTAAGGAGCGATTTATTTAATGGAAATCACAATTTGGTCAGACTTCGTATGTCCCTTCTGCTACATCGGACAAACACATTTAGAACGCGCGATGGAGAATTTTGACCACGCCGACGAAATCACTATTTCACACAAATCATTCGAATTAATGCCTGGTGCAAAACATGACCCAAGCAAAGACTTCTATCAATCATTTGCTGATTTGAAAGGGACAACTTACGAACAAGCAAAACAAATGAATGACCAAGTGACTGAAATGGCTGCACGTACTGGCCTTACATTCAACATGTCTCAAATGAAAATGGCAGACACAATGCCAGCACACCGTGTATTCCAATATGCCAAAACTGAAGGCAAAGATGACGAATACTTCAAAGCTTTCTACCATGCATACTTTGAAAACGGCGCCTTAATCAGTGACGAAGATACCATCGTTACTTTAGCTGAATCTGTTGGCTTAGACGGCCAAACTGTCCGCGACATCTTAGCTGACGAAAACAAATTCAAAGCTGAAGCCAACTTAGATATCTTCCAAGCTGGCCAAGTCGGCGTTCAAGGCGTACCATTCTTCGTATTTGACAATAAATACGCTGTTTCTGGTGCACAACCTGTTGAAGTCTTCCAACAAGTATTAGACCAAGTTTACGCAAACGAACAAGCAGAAGCTTAATTGATTCTGACTGTGAAAAAAACGGCATCCATCTTCAAAGGTGGGTGCCGTTTTTTGTATGCGATCAGCCGTGTTGGTGGGTTTCTAGGCGGTGATTTTAGTGGCTGCAACCACGATTCTACTAGTCCTGCCCGAAACAAGGTCTGCCCTTTTCCCAAAAGAAAAAAGAACCGATGACGGGCATCGATTCTCGAAATGATTACATTTGTGAGTTGGTGTCTAGCGGGTAGACGGGTGTGCGTTCGTTGATTTGCCAGTGAAGGACGATGAAGGTCGCAACCCAAACGGCTAGGATGTCCATGCCCATGCGCGCGATGAAGTCGACGATGCCGATGTCAAAACGCAGGTACAGCATGGCGTAATTGGCAAGGGCGATCCAGGCGAAGAATTGGAAGGTAAACTGGTTGGTCTTACCCATTTGGTTCTGACGGACGATATAGCGTTGTAAGGCGGAAAAAGCGAGGCCTATGGCTAATCCGAGGATGCCTGCCCACAGGATGGCCGGTGGTAATTGAGCGGATTCTGGTCCGTAAACGCCGAAAGCCATGTAAGCAATCAGACGGAATATGGCAAATACTAGGACGTAGACGTACAAACCGCGTGTGTAGAAGAATGGTTTGGGTTTGTACATGAGTCGTTGCCGTGCGAGTAGTCGATAAATCAGGGGACCTTGAACCATGAAGATCAGCAAGGTTTTGATGGGATTGATGACCCAATCTGTATCGACTAAGTGCGGCATGGGTTCCGCTCGATAGGCTAGGATGATGATGAGCTCGGAAATGACAAATAAGAGTGCTTTGACTTTTCTTGGTCCGGGCAAACGAAAATCAACGAGATAGTATGAAAATGTCAGCATGGTATAAATCAAGCAATAGATGATGAATAGTACGGGATAATAAAATCCTTTCTGTACTGCCAGGCCGTCTTGGAGAATGGCTTGGAAGCTAGGGTTTGGAAACCACATTTCTAACATGACGTGCAATAGGCTCATAATACTGCCGATAAACGCACTGTATATCAATCTTTTGTTTCGCATTTTGTCCTCACTTCTAAAACGTGCATTTTTTATACCTTATTATAACAAAAAACTGCAGAAAATCAGAACCCTGTGATTAATCACAGTCAGCCGGTGGAAAATGCTATAATAAAAACGCACAGAGACTGGGACAAAAACCTTATTCAAATAAAGAGGCCAGTGACAGTCATTATTTCATGGGAAATTATGACGGACTGGAAGTGTTGTTCCTTAGCCGTGAAGAAGGATGAAATCGAGACCATGGCTCGATTTCAAAGTTAAAGACCTTGGCTTTCAAGTCGAGTTCGAAAAAGCAACCCTCTGCCCACTTCAGAATAGCTTGTCGATGACTACCGTCATCGTCATCACTATTCTTACACTGGTTGAGGGTTAAACGCTGTTTCTCTCATCCTAAGTTGGTCCCACGGCTCACAAGGAACAAACGCTGTAAGGACAATAATCTATGGATTTATACTTTTGTCCTAGCATCCCAAATTCAAGAAAATAGATATAGTGAAGGTGACACCTATGGAATCAAAACGCACACGCGCCATTCAGAAATTTCAAAACTGGGACAGCGACATGACCTGTCCCATCTGCCACAGTCCGCTCGCATGGACCGACAACCAAGTCCGTTGCAGCAACAATCATAGCTTCGATCTAGCCAAGCAAGGTTACATCAACCTCGCCCCTAACCACCAAGAAGCCCACTACAACAAGGATTTATTCGAATCCCGCTACCGCATTATGGCCGAAGCCCTATTATACGACGGCATTTACGACCAAATGTTGGATCTATTAATCGCCCAAGGCATCGAATTAACCAATGCCCGTCCGCCAAGAATCATCGACCTTGGCACCGGCGAAGGCACCCACCTACACCATTTCGTAGATACTTGGGGGAAAAGGACCGGCGCTGTTGAAGCCGAAGCGGTCAATGCACTCGGATTAGACTTGGCCAAGGATGGCATCCTCGTGGCCGCCAAGCACTACACTAACGCCCTATGGATGGTCGCAGATTTAAGCCAGCTCCCATTCAAAGAAGCCAGTATTGACGGTGCCTTGACCATTTTATCACCGTCCAACTATCCAGAATTACAACGCGTCATGAAAGACAATGCCTGGTTTATCAAGGTCATCCCTGGCCCACATTACTTACGCGAATTACGCGAAATCGTCATTGCTGATGAAGCCGACCGTCTTCAAGACCCGACCCCATCAACTGAAAAGTTCAAAGCAGCCTTCCGCAATGTCGGATCAGCCCATTTTGAACGTCGCGTACCATTAAATAGTGCGCAGATGTCCGACTTAATCAAGATGACACCACTCATGTGGCACGCCGACGAAGACCAAATCGCAGCCGCCAGCGCCCTTGATCACATTACCGTTGACCTAATCCTATTATTCGGTCAAAAATAAAGAAAACCCACGAAGGTGGCGACCCCCAAAAGTTAGAGTTTT
>NZ_RKMG01000099.1 GCF_003797145.1 Aerococcus agrisoli | reverse complement strand
TCATATATCATATCATCTTCATTTGATGTTTGTCAACAAAAAGTTTTAAAAAGTTTTTTTGTTTTTCAAACAATCTTTTTTGTTCAAATGAGACAACTTAAATATCTTATCACTCGCTCTAAGTGTTTGTCAACAAGAATTTTAAATTTCTTTTTCCTTGTTGTCATCCGCTCAAGAAGCAACTTTAATATAGTACCCCGTCCAATAATAAAAGTCAACAGAAATTAATAAATAAATTCAAATAAATCTCATCTTCCATAATTACACCCATTAAACCTACGGTTTTCGAATATTTTATCCGGTTAATATGCTACAAATTCATCTGGATTTGATCTATTGATAGCTACATGCTCAAAGTTTTTTCTTCATTTTTGCTGCTGACAAAATTTATTAGGTGAAACTTTCTATATATGAAAGATGAAATCACACAAGCTTTATATAT
>NZ_RKMG01000098.1 GCF_003797145.1 Aerococcus agrisoli | reverse complement strand
CTTCGACGCGGGTGCGCAGCCCGCAAACCCCCACATTTGGGGGGCACGACTCGCTCCAATTGCCCCACAGCCCCCGGACGCCCCCCCCGCCCTCCAACGTGGTGCCGTCGGAGCAGAAGAAAGCGGCGTCGTTGGCGGCCGTGTCGTCCCACAGCCCCCGGGACGGCTCCACGCGGAGGCGGAAGGAAATGATGCGGGAAGAGCGCGGGCAGCCCTGGGCTGGGAGCCACTGCCCCCAGNGGGACGGCTCCACGCGGAGGCGGAAGGAAATGATGCGGGAAGAGCGCGGGCAGCCCTGGGCTGGGAGCCACTGCCCCCAGTGCCCCTCGCTGGACGTGATCACCCCCCTCTCATTGCACAGCAGTCGGATCCCATTCAGCGCGGTGTCATCACGGAACGTCCCCTGGGGGGGCTCCACCTTCAATTGGAACCCGGTGACAAAGGATCCTTTGGGGCAGAACTCCACCTCCCCCC
>NZ_RKMG01000096.1 GCF_003797145.1 Aerococcus agrisoli | reverse complement strand
TTCTTCTGAATATGCAATCATTTGTACGTTCTATAGCTGCCTTCAAAGCTTCCATCATACTTTCACCGTTAGGCCGTTTTGTTATTTGAAAACTGATGATTTCGCTATTGAATAAATCCATATAAGGATCTAAATAAAGTCTGCCTGTCTGAGTATTGCCTAACTGGTCCATATAATAGTATTTGAATTCAGTTGTATCAGTCGTAATTTTTTGATGTGGAACTGATGTGTTAAAACGTCGTTTTAAACGATTTGATGCTACTTTCCCTACAGTTCCCTTATAAGACTTATACTTTCTGCTTTTGTGTGAGAAGGCAGTTACAAGAATGCCTAATTCACGCATTAAGCGTAATACTTTCTTCCGATTTATATGATAACCTAATTTTTTTAACTCGGGAGTCAGTCTCTTATACCCATAATTTTTATTTTTCTCTCTTAGTTCTAGTAAAGCATCTTTGTAAACTTTATCCTTGTCTG
>NZ_RKMG01000095.1 GCF_003797145.1 Aerococcus agrisoli | reverse complement strand
GCTATGGTTAAAGTGACTAAACCTAACCAAAGAAAGGGGTTTCTCAATGGCAACTTTACACGAAAATCGTCTACTTTTCAATTCAAATGTTACAGTATCTCACTCTGGTGGAAATTTGTCCTCAGATTCCGGCTTAATATTAGCAAAAGAATTCATGAACAAATTTGAGTTTAGCCAAATCTTATGTAAAAATATCCAGATTCAAGATGACCGACTGTATCATGTTCATGAAAATGAATCTATTCTGGAACAAATCATCTTGCAGTTGATTGCAGGCTATCCTACAGATTCTTCAGCCAATATATTAGCAACGGATCCTATCTTTCAAGCTGTTTTAAGCAAAAAGCGGTTGGCTTCACAGTCATCCATTTCTCGCTTTTGGGATCGGATGTCAACAGAAAATATCGTCCAGCTACAAAAGGTTAACCAGATTTTGATTGATAAAGCACGTACGATTCGAAATACGGGTTCTGTTGCAAAGTTTTAAA
>NZ_RKMG01000094.1 GCF_003797145.1 Aerococcus agrisoli | reverse complement strand
CGGGCAGCCGCGCTTTACCAATGCCGAAAGGCGGTAAGGTGAGGAAAGTCCGGGCTCCACGGAAACACGGTGCCGGATAACGTCCGGCGAGGGCGACCTCAGGGAAAGTGCCACAGAAAGCAAACCGCCTGTCATGACAGGTAAGGGTGAAAGGGTGGGGTAAGAGCCCACCGCATCTCCGGCAACGGATATGGCACGGTAAACCCCANCCGGCGAGGGCGACCTCAGGGAAAGTGCCACAGAAAGCAAACCGCCTGTCATGACAGGTAAGGGTGAAAGGGTGGGGTAAGAGCCCACCGCATCTCCGGCAACGGATATGGCACGGTAAACCCCACCGGGAGCAAGACCGAATAGGGATGACGCGGCGGGCTGAAAGGTTCTCCGGCCGGTTTCCAGGCCAGTCATCCGGGTGGGTTGCGTGAGGCAGCGTGCGAGCGCTGTCCCAGAGGAATGGCTGCCACGTTCCGGTTCACGCCGGAGCCATACAGAAC
>NZ_RKMG01000093.1 GCF_003797145.1 Aerococcus agrisoli | reverse complement strand
ATGTGGATGCCTGTCTTGATGAAGTTATCTATGATGTTAATATAATACTTGATGTTGATTCTTAGATGTTAGTGCGATTTCAAGATGCTGATTCTTTGTTGTTGCACTATCTTGGTGACGTTTCTAGTTGTTTATAGTTATCGCATCTCTTGATGTAAAATCTAAGATGTTTATGCATTTCTAGATGTTAATTCTTCGCTGCTTAAGAATTATCTTGATGGTAAATCTAGTTGTGCCATGCATNCGCATCTCTTGATGTAAAATCTAAGATGTTTATGCATTTCTAGATGTTAATTCTTCGCTGCTTAAGAATTATCTTGATGGTAAATCTAGTTGTGCCATGCATTTTCTCATGATGAATCTAAGGTGTTAATTCATTGATGTGTGCTGTTTCTTGTTGCTTCATTATCTTGATGGTGAATTTCGTTGTCTAATGCACTTTTTCAAATGATTATTCTAATTGTTACGGCAATAACTAGATGGATTTTCTTAGATGTTCACTTTTCTAGATGTTTATACTTATCTTGATGTTTT
>NZ_RKMG01000092.1 GCF_003797145.1 Aerococcus agrisoli | reverse complement strand
GTTCTGTCCCTTGATAAAAGCCGCCGTATTCTTTTAGTTTATTAAAGGCACTTGTAATAGAGGGGGCTTTATCTGTGACTACAACCTTCGGTTCATCAAACTGCTTCACTAACCGCTTAAGAAAAGTATAGGCTGCTTGTGTGTCCCGTTTTTTACGTAACCAAATATCCAAGGTTAAACCATCTGCATCGATGGCTCGATACAAATAATGCCATTTTCCTTTAATTTTGATGTACGTTTCATCCATTTTCCATGAATAAAAGGATTTTTTATTTTTCTTTTTCCAAATCTGATAGAGTAGTTTGCCATATTCTTGCACCCAACGATAAATCGTCGTATGAGAAACGTTAATGCCACGATCATATAAGATTTCTTGAACTTCACGATAGCTAAGGTTATAACGAAGATAGTAGCCCACGGCTACAATAATCACATCCTGCTGAAATTGCTTTCCTTTAAAATGATTCATCGTCATTCCTCCTGCTATCTTTTTCTATTATTCTACCTTATTTGATAGTAGATTTAAAACTTTGCAACAGAACC
>NZ_RKMG01000091.1 GCF_003797145.1 Aerococcus agrisoli | reverse complement strand
ATCTCGTTGCCTTGCAGCAACTCTTATATTATATCATCTTCATTCAACGAATGTCAAGAAAAAGTTTTAAGTCTTTTTCGAAGCATTCGGTCGGATGAATCAGCTTTAATATCTTATCATTTCTAACTGTTCGTTGTCAACAACTTTTTGAAATATTTTTCTTCAAGAATGTTGATAACTCGCTAGTTACGACTATATGAGTTTACCATTTCAACATGGTAATCGTCAATAGTTTTTTTAACTTTTTTGTTGCTCATTTCGGATGAATGAGGCAACTAATAAATAATAGCATTTACTAATATTTATTGTCAATAGGAAATTTCAATTTGTTAAAACTGTTATTTCCTGGGAACTTGAAGCCCCCGAATCGACAAGATTTATAATACCAACTTTTCTATTTTCCGTCAATAGTATTTTTTAAGTTTTTAAAAAAAGAATTTTTATATTAATACTTCTTCATATGTTTGCAATATATTTTTTTAACATCCTGCTGAGCATTGGCATGATCTAGTCCATAAAAAAAGCCGGAGTATTTTATAGTGGACCCAAAAAGTT
>NZ_RKMG01000010.1 GCF_003797145.1 Aerococcus agrisoli | reverse complement strand
CACACCAAAAGTCTGAGACCCCTAATAATATGAAAAAGGCATGCCTGTTGAGTAAACAAGCATGTCTTTTTTGCGTCCAATACCATCTGAATAACCCTCCGCCCACCAACTACTCCTAGCCCTGCGGAGCAAGATGTGCAAGCTCAAGTCCAATTGGTCAAAACTCATCAAACAAAAGTGTTGACAAAAAGTAAGTAGGGTTTTATACTATAAATATAAATTAATTCGAAATAGAAATGAACTAATTCGAATTAATCCAAATAATTCACAATTTTTATCACGCGTGAAAAACAAGGGGTGAAAGAATGATGACCATTTCTTCTGGGTGCACTTGCATATAAGCAATGTTTTATAGCATACAAAATCTAAGCTAGCAACAAAATAATACGAATCGTAAAACCAATAACAACAACAATTCCATTTCAAATTGCCTAACTAACAAATTGAAAATCCAAAAAAGCCTAAACAAAAATGAAAGTATGAAACAGTTGAGGATTTACCGAAAACCTTCAAATAACCGACTGATCTGATTCAGTCATTAGCCAATCCAAAGCAAAATAATTCATTAATCATATACATAATTCAAATCAAAAAGACAAATCAACTAAACAAGCAAGTAGCTTCAATTTTTATCTATCATCAAATTTTTTTAACAAGTTCTATCAACAATAAACCCTAGCCATCCTGAAACGGCTAGGGTTTTATTTGTTTATGGTTCGATGTATTTGTGAAAAAAGTAAATGGCCCAAATCAAGCAGGTGGCGCCAAGTGACCAACCAGCGATAACGTCTGTAAAATAATGGACACCTAGATATAAACGAGACCCACCCAAGGCAATCATCATGAATGCAACAAATGCAATCAAGACATACTTGAGTTTGGGATGGTCTTTACCGTAATAATGCCAGATCAGAAATGCCAAGGTGCCCCATACAACTATAGAGCCCGTGGCGTGACCAGAGGGAAAAGAAAAACCAGTCTGGTTGACTAAATGGGCAACGTATTCTGGTCGTATCCGTCGAACAGTATATTTGACCGCTCCGACGATGAGACCTGTGCTCATAAAAATCGTGAAGCTTGTCCATAGACCGACGGACCACTTTTTGCTAATCCAAGAAAAGATAGCGGCGATGATGAGGGTAGTGACGATGACGCCAGGGGTGTTGCCTAGATAGGTGTAAGTCTGAACGAAATCGGTAAAGGCTGGCGAACCCCAATTATATAGGTGTTGGCCCACGCGAATGTCGAAGTGGGTGAGGGCGTGCCTTTGGGTTTGGACAAGTATGAATAGTAAGATAAAGGGTATGATGGTTAGGATACTTGTCTGAATATATTTGTTTCTTGCGTGCATAAGTGACCTCCAATAAGTGCAATATATTTTATAATATATAAAATTAAGCAAAGCTGCAAGCGACTTAGGTCCTATATGCTAAAAGAAATAAAATCGGCTGAAATAGCTTGAATTTTGCGGAAGAACCATGTATAATATCTAAGACCGTTTACTTCGTAAGTTGAATCACCAACGCTTCACGCAGTTTACGGCGAAAATTATGAAAGAGGTGTTGTCACATGGCAATTTCAAAAGAACGTAAAAACGAACTAATCCAACAATTTGCACGTCACGAAGGAGATACTGGTAGCCCAGAAGTACAAATCGCTATCTTAACAGAAGATATTAACTCTCTTAACGAACATGCACGTACTCATAAAAAAGACCACCATTCTTACCGTGGTTTAATGAAAAAAGTTGGTCACCGTCGTAACTTGTTAGCTTACTTACGTAACAAAGACGTAGCACGTTACCGTGAATTGATCAAAGCTTTAGGCTTACGTCGTTAATTTTTACAAACAAATATTATTTTTGCGAGCGGGATACATTTGTGTCTCGCTTTTGTTGATTTTTGCGACCTTTTATAGGAAAATGAACTAGTATGAAATAGCATGCCGACAGTTAATTACTACTATGCAAATTTGTGGGTTTCAGGGATGAAATGTAGAAATTTGTTTAGTAGCAAACTGTTTGGCAGTAAGCGAAATAAAGGAGCGTTCGAATGAACACAGAAGAAAAACAAGTTTTTAAGATGAATTGGGCTGGACGTCCATTGTCAATTGAGTACGGCCAATTAGCTAAACAAGCTAATGCAGCGGTACTTGTACGTTACGGTGACACTGTTGTTTTAACAGCTGTTGTAGGGGCTAAGGAAGCAAAACCTGGCCAAGATTTCTTCCCACTACAAGTGAACTACGAAGAAAAAATGTACTCAGTTGGTAAAATTCCTGGTGGTTACATCAAACGTGAAGGTCGTCCAAGTGAACATGCTACTTTAACAGCACGTTTAATTGACCGTCCAATCCGTCCAATGTTTGAAGAAGGCTACACTAACGAAGTCCAAGTCATCAATACAGTCTTATCTGTAGACCCTGACTGTTCACCAGAAATGGCTGCAATGTTAGGTTCATCAGCAGCATTGACTATTTCAAACATTCCATTTGATGGTCCAATTGCTGGGGTTAACGTTGGTCGTGTAAATGGTGATTTCATCATCAACCCAACAGTAGCCCAACAAGAACAATCAGACTTAGAATTGATTGTTGCTGGTTCAAAAGACGCTATCAACATGGTAGAATCTTCTGCTGCTGAATTATCTGAAACTGAAATGTTAGAAGCGTTAATGTTTGGTCATACTTCTATCCGCGAATTGTGCTACTTCCAAGACGAAATTCGTGAAAAAATCGGACAAGAAAAAATGGACGTGAAATTAAACACACCAGATCCAGTTTTAGTGGCTGAAATTACTGCAAAATACTACCAACAAATGGTAGATGCAATCCAAGTCTATGACAAATTGGAACGTGAAGAAAACATCGAAAACGTAAAAGCAGCTATCATCGCTGACTACAGTGATTTATACGCTGAAAACGAAGACGTTGCGACTTTAATGGACCAAGTGCGTCAAATCGCTGACCAATTAGAATACAAAGAAGTACGTCGTTTAATCACAGACGATAAAGTACGTCCTGATGGCCGTAAAATTGACGAAATCCGTCCTTTATCATCTGAAGTTGGTTTATTACCACGTACGCACGGTTCTGGTTTATTCACACGTGGACAAACCCAAGCCTTGTCAGTAGCAACTTTAGCACCATTATCTGAAGAACAACGTATTGACGGTTTAAGTGGCGATGTCACACAACGTTTCATGCACCACTACAACTTCCCTCAATACTCTGTAGGTTCAACAGGTCGTTACGGTTCACCTGGTCGTCGTGAAATTGGTCACGGTGCTTTAGGTTACCGTGCCTTAAGCCAAGTATTACCAAGTGAAGAAGAATTCCCTTACGCAATTCGTTTAGTAGCTGAAGTATTAGAATCTAACGGTTCATCTTCTCAAGCTTCTATCTGTGCTGGTACCTTAGCTTTAATGGATGCCGGTGTGCCAATCAAAGCACCAGTAGCTGGTATCGCAATGGGTCTGATCATGGATGAAGACGAAGTGAACTACACAGTCTTAACTGATATCCAAGGTCTAGAAGACCACTTAGGTGACATGGACTTTAAAGTAGCTGGTACTGCTGAAGGTATCACTGCTTTACAAATGGACATCAAGATCAAAGGGATTACAGAACAAATCTTACGTGAAGCTTTAGACCAAGCACATAAAGCACGTGTGGAAATTTTAGGTCACTTAGCATCTACAATTGACGCACCACGTGAAGAAATGAGCCCTTATGCACCTAAGATTGAACAAATTCGTATCGATCCTAACGACATCAAAGTGGTTATCGGTAAAGGTGGGGAAACCATCAACAAGATTATCGATGAAACAGGCGTTAAAATTGATATCGACCAAGAAGGTGGCGTAAACATCGCGTCAACAGATGCAGCCATGATCGAACGCGCTAAAGAAATCATCCGCGAATTAACGTTAAAAGTTGAAGCAGGTCAAATTTATGAAGGTACTGTAAAACGTATCGAAAAATTCGGTGCCTTTGTGGAAATCGCTAAAGGTAAAGATGGTTTGGTTCACATTTCTCAATTACAAGCTGAACGTACAAACAATGTTGAAGATGTTGTGTCATTAGGTGACAAAGTACCCGTGAAAGTAACTGAAATCGATAACCGTGGCCGTATCAATTTAACAATGAAAGATATTGATTAAATTTAAAAATACAATATTAAGTTAATTTACAAAAAAGATACAAAACCAATATTGACAAAAACAACCGGCTGAGCAGTCGGTTGTTTTTTTGTCCATTTATAGTAGTTTTCAATACCATATATAGTGTTTTTTATCACTTTTAATACAAAATTTGTACCGTTTTAATCATTAGATGAAATTATGGAAATAAATTTACAGCACAATATAGTGAGAAAATGTTGATAAATCAACATTTCGAATTCGTGATAGGTTTATCCGTTTACAATTGATATAGACAATGTTGAAAAAATCTTTTATTATCAGATGGCACTGTAAATTTTTCGTCAACATTTTATTAAGGGAGAGAAATAAATACTATGAAGAAAAGAATTTTTGGGATGGGTTTAATTGGATTAGCTTTAGCCGCAACACTAACAACAAACGTAGCGTATGCTACTGAGACAGCAACTGATGAGACACCAGGGACAGCTACAACACAAGCAAGTGCAATAGTTACAGCTGGAGATTTAACTATTCAATCCAATGGTTCAGTGAACTTTGAAGAAATTACGCTTGGTGAAGAAGTAGCAGATACAATGACTTTTAATGCTGATCCAAATTCAAATGTTAATATAACAGTTACTGATAATAGAGGTACAAAGCAAGGATGGGAAGTCAGAGCGCGAAGAAGTGCATTTACGATTAATGGTAATGAAGCTTTACCAAATGCAAAAATTAACTTTGGAACAGGAACTGCGCTACTAAATGGACACGGAAAAGCATATGGTATAGCGCCAGTATTTAATCAAGAGGGTGTCTCAGTAGGGACTACTGAAACTGATGTAATTACTGCTACTAATAGTAACGGTATGGGTCAATGGCAAATTAATTGGCCAAATAGCGAAATCAATTTATCTCTAAGTGGATCAGAATACTTAGGTTTGAGCGGCGGTACTTATTCTACAGATATAACTTGGACTTTATATGCAACTCCAGATGCTCAATAATCTAAAATAAAAATCAACACCGCAAGACCTTGCTCGATCGAGAATCGGCAAGGTCTTTTGATGGGAAAGGGAGCTTTCGATGCGCAAATTTATACAACATGTTTTAGTGGCATTGTTCATCAGCTTGGTGACAGCTACGACATTTGTCCGCCAAGTGTCTGCCACTGAAGAAAATACAATTGGCTACACGGTTTATCCGGTATTGCCAGAAAATCAACTTACACCACAAGTTTCATACTTCGATTTACGAGTGGCACCGGAAGACCAACAAACCCTACAAGTTGAAGTGATTAATGAAGGAACTGAACCTGTAACAGTGGGGATGGAATTGGTAAATGCATCAACGAATGCAAATGGGCTAGTCGTTTACGATGCGGAATTATCAGAAAATCCTGACGAAACACTGACAAATCCTGTGACTGAGTGGGCGACACTAGAACAAGATGAGGTCACAGTAGCGGTTGGTGAAAGTGAATTCGTCAATGTGAATCTGGATGTACCAGAAGAAGCCTTTGATGGTGTCAAATTGGGCGGTATTATTTTTACAGAAGTGAAAGATGATAGTACCGAATCGTCAAGCGAAGGGTTCGCAGTTTCGAATACTTATGCCTACGCCATGGCGTTGCAAGTTTCTGAAAATGACACGGAAATCGCGCCTGATTTTAAGGTGAAGAACGTCACACCGCAAGTTTCGGATGGGGCACGATCAGTTGTGGTAGATATTCAAAACCCACAGCCGAAATTGACTGGTGGAGTGACCATTCAAACAGACATCCGCAAGCAAAATGACGAAGAAATATTAGTCAGCGAAACAATGGAAAACGCCGAATTCGCGCCGAATTCTACAATGCCACTAGTTATCGAATGGCCGACTGAGATGGAAGCAGGCACTTATGTGGCGAAAATTACCATGACTCGCGGTGAGGATGTTTGGGAGGAAGAAAAAACGTTTACCATCGAAAAAGAAGCGTCAGATCAAATCAACGAAGACGCGGTCGTGGAACCAACACAAACTACGAAACAAGTATTACCAGCCTGGTTTATTCCAGCAGCAATCGTGGTCGGAATCCTAATCTTGGCAATGATTGGCTACATTATTTACTTACAACGTAAAACCAAGAAAAACGACGACCAAACAAAAGCATAGATAAATGACAAAGCAATCGATGAAAAAATCGGTTGCTTTTTTTGTGCCTTTTTTTCGAATTCCCCATTAAAACAAAATTGTTTTCAATTTACTGATAAAAAGCGCTTTCAAAGAAAAATATTCCTTCAAAAGTGAAATAAATAGCGACACAAAGCCTTATTTCACTTTGGTTTTATTATCACCATTAAAACAATCGACTTAAAATTAGTGAATTTCAATATTGCGGACTATGATTGGCCTGTGAGAATATGATGTTAAGAAGTAACACTTTTTTGAATGGGAGGACGAATGATGAAACAGTGCATGTTGATTTCGGATCTTTTAATTCTACCCGGTAGCATCACATAAAATACAGTTGAATAAATTCTATAGATAACATTTGGACGTTAAATACTGCGCCTGCTAACACATCACCCTAGTCTGAGAAAGTAAGGTTGAAGATCATGCGTAACATTCAGAGAATTATCACTATAGTAAGTTTTTTAAGTGTCTTTTCATTTGGCATACCCCAAATAAAAGCAGCTTCCAATTCAGAAACAGCTACAACCAACGTCTCATTTACCATCTTACCAGGCGACTTTAATGTAGCTGCTGATCCAAAGATCACTTTTAACAATGTTACAGCCGACGCTAGCGGAACCATCAAAGCAGCTAGTCCTTTTCATCTTGCCCTGACCGACTTTTCCGGCAAGCAAAATGCTTGGGACGTCACTGCCCATCATTCCGGATTTAAATTGGCCGGCACAGACCAAGACATCGAAGACGGCCATATCCATATGACAAATGCGACTGTGGTGGGGAAAAATACAGACCATGCTCCAATCGCACCGTCAAATATTACCATTAATAAAACCCATACAAGAGTAGTGACTGCCGACCAGTCAACCGCTAGTGGCAAGTGGTCAGTCGACTGGGCCGCAGATAACATCGCCATCCAAATGTCCGATGCCAGCGCTCAAAGTTTAGACCAAGGCGCCAATATGCAACCGAAGTTACCTGGATCCTAACCGCAACACCTCGGGATACCATGGCAGAATAACCAATATTAAGAACCAAAACACTCAAAATCAATTGAGTGTTTTTTATATAGAAGAAAGATGTGTAACTTTGAAAAAAGCTATCAAAATGAATGTTTCTCATTTTTTTCACATAAAAATGTCATTTTCGTTGAGAAATCTTGCTAGCTTTGATAAAATGAAACAGCGATAACCTTAGGGTTCAACGAAATATAGATAAGAGGATGAATAATTATGTCAAAAGAGTATACTGTTGCCATCGTCGGTGCTACTGGAGCGGTGGGGGAACAATTTAGAACTTTGTTACCAAATGCCAAATTCCCAATCAAAGATATCAAGTTATTAGCGTCAAAACGCTCTGCAGGTAAGGAATTAGCTATCGGCGACAAGACTTACGTGGTTGAAGAATTAACTAAAGATGCCTTTGAAGGCGTGGATATTGCTTTCTTCTCAGCTGGTGGAGATCGTACAATCGAATTCGGTCAAGCAGCGATCGATGCGGGCGCAATCGTGGTAGATAATACATCTGCTTTCCGTATGGATCCAAACACACCATTAGTTGTACCAGAAGTAAACCCACAAGATTTAGCCAAACATAATGGTTTAATTGCTAACCCTAACTGTTCAACAATTCAAATGGTTGTAGCCTTGAACCCTATCCGTAACCAATTTGGTTTAGACCGTGTCATCGTGTCTACATACCAAGCTGTGTCAGGTGCTGGTGCTAAAGCAATTGATGAAATGCGCAAACAATACCGCGCTATCGAAACAGGTGAAGAAATCGCTGAACCAGCAATTTTACCAGTTGGTGGAGACGAAAAACATTACCAAATGGCTTACAATGTCTTGCCACAAATCGATAAATTCCAAGACAACCACTACACTTATGAAGAGATGAAAATGACGAACGAAACGAAAAAAATCATGGGTGATGACACAATTGGTGTGTCTGCAACTTGTGTACGTGTACCAGTCGTTTACGGTCACTCAGAATCTGTTTACTTTGAAGTAGACCAAGATGACGTAACAATTGAAGATATCCAAAACGTATTACGCGATGCACCAGGCGTGGTATTGGAAGACGATATCGCCAACCAAGTATATCCTCAAGCAATCAATGCGGAAAAACGTACAGAAACATTTGTTGGGCGTATCCGTAAAGATTTAGATTTCCCTCGTGGCTTCCATATGTGGGTTGTTTCTGACAACTTATGGAAGGGTGCAGCCTTGAACTCAATTCAAATTGCAGAACAAATGGTAGCTGATAAATTAATTTAAGTTATGGTATAATTAACCTAGCGATGTGCGGGCAATGGGCTAAGCAAGTCATTGCACCGCATTTTTTTGAGTCAAAAATATATTAGTGCCACTAACAGCAATGCGTAGGCCTAATACAGGATGCACTAACTTTTTAGCGTGCAGCCAGACCAATCAACTAAAACTATAAAACATATACATATTAGGAGGAATAACATGAGTGATATAAATATCATCGCTCTTGGTGGTGTCCGTGAAAACGGGAAAAACATGTACCTTGTCGAAGTAGACGAAGCTATCTACGTCTTAGACTGTGGTCTTGTATACCCACCAGATGAACTATTAGGAATCGATATGATGATTCCAGACTTTACTTACTTACTAGAAAACCAAGAACGCGTAGCCGGTGTCTTCTTAACACACGGACATGCGGATGCTATTGGTGCCTTGCCATACCTATTGAAGGACTTGCAAGTACCAGTATTTGGTACCGAATTAACTATCGAATTGGCTAAATTACAAGCCAAAAAACATGGTTTGAAAAACTACCAAGACTTCCACGTGATCACAGAAGATAACGAAATCGACTTCGGTACCGTAGTCGTAAAATTCTTCAAAACAACACACTCAGTACCTGATTCAGTTGGGATTGAAGTAGCAACATCTGAAGGTAGCATCGTCTACACAGGTGACTTCAAATTCGACATGACGGTAACTGGTGACTATGCAACTGATTTTTCACGCATCGTTGAAATCGGACATAACGGCGTATTCGCCTTATTAGCTGACTCAAATGCTGCTGAAAATCCTAAAGCAAACGCATCAGAAATCGAAATCGAACAAGGCTTACTAAAAGAAGTACGTAAAGCCAAAGGTCGCGTAATCATCGCTGCCGTTGCGTCTAACTTAATGCGTATCCAACAAGTATTGGATGTTGCTAAAAAATTAGGCCGTCGTGTCTTCTTAGATGATACTGAATTAGAAGAAATCATCGACGTTGCCATCCGTTTAGGCAAATTGACCATTCCGTCAAAAGACTTGATCACTGATCTAAAAGACTTAGACAAGTATGAAGCCAATGAAATCATCTTCCTAGAAACAGGGAAAACAGGTGAACCATTAGCGACCCTACAAAAAATGGCCTCTGACCGCAACACGGTTGTCAATATTACCGAAGGCGACAAGATTATCATTGCCACCTCTCCATCTTACGACATGGAAAAAGTAGTAGCCGAAACTAAGAACGATATCTACCGCGCCGGTGGCGAAGTTGTTGAACTTGCCCAAGCCTACGATTCTTCTGGTCACGCAAGTCCTAAAGACTTACAAATGATGATGAGTCTCCTAAAACCTAAATACGTGGTGCCAATTTCTGGTGAATTCCGTGCCTTAGCGGCTCAGAAAAAACTAGCTAAACAAGTAGCCATTCCAGATGAAAACATCTTCCTATTAGACAAGGGTGACATTTTAGCGTATAAAGATGGTAACATCCACATTGGTGGTGCTGTACCAGCTGCAAACATCTTAATTGATGGTTCTGGTGTCGGTGACATTGGGAATATCGTATTACGTGACCGTCGTATCTTATCTGAAGATGGTATTTTCTTAGTTGTCTTAACAATTTCTCGTCGTCTAGGTAAAATCTTATCTGGTCCAGAAATTATTTCGCGTGGTTTCATCTACATGAAAGCTTCTGAAACATTATTAGATGAATCAAAAGCTTTAGTCGTAGAAGTAACTGAAGAAAATCTAAAAGACAAAAACTTCGAATGGTCTAAACTAAAAGGTGACATCCGTGACGCCTTAAGCAAGAAATTGTATAGCGAGACCCAACGTCGTCCAATGATCTTACCAGTCATTATGGAGGCATCAAATTACCATCCCGACAAAAAAGATAAAAAACCAGCTAAGGATAATTAGGGGGGATCAAATATGAATGCTTCTCAAAAATTACTTGTTTGGGTTGAAGGATTACTATTTGTGATTTTAGCATTGCTAATTGAAACAACTTTCCCAGAAACGATTACAAGTCACAATTATTACTTAGAAATTTCACTAACCCTACTCATCTTCTATAGCTTTAGAAGAGGGGACATTGCCGGCTATATAGCTGGTGCTGTCTTGGGGTTAGGTATTGGTTACTTCCAAGTAGAGAATATCCAAACGGAATGGATGGTGCTAGTTGCATCAGCTGTCCAATATGCGATGGCTGGTTTGGCAGGGAAATTTGCACGTAACTTGCAACGTACCTTGTTCAACCGCCGTATGAAGAGTGTCTATTTAAACTTGATCACAGGTACAGTCTTATCATACCTTGCTTTCTTCATCTTGAAGTTCATCTTCAACCAATATGTTTTACATGTTGGTGAAATCGCAAATGGACCGTATGCTGTTACCATCGGTTTATCATTCCTAGGTAATGTAGTCTTAGGTTTAGCAATTCTATTCATCATATTGAATGTGTCTGCTAAATACTGGATTCCGAAGAACACGCCTTATATTTCACGAAAAGAACGTTCGCGTTTGTTAAATGATTAATTTAAAAGAGTTATACAAAAGGATTTACAAATAACAGATACATGCAGAGAGCTGACAAAGGACCTAGATATTTTTCTATCAGAACCTTTTGTCCGCTCTTTGTTTCATTAGGAGGAAAAGATGGCTGATTATCTAATTTGGGGTTTAATCATTTTACTCATTATCAATACACTAGCCGCTATTTTTACAGTGTTCAGAGAACCTCGTCCCGTATCTACTATTTGGGCATGGCTACTCGTATTAATCCTATTACCAGGATTCGGCTTTATTATTTATTATTTCGTCGGTCGTAAATTGTCATCACAAAATATTTTCCGAATAAAAAACCAAGAAGTGTATGGGATGACAGGGTTGAAAGCAAAATATTTGGATTCTGATCAAAAACACAAGGAAATGGCCAAGTTTCCAAAAGAAGTGCAAAAAATGATTCGGCTACTTTACAATAGCGATCATTCCATTCGTACCGATAATAATCAGGTGCAAATTTTCACTGATGGCCAAGAGAAAATTGATCAATTAGTAAAAGATATCTATGCAGCCAAAGACTCAGTCCACGTTCAGTACTATATCTTAACGGATGATGAAACAGGCATAAAATTAGTGGATGCTTTAGTTGATCGAGCGGAAGCGGGATTGGAAGTAAAACTATTAACAGATGCGATTGGCTCACGTTTGTTGAGTAAGAAATCCATTCGCCGGATGCAAGCAGCGGGTGTGCAATTTGAAAGTTTCTTCTCAAAAAGTCTATTACTGATTGTCAATTTCCGTTTGAACTGGCGAAATCACCGTAAAATAGTTGTTATTGATGGCTTTATTGGTTATGTAGGTGGCTTTAATATTGCGGATGAATATGTAGGAAAAGGACCATTAGGTTTGTGGCGAGATACCCATTTGCGTATCCAAGGCGATGCAGTGAAGACCCTCCAAAGTCGTTTCATGATTGACTGGTTTGCTTCCAAGAAAGCATCACCAAAAGATTTTGATCGCGAGTATTTCCCAGAACCACAAGTTGAAGGCACAACACCAATGCAAATCGTGTCGTCTGGTCCAGATGAAGAATCAGATCAAATTAAAATGGGTTACTTACAAATGATTCATATGGCTGAAAAGCACATTTATATTCAATCACCATATTTCATTCCAGACGAGGCCGTTTTTGAGGCGATTCAATTGGCTGCAACTTCGGGTGTGGAGGTTCATATTATGATACCGTTTAAACCAGATCATCCGTTTGTATATCGGGCATCAGAGTATTATGCCAAACAGTTATTACAAAATGGGGTTCGTATTCATAAATATCGTGAAGATAGCTTCCTACATGCAAAAACAATTTGTGTAGATGGTAAAGTGGCGAGTGTTGGTACAGCCAATTTTGATATTCGAAGTTTTGCTTTGAATTTTGAGGTAAATGCTTTTATCTATGATGAGGAAGTTGTCGGTAAATTAGAGGCAATTTTTGAAGAAGATATGAAAGTATCTATTAATGCAGATAAGGAACATTTCGCAAAACAAACTTTGTGGAAGAAATTCCGTCAAAGTTTCTCGCGTTTATTCTCACCAATTTTATAAGAAGATACAGCAATGGCTGCCGTCCGTATACCTATGCAGTATATACGGAACGAGCAGCCATTATTTCGTTTACTTTGATTACGCGCATGACATCGTTGTCTACATCTTCAAATACAACAACATCTTTATCAGTGAATTTAGAACGGAAGATACCGAACATCACATCTTTTGTATTCATGTTACCAATTTGACGGGTAACGGTGATGTACACTGGTTGACTCAATTCATTTGAGTAGTTAATATGTTTAATAATATCTTTGATGGGCATGATAGTCGTTAAGACATTGTTCGACTTGTGCTTACTTGGTCTAGAGAAAGGGAGCACATTTGATGGTGTGCCTTGCTCTTCAGCGAACATCATGGGATCAACAGGGGTAAATAGACTACGTATTGTTTGATAAGATAATGGATTTTGCATGATAAGCCTCCTTAATTCTAGTGCCAAATAATTTTCAAGTTTCTTTGTGTTAGACGTTTGGGGGCAAACGTCTGTTCGACTTCATGGCTTTATTATATAGAACGTTCGTTCGGGGTGCAAGTGTTTTTTCGAACATCTGTTCATATTTTTACTAAAAGCTAATAATATGGTATGATTCTAATTGAAAATTAATCCGAACATTAGAGAAAATCGTATGCTCATTGAGACAAAGTCATCAAATTTGTGGTACTATAGAAGCTATATTAATTTGTGAAGGGTGAAAGGTGTGCTATGAAATCGAAAGGACTATTAGTTGTGTTATCCGGTCCCTCAGGCGTAGGGAAAGGAACAGTGCGTCACGCATTGTTTGAAACTGATACGAACCATGATCAGTTTTATTATTCAGTTTCTGCAACAACTCGACAACCGCGACCAGGCGAAGAACATGGTAAAGATTACTTCTTCGTTGATCGTGACAAGTTTGAAGAGATGATTGATGAAGAACGTTTGTTGGAGTATGCTGAATATGTAGGCAACTACTACGGGACACCATTACAATATGTTGAAGAAATGACCAATGAGGGTAAAGATGTTTTCCTTGAAATAGAGGTTCAAGGTGCCCTACAAGTAAAACGACGTATGCCAGATGGTGTGTTCATTTTCTTGGCACCGCCCACTATGCACGAATTGGAATCAAGAATTGTAAACCGTGGTACTGATGCACCAGACGTAATCGAAAAACGTATGCATCAAGCCCGTGAAGAGTTACAATTAGTTACACAATATGACTATGTTGTAGAGAACGATAATGTGGATGCTGCGGTAAAACGTATTCAAACCATTATTAATGCAGAGCATCTGAAAACAGATCGCTTTATTGACGACATCGTAGAAAATTACCTTAAAGAAGGGGACGAAAAATAATGATTATCTATCCATCAATTGACAAATTATTAGACCGTATCAACTCTAAATACTCATTAGTTTCAATCGCTGCAAAACGTGCAGTTGAACTACAAACTGATAAAAACCCAATGCTTAACGAATACAAATCACCTAAATTTGTCGGTCAAGCATTAGAAGAAATCGCATCAAATGACTTGGTTATCGATCCAGACTCATTAACCCAAAAATAAAAATAGGATGTGAGAAAAAGCGTTTTGGCCCTAACCCCTGGAAGAATAGTGCCGTGGCACATGAAATGTGACGCAAACTATTCTGGAGCGCAGGGCTTTTTGGAGGTCCGAACTCAACTTCACAGGATGTGAGCAATAGCGTTCAGCCCTCAACTGGTGGAAGGTGANGAACTCAACTTCACAGGATGTGAGCAATAGCGTTCAGCCCTCAACTGGTGGAAGGTGAATGACGGTGATGACGGTAGTCATCGACTAATTCATCTGAAGCAGGCAGAGGGTTGCTATTGCAAACTCAACTTTAGGATGTGAGCGCGAGCTCAACTTCATAAGGATCTAAGGAAGTGGCTGGGACAAAAGGCCTCTAAAAAGGCGTACACAATTCTTAAAAAGAATTGTGTACGCCTTTTACTTTGAAAAAATTTTTATAAATTTTGATTGAAATATATCACGGAAACAGGTTAAAGGACTGAAAGTGTAGTTCCTTAGCCGTGAAATAGGATGAAATCGAGACCTTGGCTCGATTTCAAATTGAAAGACCTTGGCTTTCAATGGTCCCACGGTTCATAAGGAACGTACACTGTAAGGACGAAAAATCTATGATTTTAATCTTTTGTCCCAGCCTCTTTTCTATTTGCGGTCAAGTTCTTCTTTGCATATGCGTTCAAAAAGGAATTTATTTCGTATACAATAGATGAAGATGTAAAACATTTACCAAAGGAGGTATGCCTGTAATGCAAGCGAAAAATATCATAGAAGTAATAGTGGATGTGCCGACCATGCAAACGGACCGTCCCTATGATTACAGCATTCCTGAGGATTTAAAAGACTTGATTCAACCTGGTATGCGCGTGCAAGTACCATTTGGTTCGCGTAACTTGCTAGGCTATGTCATCTCTGACCCTAAAGCAACGACCGATTTTGAAGGTGAACTAAAAGATATTACCGCACTATTGGATGACGAACCCGTATTATCACCAGAAATGTTGGCTTTGGGTAAGCAGATTGCTGCAGAAAATTTCTGTTTTCTGGTTGAAGCCTACCATACCATGTTGCCCAATCTGCTGAAGGTGGATTATGACAAATATTTTCTACCAACAACGAGCATTTCCTACCGGGAACATGCCCAATACTTTAGCGATTTCAATGAAATTTCATGGGCTGAAGCAGAGGAAAAAGGCTATCTTGCCGACTTAATCAAACTCAAAAAGGACAACAAAGTCTCGATTGATTACCGCGTTGAAGACCGTAAACGTTATAAAACGGAAAAATGGGTGCAACCATTAATGGGTTTCGACCAATTAGAAGATGAACTGCAAAATGTGCGCAAAACTGCTAAGAAACAGCTGGCTCTAGTTGAAGTATTAATGGAATTAGACGGAAAAAAAGTATCGGCCAAATATTTTGAAGAATTTGATATCCACATGGCAACCCTTAAAGCTGGAGCAGAAAAAGGCTGGCTTTCTTTGTTTGATCAACCAGTCAACCGGGACCCGTATGCCAATATCGTGATTGAAAAATCTGAGAAATTGCAGCTTCAAGCACAACAAGAACGGGCATTCGCAGCAGTTAAAACAGCAATGGATGCACAAAAGGATGAGGTATTTCTTTTGCAAGGGGTAACAGGATCCGGGAAAACCGAGGTCTACCTACAATTGATCCAGGAGGCGCTTGATAAGGGACAAGAAGCTATCCTCTTGGTGCCAGAAATTTCGCTGACACCGCAGATGGTGAATCGCTTAAAAGGCCGTTTTGGGGACATGGTGGCTGTCTTACACAGTCAGCTATCAACCGGCGAACACTTTGACGAATGGCGGAAATTAAAGAATGGCCAGGCGAAGATTGCGGTAGGGGCACGTTCCTCTATATTTGCACCGCTACACAATATCGGTTTGATCATTTTAGATGAGGAACATGAAACGACTTATAAACAGTCGGATAATCCTCGCTATCACGCGCGGGAAGTGGCCAAATGGCGGGCCAATAAGCATGGCTGTCCGGTGATACTGGGGTCGGCAACACCGAGTCTGGAATCGCGGGCGCGGGCGCAAAATGGCGTCTATACGCTACTCGAAATGCCCGAACGTTCCAATCATCAAGCCTTGCCGCCAGTTGAATTGATCGATATGCGCGAAGAATTTCGTCATAAAAATTACTATCAATTCTCCCGTAAACTGCGAGACGAAATGCAGGCCACTATGGATCGGGGCGAACAGGTTGCACTCATGCTAAACCGCCGTGGTTACGCCAATTTCATGCAATGTCGCGACTGTGGTTACACCTTCCAGTGTCCCAACTGCGACGTGTCCCTGACCTACCACTATCACAACAAACAGCTGCAATGTCACTATTGCGGTTACAATGCCGCACGTCCGCAAACATGCCCTCAATGTGGCCAAACCCATTTGCGCGAGTTTGGGACGGGGACAGAAAAGGTGGAGCAGGAAATCAACGAGCTATTTCCCAACAAAACCGTTGTGCGTATGGACATGGACACCACCCGTCGTAAGGGTTCGCACGAACGTATGTTGAAGCAAATCGCTGACAAAAAGGCGGATATCCTCTTGGGTACACAAATGATTGCCAAAGGGTTAGACTTCCCCAACATCACACTCGTCGGCATCATCAACGCCGATACCAGTTTGTACCTGCCGGATTTTCGTGCCGCTGAGCGAACCTTCCAATTATTAACACAAATGTCAGGCCGGGCGGGACGTGGCGATTTATCAGGCCAAGTATTGATTCAAACCTATAATCCCGATCATTACGCACTAACGTTAGCCCAACATCATGACTATGACACCTTTTACCAAACAGAAATGCGCTACCGGAAACTCAACCAGTATTCACCGTATTTCTATACCGTGCGCTTTACGGTGTCTAATTTCGACGACCATACGGCCATGGCGACGGCAGCAAAAGTAGCGCATATGTTGCGGGAAGCCAATGTAGCAGGCACCAAAATCATTGGTCCCGCGCAGTCGACCATTTCGCGCGTCAATAACCAATACTACTATCAATTGTTATACCAACATCGTGGCAACCAAGCCATTCATCAAGTCTTGCAAGCCATCCAAGACCGCGCCCAAAACTGGTCCAAGGATAAAATTTACGTATCCATCGACGTGGATCCAATGACATTTATGTAAGTGGGGGACTATTTTTGGGAAAAGTACCGCTTTTATCCGAAACCGGGGACTATTTATTCAGATAGTATCGCCTTATTCTGTAAATGGCCACTATTCGGGCCAATAGTACCGCTTTTTAGAAAAGGAGAGATTATCTGATCAAATAGTACCGCCTTATGCTATAAGTGGCTACTATTATAGCGAATAGTAGCGAAAATCTGGATATATCAAACAGCAAAAATACAAGGTCGCATCATGACAGCGTGCACTAAATAATCATTCAGTATAAATCGAACCTAAAGGCCGATTTACTCATATATTTTTAGTCATAGCGTATGTAATGGTATAATACAAACAAATCACAGCGTTTTTTATAAAGGAGAAACATTTGAAAAGAATCGTATTTATGGGGACACCCGCATTTTCAGTAAACATTTTAGAAGCTTTAGTAGCCCAAAAGGACGAGTACCAAGTAGTCGCAGTCGTGACACAACCTGACCGTCCGGTTGGTCGCAAACGCAAATTAACACCAACACCAGTTAAAGAAGCGGCATTGAAACACGACATTCCTGTCTATCAGCCAGAAAAAATCGGTCGTGCTCAAGATGTGAAAGATCTCTTGGCCAACGAGGATATTGATTTAATCGTGACGGCTGCATTTGGCCAGTTCTTGCCGACAAGTATCCTAAATGCACCAAAATTTGGGGCAGTAAATGTGCATGCTTCATTATTACCAAAATACCGTGGTGGGGCACCCGTTCATTATGCAATTTGGAATGGCGATAAGGAAACCGGCGTGACAATCATGCGCATGGTGAAACAAATGGATGCGGGTGATATTTTAACGCAAGTAGTGGTACCAATTGAAAACGACGATACAGTAGCAACAATGTTCGATAAGCTTTCATTAGCGGGAACTGACTTGTTAATGGATACATTGCCTAAATTATTCGCAGATGAATTAACACCAATTCAACAGGTGGAAGCGGAAGCGACTTTTTCACCAAATATTACAAGCCAACAAGAGCAAATTAATTGGCAACAAGATGCGACTCAGATTTACAATCAAATTCGCGCCTTTAATGCATGGCCAGTTGCCCATACAAAGGTTGCAGGTCAAAACTGGAAGATTTGGGCAGGCCAAGTGGTGACTGATGAAACGACTGACCAAGCACCCGGTACAATTATTAAAATCAACAAAAAACCGGCTCAATTGTGGGTGGCAACAGGTAGCAATCAAGTCCTAGCGATTACTAGTTTGCAACCAGCAGGCAAGAAACAAATGGATGTGGCCTCATTTATTAATGGTGGCGCAGGGAATTTAACGGAAGGCGATTCATTCGAACAGGTGTCATTCAATGACTAAACAACATCATAACGAGGAAGAAACAAAACCAGCAGCAGGGACAACTGCCCATAACACGGGCCATAATGCGGCTTTTCAAACGCCCATGAAGATGTCAGCACGTTTCCAAGCGATGGAATCAGTGACGCAGATCATTCGTCACAATCAATATATCAACCAAGAAGTGAACCGTGTCTTGACTGAAGAGGCTGTAGCCGAAGCCGACCGTAACTTATACACCAATTTAGTGTACGGTTCAGTGCAAAACTACTATACGCTTGATGCCTTTGTGCGTGATTTTGTGGACAAACCAAATCGCGTGAAATCGTGGCTGTGGTCACTTTTAGTGATTTCAGCCTATCAAATGTACTATCTAGATAACATTCCGAGTTACGCAGTCGTTGACGAGGCGGTGCGCATCGTGCGTAAACGAGGCAATCAAACTTTGGCGAAATTTGCTAATGGTGTGTTGCGTAATTTTGACCGTAGATACCAAACCATGGACGAATTCATTGCGACTAAATCGGATCCTAAGGAAATTTTGGCCTTACAAGCGTCGCTACCAATGATTTGGGTGGATTATTTCGTTGACCGTTTTGGTTTCTCGAAGGCGGAAGAATTGGCCCAATCTTTGACCCAAACACCGGCCATTACCGTACGTGCGAATAATCGTTTTGGTGATGTGGATGCGGATAAAATGACGGCATATGCTGATATTTTACGAGCGGAAGGACATGACGTAGCGCCAAGTCCATTGTCGCCCTTCGCACTTCGTATAACGAAAGGGAATCCTGCCTATTCATCCTTATTCATGAACGGGGACATTACGATTCAGGACGAGTCAGCCTTACTAGCGGTTGAAGCCTTGAACCCTCAAGCTGGGGATACAGTGCTAGATGCCTGTGCCGCACCAGGTGGGAAAACTGTTCAAATTGCAGAAGCGGTCGGCCGTACAGGTCACGTGATTGCAACGGACATTGCTAAGGATAAATTGCCTTTGATTCGCCAAAATGTGGAGCGAATGAAAGTTGCAGAGCATGTGGAAATCCTACATCAAGATGCTACCCAATTGACGGAACGTTTTGGGGAAAATGGCGAAGAGCCAACGATGTTTGACAAGATTTTGGTGGATGCACCATGTTCGGGTATTGGTCTATTTAGACGTAAACCGGACACCAAATACAACAAATCCTTACAAGATTTGGATGCTTTAAGTGACATTCAGGTTACAATTATGAACCAAGCATTACCATTACTTAAAAAGGGTGGCACAATAACCTATTCTACATGTACAATTACTAAAGAAGAAAACGAAGATGTTGTAGCTGCAATCTTAGCGCAACATCCAGAGCTAACATTGAAATCATTCAAGGGCTGGAGAGAAAATCTAGACCAATCAGTTCACGCGGATGGGACCATTGAAATCTTACCGCAAACTTATTTATCAGATGGATTCTTCATTGCCAGCTTTGAAAAAAACTAGCGAAGGAAAGTGAACTTACATGGAAATCGCAAGCAAAACCGATGTTGGAATCGAACGTAAGCAAAATCAAGACCAAGTCGGTATCTTTTATAACCAAGACCAACTACCTATTCTATTACTATGTGACGGGATGGGTGGCCATAATGCAGGAGACGTAGCCTCTGAAATGGCTATCTTCCATGTAGGCCATGCTTGGGAAGAAACAACTGGCATGGACGATCCCGCAATGATTCAAGAATGGATTCAAGCGAATGTGCAATCAGCCAATGCCAAAATTTACGAAAAAGCTAACCAATACCAAGATTTAGCGGGTATGGGGACAACAATCGTAGCGGCGGTTGCCTTAGAAGACTTGAATCAAGTGATTTTAGCCCATATTGGGGATAGTCGGATTTACATGGTGAAAGCCGGTCAAATCCAACAAATGACACGTGACCATTCTTTTGTCCAAGAGTTAGTGGACATGGCCATGATTACCAAAGAAGAAGCGGCGACGCATCCACAAAAAAATATCGTCACACGTGCGGTGGGCATTGACCCTGAAGTCGCAACAGATGTGGATATTTTGGACTTTAATCCGGGTGACATTTTATTAATGTGCTCAGATGGTCTAACGGATATGGTGGCTGAAGACCAAGTCTTGGCTATTTTAGCAAGAGAATATCTAGGGGTAGCTGAAAAAGCTGATACCTTAATCGCCAAAGCCAATGAAAATGGCGGACGCGATAATGTTTCTGTCCTAATTGCCCAACGCGATTTTAATCAAGATGACTACATAAACGAAAGGGGTGATCAGGCATGAGAACAGGACAAATTATTGATGAACGATACAAAATAATCAATCATATTGGATCTGGTGGGATGGCTGATGTGTACCTAGCTTATGACCCGATTTTAGAGCGTGACGTAGCCATTAAATTCTTACGTATTGGTAAGTCGGATGCCATGGATGCGACCAAACGATTCGAACGTGAAGCCTTGTCTGTATCCGAATTGAACCATCCAAATGTCGTGAATTTATACGATGTAGGGGAAGACGAAGAAGGCAAATTCATCGTCATGGAATTCGTTGACGGTATGGACTTGAAAGCCTATATCCGTGAAAACCACCCGATTGCAGTTGATATTATTCAAAATTTAATGTTACAAATTTTATCCGGTGTGCAAGCAGCGCATGATATTGGTATTGTCCACCGTGACTTGAAACCACAAAATATCATGGTCAACAAAGATGGCGTGATTAAAATCATGGACTTCGGGATTGCCATGGTGACGAGTGAAACATCGATTACCCAAACCAATACGATTATTGGTTCTGTCCATTACCTATCACCTGAACAGGCGCGTGGGTCGATGGCAACACACTTATCTGATATCTATTCATTAGGTGTTGTTTTATTCGAAATGATTACGGGGCGTGTACCATTTGACGGTGAATCAGCCGTATCCATTGCCTTGAAACATTTCCAAGAACCACTACCACCAATCGAAGCGTACCGTGAAGATGTACCGCAATCCTTGATTAACGTGGTGGCGAAGGCAACGGCAAAAGAGCCAACTGCTCGCTACCAAACAATCGGCGAAATGATTGATGACCTGGAAACAGTATTTTCACCAAATCGTCTAAACGAAGCGGTTTACGTACCAGCCAACATGGCCTCTGAAACCATTGTCATGGCTAAGAAAGATATCGAAAACCAAATGCGTATGAATTCATTAGAAGAAGCGCAATTGTTGGCGGCCGGTGAAAAAGCTGTTGATGAAAAAACAGATCCAAATCTAGGCAAAACCAAAGCCAATCCTGAAGATACGCAACCAATTGAATCAGATGAGTACGGCATTGCCGATACTGCTGAAATCATGACAGGTTCAGGTGCAGCAGGCGCTGCGGCGCTTGGCGCGGGTGCTGGTCTTGCAGCTGCAGGTTTAGCTGGGGCTGGTTCAGCAAGTGCTGCCGGTCTTGGTGCCGCTGCTGGTGCAGCGAGTGGTCTTGGCGATACATCTGGGGCTACTAGTGGTGCTGAGGCTAAGACTTCAAACGTCAGTAACAGTTCGGCTTCTGAGGCTGGAAGTTCCCTTGGGTCGGCTGGCGCAGCTAGCGGGCTAGGGGCAACAAGCGCTCAGTCGACAAAACCGAAGGCTAAGAGCAAGAAACCACTGGCCATTATTGCAGGTGCGATTGTTGCCTTATTGTTAGTGATATTCCTTATTTTCAACTACATGAGCGGACGCACGATCACGATGCCTGATGTGACAGGGATGACTGAGCAAGAGGCGGCGCTGACGCTTGAAAAAGTGAATTTGACGTTGGGCGATGTGAACCAAGTGTATGATGATTCGGTTGAGGTCGGACGGATTGTGGATTCGAATCCGGATGCTAATACGGATGTGCGTGTGGATTCTGAGATTGATATTGATGTGAGTCAAGGTCCGGAACCTGTGCGTGTTGAGGATTATACTGGTAAGGCGTATGATGATATTGCGGAAACGTTGACGGGACTTGGTTTCACGGTTACGCGTGATGAGGAGTTCTCTGATACGGTTGAGAGTGGCGATATTATTAGTCAATCGATTGCCAAGGGTGAAGAGGTTGTGGCTGATGGCACGACGATCAACTTTGTGGTAAGTAAGGGGATTGAAACTTTTGAGATGGCTGATTTATCTGGCTGGAACCAAACGTCGATTCAACAATATGCGGATACCAATGGCTTAACTGTAAGCTTTGATTATTCGTATTCTGGTTGGATTCCTGACGGGGTGATGATTTCACAATCAATCACGCCTGGTACGGAGTTTGTGAAGGGTGATGAGTTATACATTGTGATGTCTGATGGACCACAACCTGTATCTAGCTCGTCAAGTTCATCAAGTTCTTCATCTAGCTCGTCGTCGTCTTCATCTTCAAGTTCGTCATCAAGCTCATCAAGTTCTTCATCTTCAAGCAGTTCTAATTCGTCTTCTTCAAGCTCAAATGCTTCAAGTTCAAACGCGAATTCGAATAGCTCGAATAACCAACGTTCATCATCAAATGTGGATGATGAAGATTAATGATTAAATAAGGTAGGCTGGGATTAAGGTCCCAGCCTGTTTTTTGTTGGATAAAATCTGCGATTTCAGTACTTTCAAGTATGTCCGTTAGTTGTTTGGGGGAATTATAAAATCTTCGATTTTCGTCCTTTCAGTGTACGTTCCTATTCGCCGTGGGAACGTCTGGAGCCAAGGTCTCCAGACTTGAAATCGAGCCAAGGTCTCGATTTCATCCTCTTTCACGGCTAAGGAACTACACTTTCAGTCCTAAAATGTAAAATTACTGGACCGATATTTTGATGAGGAATACATCAGCTATTGTTAAATAGCGTGGATTTTAATGCTTGTGACTTATCTAGTAGAATAGGTCACAAAAATCAGAATCACATGACTTATTTCCGACACCCACCAGTAGTTGGCGAGCGAAAGGGATGGCAGAGGAAACCGAAACCACCCACACAGAAGAAAAGCCACCAACTAAGTACAAGTATTGTCCTTTTCACAGAAGGATAAAGGGTATTTTGAGTTGGATGTTTGTATTCAGTGGTTTTTGCGTTAAAATAGAGCATATGAATATCAGGAAAATGAAAAACAAGGAGGAGTAGCAATCGCTTATGACCAACCCACAAGACAATCTTCAGGAGAAGGCAAGTTCCTATACTGGGCAAATTATTAAGGCATTATCTGGTTTCTATTATGTTGAGGAGACTGAGACGAAGGAAATTTTTACGACCCGCGCGAGAGGTCAGTTCCGTAATACGCAAACGACACCATTAGTGGGGGATTTTGTGGAATTTACGGCAACCAATACCAAAGAGGGTACGGTGATGAAGATTTTGCCACGCTATAGCGAAATGGTTCGTCCAGCGGTAGCGAATGTGGATGTGGCGCTGCTTGTTGCGTCTGTTACCGAACCGCAAATTCAACCGAAACTCTTGGACCGCTTCCTAGTCTACTTGGAGTCGGTGAATGTGGAGCCCGTAATTTATTTTTCGAAGCTGGATTTGGCTAAGGAAAAGGACCACGATCAAATCAAGTTTTTCATCGATACCTATACCAATGTAGGATACAAGGTAATTGTGTCTAGTTCGCTAGACGAGATGTTAGATAAATTGAAGGATATTGTCCGCGACCATACCATGGTAGTTGTGGGCCAATCAGGGGTTGGGAAATCGACCTTGCTGAATCGCTTGCTACCTGGTTTGGATATCGAGACCGGTGAGATTTCGACGTCGCTTGGCCGTGGTCGCCATACCACCCGTCATACCGAATTGCATGACATCTTCGGTGGGAAAATAGCCGATACCCCAGGATTCTCAAGTATCGACATCGATCAACTGGACAAAATCTTGTTATCCAACTATTTCCCAGAAATGCGCGCCATTCAAGACCAATGCCAATTCCGCGGTTGTACCCACATCCATGAACCAAAATGTGCGGTGAAAAATGCTTTAGCGGCTGGCGAAATTGCCCAAACCCGCTATGATTCATATTTGCAAATTTTTGAAGAAATCGAAAATGCCAAACCTAAATACTAATTGATTGCGGTAGAAAGAAGGATTTGTATGTTTATTGCACCATCTATTTTATCAGCCGATTTCGGCAACTTTACAGGCGACGTCAAACGTATCGAAGAAGCAGGCGCAGACTGGGTCCACATTGACGTTATGGACGGCCATTTCGTGCCCAATTTGACATTCGGTTCGGGTGTCGTTGAAGCCTTGCGTCCCCATACCAAAATGACTTTGGACGTACATATGATGGTTGATAATCCTGAAGCCCACGTGGAAACATTCGCCAATGCTGGTGCCGATTATTTCACCGTACACTACGAAGCAACGAAACACCTACATGGATTGATTCAAACCATCCATAAACACGGTATGAAAGCCGGTGTAGCAATCAACCCGGCTACCCCCGTTGCTGCCATTGAACCCATCTTAAACGACGTGGATATGGTCCTAGTCATGACCGTAAATCCAGGTTTCGGCGGTCAATCGTTCATTGAATCAACTGTGAAGAAAATGGCGCAACTACATGAATATCGTCGCGAAGGTGAAGGGGCAAATTTCCTGATTGAAGTGGACGGCGGTATTACCGATGAAACTGCTAGAATTTGTGCCAAAAACGGGGTCGACGCCTACGTTGCCGGTTCATATATTTTTAACAAAGAGGATGTCTCAGCGCCAATTGATGCCTTGAAACAAGCAATCAAATTTGGTCGCATGAAGATTTAGTAGAAGGAGCAGGCATATGCAAGTATATCTCATAGGATCAGGGCCATTCGACCCAGCGTTTTTCAAGGAATATGTGGCCCAACAAGCTGCAGAAACTGGGGACCGAGACCGGGCTTTCATAGGAGTAGACTTGGGTGCCAAACGCTTTTTAGATTTAGGTTTAACTATTGACTTAGCTGTGGGCGACTTTGATTCGGTGGACGCAGAAACCTATCAACGTATCGTGGCCGTCAGCAAGGAAGTGGAAAAGCTAGAACCCATGAAAGATGAGACGGATACCGAGCACGCGCTTGGATCAGTCGCGCAGCGGTATCCGGGCGGCACCTACCATTTATTTGGCATGTTAGGTGGGCGCGTGGACCACTTGCTTTCGAACATATGGCTCATTTTCCAAGAAAAATTCCAAGCCATTATGGGTCAAATCCATTTAATCGAAGAGGATAATCGGATTAGCTTTTTACTGGCCGGGAAACACAGTATTGACCGCATTCCGGGGATGAAGTATTTATCTTTTGTGGCGATGACGGCAGTTAAGGACCTTACTTTGGCAAATGTAGTGTATACTTTACAAGAGTATCAAATGCCGACACCTTTGGCTTTGATATCCAATGAATTCTTACCGGACGTGGATACCATGGAAATTTCCTTTACTGAAGGCTTCATTTTAGCGATTCAGGCACGGGATGGACAAAAGTAATCAGGTTTATGTTAAATAATATTTGATTTCTAAGTCGGTATATAGTATTATGTTATGGTATGAAAATTTGTAGAGGAGGAATATGACAATGGCTAAAGTATGTTATTACACAGGACGTAAAACGACTACAGGTAACAACCGCTCACACGCATTGAATGCTACAAAACGTACATTTAAAGCTAACTTACAAAAAGTTCGCATCATTGATGAAAATGGTACTAAAAAACGCGTTTGGGTTTCAACTCATGCAATCAAAGCTGGTTTAGTAAACCGCGCGTAATCCAAGGATGTGAGGGCCGACGCTAAGAAAGCCACCGGTGGAAGATTAGGGCAGGCGATGACGGTAGTCATCGACAATCTAATCTGAAGCGCAGGGCTTTCTGGAGGACCGAACTCAACTTCATAGATTTGAGTGTAGGCTTATTAGCGTGACTCACATTTTGAGCATATAATCAATTAAGGTCGTCGTTTTCCAATCGGGAAACAGCGGCTTTTTTTGTACCCAAATTTACAGAGTCGTTGCGGCATCTGAAATATTTAGGTATAATGAACTAGTATGTGGTAAAATAAGTGTTATAAATGAAGTTATATTTGTTCAATAAAATACATTATTGGGCAAATTTGTCATCACAACCCTTCAAAAGGAGGACTTTTTATATGGCATTAAAAATGCAAACCGAATTCGGTGAAATTGATATTACAAACGAATCTATCGCAACAGTAGTCGGCATGGCTACTACCCAAAACTACGGTGTTGTTGGTATGGCCAGCAAACATCAAATACGTGACGGTATCCAAGAAATCTTGAAACTAGAAAACTACACTAAAGGTGTACTTGTTTCAGTGGATAACGATGATCGCGTAGTAGTGGACGTATACATTATCGTAAACTATGGCACAAAAATTTCTGAAATTTGTCGCAATGTGCAAAGTTCGGTGAAATACGAATTAAGTCGTCAATTGGGCATCAATATTAACGTAGTGAACGTGTACGTTCAAGGCGTTCGTGTGATTGAAGACTAGTTGCGGTAACCAAGGAGGATTTTAGGTGAAAAGAACAGTATTAGACGTTGAAGCGTTCATATCAATGCTTGAAGTCGGTGGAAACCGTCTAAATGAGAATGCTGAATACGTGAATTCATTGAATGTTTTCCCAGTACCAGATGGTGATACAGGGACAAACATGAATTTGACATACACATCAGGTATTGAACGCGTAATTAAACAACAATCAGGAACTGTTGGCGAAGTCGGACAAGACTTAGCTAAAGGTTTGTTAATGGGTGCACGTGGTAACTCAGGTGTTATCTTATCTCAACTATTCCGTGGCTTTGCAAAAGCTATCGAAGACAAAGAAGTCATCAACGCTGAAGACTTCGCAAATGCCTTCCAACGCGGAATTGATACAGCTGTGAAAGCAGTGATGAAACCAGTTGAAGGGACTATCCTAACTGTCGCACGCGAATCAGCAGCAGCAGGTATCAAGAAAGCCCAAGAAACAGATGACATCATTGAAGTTATGACAGCTGTTCTGGATGAAGCACAAACTTCATTAGAAAATACACCAAACTTATTGCCAGTATTAAAAGAAGTTGGCGTAGTCGATTCAGGTGGACAAGGATTAGTTTATGTATATCACGGTTTCTTAGAATCGCTTACAGGTGAATCTATTCCAGTGAAATCATCAAACCCATCTCAAGCCAATGTAACTGAATTAGCACACCAAGAAAACTTCTTCAATACATCACATTCAGTATCTTCTGAAGACATTAAATTTGGTTACTGTACTGAAATCATGGTGAAAATTGGTGACGGTGAAACAGTTACGGATGAATTTGATTACGATACATTCCGTAACCATTTAGACGGTATTGGTGACTCACTATTAGTAGTTGCCGACGACGAAATTGTTAAGGTGCATGTTCATACTGAGCAACCAGGCGAAGTAATGAACTACGGCCAAAAATTTGGTTCACTAGTGAAAATCAAAGTCGACAACATGCGTCTACAACATGATGATATCCTAGAAGGCAAAGGTGCCACTCACGATCATAGTGATGCAGCTGATGCTAAAAAGGCCGTGGAACACTCTAACTTAGCGGTTATTGCTGTTGCAGCTGGCCCTGGTATCGAAAACTTGTTCAAAGACATGGGTGTTAAATCAATCATTTCTGGTGGTCAAACAATGAACCCATCAACAAATGATATTTTAGAAGCAATCAACAACGCGAATGCAGACCAAGTGATCATCTTGCCTAACAACAAGAACATCATCATGGCTGCCAACCAAGCAGTTGAAGTATCTGAAATCCCAGCAGCTGTCATAGAAACGAAATTCATTTCCCAAGGGTTAACAGCCATGTTAGGTTACAACCCAGAAGGCAAACTTGAAGACGTCAAAGCAGCAATGGTAGACGAAATGGCCAACGTAAGTTCAGGTCAAATTACCGTTGCAGTCCGCGACACAACCGTTGATGGCCTAGAAATCCACAAAGACCACTTTATGGGTATCGTAAATGGTAAGATCGTTTCTGAAGACCAAGATCTTCAAACAGAAACAATCAACATGATCAACGCTATGATCGACGAAGACAAAGAATTAGTAACCCTAATCTTTGGTGAAGATACTGATCAAGCAACCGCAGAAGCAATCGCTGAAGCAGTTGAAACTGCCAACGAAGACATCGAAGTCGAAATCGTTGACGGTGGCCAACCAGTTTACCATTTCTTGGTATCGGTTGAATAAGCAATTCATTATCGGAGAAGCTAGCTTTAGGGCTAGCTTCTTTTTTTTGTGGGAAGGGGTGGATCTGGTGCGATATTAGAAGATTGACAATTGAAAAAGTCAATCTTCACAAAATGGCTTAGTATTGTTTATTGAGACTCCCAATTGTCAAAAAAAGGAAAAATCGTGAAAATTGACAATTTTAATCTTCACAAGGTTCAGAATTTTTGAAGATTAGAAGTGCCAATCTTCATCGACTTAAAAAAGTATGATAATTGGCTAGTTTAATTTTCACGAAATTCGGAAAAATTGATAATTGAACCTGTCAATTTTCACAAAATACCAAAACATTGACAATTGGGAGTTCCAATCTTCACTAGGCTAATCTGCTGAGTAATAGATTGATGGACTATAAAATGAAAAGAGGGCGAATGCCCTCTTCATTATCATAATTTGATGATTGAATACGGAAATGATGTCTGTTTCTTAGCAAGTAAACCTAGAAATTATGGACTATTGCTGCCTAGGGTACTAACCTACAAAAGACCAATAAAATAATCAATCAATGTAAGGCAGCTCTAAAAAGAATGATTGTAAATAAGAGCTTCAAAATGAAAAGAGGGCGGACGCCCTCTTCATTTTATTTGTTCTTATACTTTCCTTTATTATAGAACTCCAAGATTCGGTATGCAGTTCTGCTCGTAATTTTCTTATCACAATACTCATAAAGTCTACCGCCAGTAATCATGTCTTCAGCACCATAGTACAGCAATCTTAGTTCATTTATCATACGTATAAGAGCTTGTTCCTTTGACTCTGTAGCATTGCAAATCGAGCAAACTAAAGAACGATATTTCGCATTAACTCCAAAGGACCCGCATTGACCACATGTAATGCCTCTCTTCAGTTCCTGCCAAACAGAATCAGAAATTGCTTTGGGTAGGAAGGGTGTACCAGCACTATATTTATTTAATACATTTTGAATTTGTTGCGCATAATTTTGGGTTATTGGTTTAATGTCCGAATTTTTCAAAGCCGTAAAATAGCGCTTCAATTCATTTTTTAATTTAATGTCAAAGTCAAACGGATGTTGAACGTGAACTTCCGAATTTTCATTAATAAGAACAAATAAGCCTTCAACTTTAATTCCCGTATTGATTTCGTGTGCCATATGTCGAATATGTCTAATTCGTAAATCCATAGTTGCTAAATAGTTATCATTCAGTAGATTACCACTAAGATAGCATTCATTATCAATGTATTCAAAGAGACCGTCGTAGTGTTTGACCTCCACAACAAGCCATCGATTATCGGTAATGACTATGAAGTCAGCTTGTAACCTTTTTCCATAGCTAAACCAGTAATCACTATAGATTTTCCAATTTGGATGACCGTATTTCTGAACCATTTCTAAAAATAAGTTTTCACCTTTGACACCGCTCTGAAGTCTATATAATTTACGTTTTTGTTCATTATCCAAAGATGGAAGTCTAACATCAAGAATTTCCAACTGTCTCATTTCCAGGTTATCAATCATTTAACCACCTCAATGAATATATACGTTTTTATTTCTCAATTCCTCCCACATAAAAACAAAAAAAACCAGTAATCCCGACTAGAGGATTACTGGTTCCACTATTTATAAATTAGAAACTAGCTTTTGTTACGCCAGGGATCTTGCCTTCGTGCGCTAATTCACGGAAGCGAATACGGCTGATACCGAATTTACCCATGTAGCCACGAGGGCGTCCATCGATTGCATCACGGTTACGTAAACGCGTAGGAGACGCGTCGCGTGGTAACTTGCTTAGACCAACGTAGTCCTTAGCTGCTTTCAAAGCCTCACGTTGTGCACTATATTTTGCTACTGTTGCTGCTTGTTTCTTTGCTTTTGCGATTTTAGATTTCTTTGCCATGTAATTTCCTTCCTGTTTTGAGATATGTATTGTATATATAAATTGCAAATAATTAATTCGAATTTGAATCGTAATGATTACGATTATAAACGCAGTTTGCGAAAGAGTCAAGAATTACGCTTACAAAAAATAAGTAAAATTTTCATGAGTGAGGGCCAGGAGGGTAGAATTGGCAAGAAATCCAATTATAAAAACAAAAAAGTAGGATTAAAGTTTTGATCTAACTTCAATCCTACAATTATCATTTTATTGGGAATATCTCGAATTTGAAATTTACAGAATAAATTTGGATTCTGTAAATATATTCAAAATCTTACAGAATATAATTCCATTGTGTAAAAAATTAGAACTCCTTACCGAATGGATCAGTATTCTGTAATCTGGCTTATCCAGTCATCAGTAGTTGCATACAAACTCACCAACCACTAGAGCATCAACCCCAATTCTACCCCTCAACACCAACCCCATGCACACTATCCGCCATCGACTTCACGAAGTCATACACAGGTTCAGGCGCGCCGGCACCTTCAGCAGCCACAATGTTCACGATAGCTGATCCAACAATCGCACCATCCGCAATCTCGGCCATAGCCGCTGCCTGCGCAGGATTCGAAATCCCAAACCCAATTGCGCATGGTACATCAGTCACGGTGCGGATGTGCGCCACAATGCTATCGATATTACTTTCAAAGTTGTCGTCACTACGCACACCAGTCACACCAAGCGAAGACACCACATAAATGAAGCCCTCACCCTCGCTCGCAATCATGGCAATCCGGTCCTCAGACGATGGGGCGATCATAGAAATCAAGTCGACACCATTCGCCGTACAAGCACCAGCCAGCAAGCCTTTTTCTTCAAAAGGCACATCAGGCACAATCACGCCATCAACGCCGACCGCACTACAGCGGGCCATAAACTTATCGACCCCATATACGAAAATCGGATTCACATAGGTCATGAAAATCAGCGGTATTTCAACAGTTTCTCGCAACTCAGCCACCATTTCAAACACTTGGTCCACGTTCACAAAATTCTTCAATGCTCGTTCGCTAGCCGCTTGAATCGTTGGTCCTTCAGCAACTGGATCCGAAAAGGGGATACCGATTTCAATCATATCCGCGCCGGCTTCCACCATCTTCAAAATCGTCGCCTTGGTCACGTCCAGAGTTGGATCTCCGGCCGTAATGTAGGGGATGAAGGCTTTGCTACCCTTAAATGCGTCACTAATTCTACTCATGTAAGTCAACTCCTTTGTGGCGGGCAATCGCAGCAACGTCCTTGTCCCCGCGCCCTGATAAACAAATCACAATAATCTCGTCCGGATCCATGTCGCCCGCAATCTTTTTCGCATGGGCTACAGCGTGAGCACTCTCAATCGCTGGGATAATGCCCTCAGTCCGTGATAAGTATTCAAACGCGTCAACCGCTTCATCGTCAGTCACCGAAACGTATTCCGCACGCTCAATGTCATGCAGATAGGCATGTTCAGGACCGATACCAGGGTAGTCCAAACCAGCCGAAATCGAATAAACAGGCGCAATTTGACCGTAATCATCTTGCACGAAGTAGGATTTCATACCGTGAAAAATACCCGGGGTGCCCACAGCGATGGTCGCCGCAGTATCCTTGGTATGTACCCCGCGACCCGCAGCCTCACAACCCACCAAGCGAACATCTTCATCCTTGATGAAATCATAGAACATACCAATGGCGTTAGAACCGCCACCAACACAAGCCATCACGACATCAGGCAACTTGCCTTCCTTAGCAAGAATTTGTGCTCGCGCTTCTTCACCGATCACTTTTTGGAAATCACGTACCATAGTAGGGAAGGGATTTGGTCCCATCACAGACCCAATCACGTAATGGGTATTTTCAAAAGACGAAGCCCAGTCCTTCATGGCTTCGTTAACTGCATCTTTCAGTGTACGCGTACCCGACGTCACAGCCACAACGCGTGTGCCCAAGAGTTCCATACGGTACACATTCAAGGCTTGACGAATGGTGTCCTCTTCACCCATGTAGACCACACAGTCCATATCGAGTAAAGCCGCAACCGTCGCTGTCGCCACACCGTGTTGACCGGCACCAGTTTCCGCAATTAGTCGCGTTTTACCCATTTTCTTCGCCAACAAAGCTTGCCCCAAGACGTTATTAATTTTGTGGGCACCAGTGTGGTTTAAATCTTCACGCTTAAAGTAAATCTTCGCACCACCAAGATCCTTGGTCATCTTTTCCGCATAATACAATAGCGAAGGGCGTCCTGCGTAATTCGCCAACAAGTCGTTCAACTCGCGATTAAAATCCGCATCCTCCTTATAAAATGCATAAGCTTCCTCAAGCTCTTGCACTGCATTCATCAACGTTTCCGGGATGAATTGCCCACCATGATTACCAAAATAATTTGCCATCAGCTAACCTCCTGAATTCTTGCCATCAACGCGCGAATTTTCGCCGCGTCCTTCACACCATCCGTCTCGACCCCACTGGAAATATCCACCGCATACGGCCGAACCGTCTCAATCGCCGTTCTAATATTGTCTGGATTCAATCCACCAGCTAGGAAATATTTGCGGTCAACGCCCGCCAAATAGTCCCAGTTAAATTGTTGTCCCGTTCCGCCTTGCACGCCCTTAGAATAGGCATCGAACAGCACCATATCCGCCGTCGTCTCAAGATGGACATCATCTGGGCTCGCCACCCGAACCGCTTGCACAATCGGCACATCGCCAATTAATCGACGAGTTTCTTCTATATAAATAGCATCCTCATGCCCGTGCAACTGTACAACTTGAATAATGTCCGCATCAACAACTTCTTTGATGAAAAGGGGATCTGCGTCCACGAACACACCCACTGCCGGAATCGATGGATCCAGTGCCTGACGTAAAGCCTCTGCCTCGTCAACTCCTACTTGGCGTTTCGACGGTGCGAAGATGAAACCTGCATAATCAGGCTTCACCTCATTTAAAATCGCCACGTCCTCTAAACGCCGGATGCCACACAGTTTTACTTTAGTCATAGCTGACACCTCTAAGTTCTGCCAATTTTCTTGGTTTGTCAGGTGCCAACATCATGGTTTCACCAATCAAAATGCCGTCAACATGACCTTCTTCTAAGACTGCGACATCTTCACGTGTTTTAATCCCACTCTCGGCAATGAACAAAATATCTTCTGGTACACGATTACGCATCTTCACCGAGTTAGATAATTTCACTTTGAAGGTTTTCAAATCACGGTTGTTGACACCAATCAGACGAGGGGAGATGGCTAAGGCACGTTCCAATTCTTCAACTGAATGGGCTTCAACTAAAGCCGATAACCCTAAATCTTGGGCCAATTGGAAATAGTCACGTAGTTGCTTGTCATCTAAAATCGCTACAATTAATAAAACAGCATCTGCACCAATGGCTTTAGCTTCATAAATTTGGTAGGCATCAATCACAAAATCTTTACGTAAAATAGGCAAGCCAATTTCATTTTTAATATCGGTCAAAAATTGATTCGACCCTTGAAAAAAGTCAGGTTCAGTCAATACCGAAATGGCATTGGCACCAGCATTTTCATATTGGCGGGCAATTTGTAAATAATTAAAGTCCTCAGAAATCAAACCTTTAGAAGGAGATGACTTTTTCACTTCACAGATAAAGCCAATGCCTTCTTCAACTAAAGCTTTTTCAAATGGAAAATCTTGATTAATCGGTTTGGCTAGGGCACGTGCCTTCATTTCTTCTAAAGGCACCGCCGCTTTGGCTTGGTCTACGCGAATTTCGGTTGAGACAACAATTTTATCTAATATCATTTATGCTTCCTCCTTGGTAAAGGCTAATGATGCGGCTTTGAATTCTTCTAATTTCGCTAAAGCAGCCCCTGAATCAATCAAGTCTTGCGCTTCTTCAATCGCTTCCGCAATCGTCACGTCATCTTTGGCTAGGTAAATGGCTAAACCTGCATTACATACGACAGTATCGCGTTTAGGACCTTTCATACCTGATAAAATATCTAAAGTGATTTGGGCATTGAATGCCGGTGTATCACCAGTCAAATCGCCTTTTTCACAGTAGTCAAAACCGTAATCTTTAGGGTCAAATGTAAAGTGTGTAATCTTGCCGTTACGAATTTCCGCAACTTCGCTGGTAGTAGTCAAGGTGATTTCATCCAAACCGTCATTACCACCGAAGACCATACCCTTATCAACACCCAAGTTGTTTAATACTTCTGCCAAAGGATCAACCAAAGCCACATCGTACACACCAAGCATTTGCATCGATGCATTGGCCGGATTAGCTAGGGGACCAAGTACATTAAAGATGGTGCGGGCTGCCAATTGCTTGCGGGCCGGTGCTGCATACTTCATAGCAGGGTGGTATTTTTGTGAAAACATAAAGCACATATTCATGGCTTCCAACATTTCTTTAGATTGGTCATTGGTTAAATCGATGTCCACGCCAAGTGCTTCTAAGACATCAGCCGAACCAGATTTACTAGAAGATGAACGGTTACCATGTTTGGCAACTGGAATCCCAGCAGCAGCAATGACAAATGAAGACGTAGTTGAAATATTGAAAGTGAAAGCTTTGTCACCACCAGTACCAACAATATCTAAGGCCTTGATTGGACTAGTAATGTTTTTCGCGTGATCACGCATAACCTGTGCTGACGCTGTAATCTCTTCAACTGTTTCACCTTTCATACGAAGGGCAGTCAAGTAAGCTGCAATTTGCGCATCCGTTGCTGCACCAGTCATGATTTCTTCCATAACTGCACGCGCCGTTGCCAAATCCAAATCATGTCCGTCCATTATTTGGCCAATCGCCGCTTGAATTGTTTCCCCGTTTGCTACACGTTCATTTGTTAAAGTTGCTGTTTGATTTGTCATTATGTCCATCCTCTCTAAATTTAAGCTACAAAAAAGGCCCTTGCCCCCATATAAAGGGACAAGAGCCTATACTCCTGCGATACCACCCAAATTGACATAAAATATGCCCACTCGTTTCACATACTATCATATGTGCCCTCGTGTTAACGGATAGGGTCCTCCGTCAGCGCCTACTATGATTTCAGGCTGCCCTCACAAGTCCATTCAGGAAAAATCTGTTGTCGCAATCCCATCACCTGCGGCTTTCTGTAAAACAGACTTCACTTTCCCTACTACTCTCGATTATCGGTTTCGTGTATTGCATGAAGTTTTCATTCATTTCTAATATATTTCTCATTATAAAGCGCATTTTTCTAATGTCAAGGATTTATTTTTAACTTATTTGTTGTGTACGGCGCTAAATATAGATTGGACGGGAGTTGAAGTAATTTATTTTGAAAAATAAATTACAAAAATAGGGCAGTCTTAATCTATATGTGTGAATAGTTTAAAAAAGCTCCAAATTCTTAATCTATCGGAACCAATAAATTAAAAGCGAGCTGAACGATTAATCTATTTAGCCAAATAGATTAATCGCCCAAAAACCCTTAATTTATTTGACTGTATAAATTATTAAATCTCAAAATTTTTAATCTATTTAAGTAAATAAATTAAAGAACCCCATATTTCTTAATTTATTTGCCAAACCGAACCTATCCCCTAAAGAAAGCAGCAGTAATCAGAAGGAAAGAGGGCCTCAGCCCTCTACCAATCGATCAATCGTTAACCAATAAAAGACAGCATCCCACAAACAAAAGTATTCTACCATTGTCCAGAATATTCATCTCCCAAACCAAAGTGTCCAGAAAATAGAGGAAAGTTAGCAGTAACAAAATGAAAAGAGGGCCTCAGCCCTCCTCATTATCTTTATCCAAATATGCCTTTATTTTCGAGAATCTCTCAGTACCTTATGAATTGCATTTATCGAAATTCTCTTATCACACAACTCATAAACTCTAGCACCCGTCACCGCATAATCCTCACCATAAAACAAGATTCGCACCTGTTCAGCCATCCTAAGAATAGCAGCATCCTTTCGCTCTATAGCACCGCAATCATTACAAATCACTGTTTTATGACGATAAGCCAAATCAAAACTATCACAGGTACAACAGTTAATACCCTTAGTCAATCCAGCCCAATCCTCCTGCTTTATCGGTTTTGGCAGAAAAGGATTCTTTACCCGATATTTATCTAAAACCGCATCCACTTTCCGCAAATGCCCATCAGAAAGCTGTCGATTATCAGTTCGTTTCAACTGACTCAGAAATCCCTTTAACTCATTACGTAGCTTAACATCAAAATCCAACGCATAATCCAAATGAACCTTAGCCTCAGAATTCTCATGAATAAATACAAACAAGCCCTCAACCACAATATCCTGGTTCAATTCCTGCGCCATATGCCGAATTTTCTTCACTCGCAAATCCATCGCCAGCAAATAATTATCATCCATCAACTTATCATTCAAATAACACTCATTACCCTTATACTCAAACCGACCATCGTAGTGCTTGACCTCGACCACTAGCCAGCGTTCAGAAGTCACCAAAAGAAAATCAGCCTGCATCCGTTTCCCATAATTAAACCAATAATCCGAATAAATAGCCCAACTTTTGTGACCATACCGACTAACAAAATCTGAAAACAACGCCTCTCCCAACAAACCTGAAAGGATATAATGTCGAGAATCTAACTGATACTTGTCCAAAAAGCCGTTTCGCAGAACAAGCAAATTTAACTGCAACAACTTATCATTTGATTGCAAACTGATCACCCCCTTACAGAATATATACGTAAAAATTCGCTAAATCTCTCCATATTTTTTTGAAAAGTAGAAAACTCATCTAAGAAATCACAAATTGAATTAATACGATGCCCATCAAACATAGGAATACCTATACTCACCAACCACCAATGCCCCACAAAAAGCTACAACAGCTTATATCTAAAATGATATAATAGGCCAATAAAAACAATTCGTAAAAAATACTTAGCCTATTATAGAAGGGGGAATTATGATGAATACAAACAAAGAAAATCAAGAGGAATATATTATAATAGCACAAGCTGATCAACAAGAAACATCAGAAAAAGAAGAGGCAACCAACGCTCCAACAATAGAAGTTACTGAAAGTGAAACAGGCGAATCAAAGGAATTCAATTCATTCTTCAACGAGGTATTGAAAAAAATCCCAACAAAATACGCTACAATAATTGTCAATTCATTTGACAAATCTAAAGCACAAGCCGAAAAAATTCTAGCGAATAGTAAAGAACAATACGAGGGGATTTTTGAAGACTTCCTAGTTGGTGTGGATCCAGAAGTGCGTAAAAAGTGTTTCTCAACCATTCACATCGCAACATTAACCGCAGCAATTATCGGATGTTCACCAATTCCATTTTCGGATGCAGTGCTATTAGTACCAGTCCAATTGACTATGATGGGTCGCTTACACAAATTATTCGGCCAAACATGGACCCAAAATATTAAATCTGCCGTAACCAAAGAAATCGTGCTTGTTGGTTTTGGACGAAGCGCCGTCGGAAATTTAATGAAAATGGTCCCAGTTGTTGGTAGTGTAACAGGTGCAGCAGTTAATGGCGTCGTAGCCAGTGGACTTACTGCCAGCCTAGGATGGGTAACGGTCAAGATGTTAAACGATGGCGAAGATTTATTCGACGACCTCACAACATTCAGAGGCCAATTCCAAATGCTATCTAACGCAGTAAAAAATTCAAGAAAAAAAGCATAACCAAGTATAGGTGTAAGTATCTTCCAAATCGAAGTCTACTTGCACCTATTTTATTAAAATTTCCACAATTTCCGCACAATAAATTAAATTAAATGGTAAAATGTTCCTAAATACATTAGGAGGCATCATTTACATGCGTAGAGTAATTATTGATACAGATACAGCTGGCGACGACACAACTGCCATTTTAACAGCTTTAAAATACTTTAAGGTCGAAGGGATTACCATTGCAGGTGGTAACGTCCAATTTGATAATCAAGTCCGCAACGCACTTTACACAGTTGAACTATTCAATCCTGACTACAAAGTCCCAGTTTACAAGGGTTACGAAGAACCAATCGATGCCTTATTAACCGAAAAACATGACACCATCGAAAACATTCATGGAAATGCTGGTATGGGTGATTTGGTTATCACCGAACCAAAACAAGAACCTGAAACGCAACATGCAGTTGACTATTTAGTGGATGCAATTAACGCCAATCCAGGTGAAATTGAAATTATCGCTATTGCGCCATTAACGAACATTGCTATGGCGATGAAAAAAGATCCATCAATCGCCACTAAGATAAAACACTTGTGGATCATGGGCGGTATCAATAACTCACTTGGTAACATTAACGTATCAGCCGAATACAACTTCTACATTGATCCATTAGCTGCGAAAATGGTATTCGGTTCTGGCGCACCAATCACCATGATTGGATGGGACATGACCATTGAATACGGCGTGATGGACGATGCTGAAATCAAAGAAATTGCAGCCTTAAACACAAAAGGTTCTCAATTCTACATGGACGTTAACGGATTTGTCCGTGAAGCCAATAACTCTGAACACTTATTTGACGGCATCACACATCCAGACTCATTAGCCGTAGCTATTGCAGCCAACGAAGAAATCATGACCCAATCTAACGACTACTTCGTTGATGTCGAAACCAAAGGCGAAATCACTCGCGGCCACAACATCGTCGATTTAACACATCAACTACACAAAACACCAAACGCACGTGTATGTGAAGTCGTAGACCACCAAGCATTTAAACAAGTCATGCTAGACGTTTTCGGCGACATTAGATAAAAAATTCATACTTCATGTCACAGAAAGATTTTGTGACATGAGGTATTTTTTTGAAAACTCATACACATATATTATACAATTACAAAAACTAGGAGATTCTTTAATTATTAATTTCAGTATTTTTGGAGGTGTAAAATGATCTATCTTGAAAACTACACTTATGAAAATGATGATGTTGTTATAGGTGCATTTAAAGAAACTTTGAAACCTAAATCTACAAAAGAAAAATCTGTTATTTGTAGCGATTATACGGAGAAAGATTTTGATGAATATTCACTAATAATTAAATGGTTAAAAGAAAATGATTATTACATTTTGGAATTTCCTAATGTCATCGAAAATCAGACAGATTTAAAATCTTTTGGATATGATATGATACGATCTAAAATTAAAGAAGAAACAGGAATTACGGATAGAATTCTTTGGTCTGATAGACGAGAATTAATTGATAATTTAACTATAGTTAGAAAAAATGATAACCCTGTGTTCCTTTTTTCAGAAGATATTTTAGACATGATAGCCCATATTTCAACGAATAAAGGCGATTTTCATACATTTTCCTTAGATGATCAATTAGTGAATTTGAATAATTCAATTGAATACTTATTAAAAACAAATAAAGAGTTCGTCACAATCGAACCAAATATATTTTATAAATATTTTAGTAACGAGGATATTAAACGTTTTCGAAATGAAACACAAGTATTTAGACATAGTTCCCCACAAGCAATTGACGAACGTAATCAGTGGGATGAACAGAAAAAGAAGTTTTATGTGCGATTAGGCATAATAATGGTGACTAATATATATCATAGTCGCTTAGAAGATTTGAGAGGAAAAATTTAAACCTTCCGGGCATGTTTTGAGTACCACATTTATCATCATTCATAGATGAGAATGATAACTAGGATTAATATCTATGGAAATATCATTCTCATATGAAAAGTTCTCTGTTAAGTTCTTAACAAGTCATGCTAGACGTTTTCGGCGACATTAAATAGAACCTAAAATCATAATGAAAAGGACTGGCCTCGCGCCAGTCCTTTTTCATCACAAATCAAAACATCCAAAAGCTAAGGACTGGCTCAGGCCAGTCCTTTTTCAATACTTCACCAAAAATAAAAAAGTGACATTTGTCACTAAATTCAAAAACCATTAAAAATATGCTTCTTAAAATTTGCCTAACCCCCCGAATGCAATTATAATTTTCTATTGGAAATAGAGTACCTTTCACGTCAAAAATACTAAATAATGGTATGACTAGCAGCGAGACATCCTCTTAAGTCATACCATTTTTTATTTTGACTAATTTGAAAGTGTAAATTAAATATATAAACGGACCAACCCCAACCAATAAAGCACCAGACCACCAAAGGAGAACTGCCATGTCAAGACCTATGATCGTCATCCCATCATTAGAACCAGACCAAAAATTAATTCACCTGTTAGACACCATCCGTCAACAGGACACGAAAATTCCTATTTTAATCATCGATGATGGATCAGGGCCTGACTTCAAGCACATTTTCCAAGAAGCCGAAACAAACTACAACACAACAAACATTTATCGGCCAATTAATCAAGGTAAGGGTGCAGCCTTAAAAATCGCCATGGACCACATCATCAAAAACGAGCCAGAAATCGACAAAATGGTTACCATCGATTCTGACGGTCAACATTCCTACGAAGATATGGTTAAAACTATTCAAATGTCTGATCAACACCCAGATGGACTAATCCTTGGCACCCGTCAGTTCGACGAAAAGATCCCGTTCCGTAGCAAATTTGGTAACGTCATCACGCGTAACATCCTAAAATGGACCACGGGCATCGAAATCGAGGATACCCAAACTGGACTCCGCGTTATCCCGCGTAGCTTCCTACCAGTCCTACAAACTGTCGACGGTGACCGCTTCGAATACGAAACCAACATGCTAATTGAAACCAAAAAGCAAGGATGGCCAATCTATAGCCAACCCATCACGACAACTTATATCGAAGGTAATGCTTCATCGCATTTTAGAATCATTGCCGATTCAATCGCAATCTACGGTGTCGTCTTCAAATATATCTTGTCATCCATATCATCATTCATCGTTGATATTGTGGCTTATTCTATCCTGATATACCTATTTAACCAGCTCGATTTTGCCAGCATCTTATTCGCATCAATCGGATCTCGTGCCATATCGTCGTTATTTAACTATTACGTCAACCAAAAATTCGTCTTCGCCCGCAACACACCATATAGTTTATTAAAATATTATGCATTAGTAGTCGTACAAATCTGCCTTTCAGCGGTTTTAGTCTACGCCGTACATGCAATCTTGCAGTCTGAAGAAGTCGTTGCAGTCAAAGTCATCGTGGACACCTTATTATTCGTACTCAGCTACTATGTACAAAAAAACTTCATTTTCAAGGAGGTTTAGCCGTGAAATATGAACGAATGAAACGCCGAATACTATACATTCTAACAATCATCACCACCGTCATCTACCTGGTATGGCGTGGCCTATATACATTGCCGGTCAACGAATCTCTATTCGCACTTATTTTTGGGATACTACTTTGGATCAGCGAAATCATTTCCAATTTCACCGCTGTCTTTTTAATCTGGAGCAAAAACTCCGCCAAACCCTTAATCGAGCCCAAAATATTCCCAAGCGAATATCCTGATGTCGATGTGCTCATCGCCACCCATAACGAGGGTGTTGACTTGCTGGCCAAAACCATCAACAGTGCTACCCGTATGCACTATCCTGACAAATCCAAAGTCCATATCTACATCGCCGACGACAACGAACGCGTCGAAATGGAAGAACTTGCTGCCAAATTTGGTATCGATTATTTAGGTGTGAAAAATAATAAACATGCCAAATCTGGCAATTTCAACTACGCCATAGCCAACAGCCATTCGCCATTAGTGGCTACTTTTGACGCCGACATGATTCCTTATTCCGACTTCTTAACCGAAACCGTGCCGTATTTTGTAGACAACGCCAAACGGAGACAAGCAGGGGAAGACATCAAGCCTCTTGGCCTGGTACAAACGCCTCAAAGCTTCTACAATGCGGATTCATTCCAATTCAATCTATTCTCAGAAGTGGATATTCCAAATGAACAAGACTTCTTCTCACGTGAAGTCAACGTCTACCATAATGCCCATGGTGCAGCTATTTATACCGGATCAAATACCATGATTGCCCGTCAAGCTATCGTCGATGCAGGTGGTTTCCCAACCAACACCATCACTGAAGACTTTCAACTTGGTGCACAAATCAACATGGCCGGTTACCAAAACTTATCAACCTTAGAACCCAAAGCTTCTGGCTTAACCCCAACCGATATCCCAAGTATCCTAAAACAACGGATTAGATGGGGGAGAGGGGTTGTCCAAAGTGTCTATAACATTCGCGCATTTACCAACCCGAAACTGACCATGGCACAACGATTTGTTTATATCAATTCATACTTATATTGGTGGTCATTCTTCCGCCGTATTCTGTATATTTTTGCGCCAATCCTGTTTACCGTTTTTGGTATTAGAGTGGTAGATACCAACTTCTGGGTTCTATTAGCAATTTGGTTACCAAGTTACGCCTTAATTCAATTAGTCATGAAAGATGTATCTAGTGATTTAAGAACGTCTAGGTGGGGTGAAATTCAGGAGACAATTTTTGCACCGTATCTGGTTATTCCAATCTTTATGCAATCTATCGGACTTAAAGAAACATCTTTTAAAGTTACCAATAAAGATGCCAACCAGTCGCGTAAAGATATGCTATATGCTTTGCCAAACGCCATTATGTTGGCCTTAGCATTATTTGGGGTAGTCACATTCAACTACGGTAAATTTGGTTCTGAGATTGCCTATGGATCAGTCATTACATTTTGGCTTTTATCGCATATTGTCAACTTAACGTTCGCTGTTCTGTACTATCTAGGGCGCCCAATCTACCGAGCTGCTGAACGCTTTGCTATGAGTATTGATATCGAAGTCTCAAGTTATGGTGCAACTGGTCATTTCGTTACCAACGATATTTCAGAAACAGGCCTGTCATTCGTGACCGATTATCCGATTTACTATCCAGCTAAAGAAGACCTACATTTCACCCTGCGTAAAGGAGAAAACACAACGAGTCTCGTTGGTTGTATTGTCCGTGTATGGCAAAAAGGTCCTGAATTTTACTATGGTGTAGAGTTGAATGAAAATAACGCGGAAAACGAAGAAGCTTATCTAACGTATCTACAAATCATATACGATGGCTTTAATAAGAGCTTGCGTCAAACGATGGATCCGATGACAACGATTATCGATGCCTTCCTTATTAATATTGAAAAACATCTGCAACCCAATCAAAAACAAGGAACACAAGAGGCACAGCCCTTGTATCCTGTGATTCAAACCAATCAAATCATTACGAATGACGGCAATATATACCAATTAGACCGATTTAATTTTGAAACATTGTCTTTTAGTCAACTAGACACGGCGATTACAATCATGCCACAAAAGCAGTTGCATTTAGTGATTGACGAGGTACCATTTGAATTAACTTACCTACATAAAAATGAATCTGGGAAAATGACCTATCAAATAGATAATATTCAAGATATTGCCTATACAGAAAACTTCAAAAAACTACTAGCAGAATGGGTGCACCATGACCGATTTATGACGCAACAATCAACAGGGGAAGGGGAGAATGATGCATGATTTTAGGAATAGCTTTATTTATCTTCGTTCTGTTTGGTTATGCCAATTTTTTCACCAGGGTATGTGGTCTCTACCATAAAACATCTTGGATAGCAGCAACTGCCTTTATCGTGCTTGTTCTGTATACGGCAGCCTATTTCCAATTCCTAACCCAAGCGTCGAATATATTAATTTTATTTGGCTTAGCTTATGGTTTGTGGACCATTTATCTCCAAATCAAAAACAAAAGTTATAAAAATTGGAAAATGACTTTTCTCGGTACATGGATTATTTTATTCTCGGCCATGTTTATCCGTATCTTGACCCAAATTCATTTAAACCATTACGACAATTATTCCCATTGGGCAGTCATTGTAAAATTCTTATTCACTGAGGATCGTCTGCCAACTGTCAACGACACCATTATTGCCTACACGTCGTATCCCATGGGTTCATCACTCTTCCTCTACTTTGCAACGCAAGTAGCCGGGTTTAATGAACACATCATGATGATAGGACAATTCATGATTATCGTAGCCTGTATCTACGCTATGTTTTCATTTGTCCGTGATGAAAGTAGAATCATGATTTTATCCATGATGTTTTCTGTTATTGCCATTTTCAATTATTTCAACACAGCGATTCGCTTGAACAACTTACTAGTAGACTTCTTATTACCGCTTATCACACTTGCAGGTATTGCAGGAATATTCCGGATGCGTCATCAAATCAAACAAGTTAGTCTCTATACATTTCTCGTCGTAGCGATGTTGACACTAGTTAAGGCGAGTGCAACCTTCTTTGCAGCCATTATCATTGCCTATTATTTATTTGTAATGGGAAAAAGACTGATAGAATCTAAGCATAAAATCATTGTTACTGTATATACCATTGTCACGACAGGGCTCTCTTTTCTGCCAATCACGATATGGAATGCTTACGTTAAAGCAAATTTCCCGATTACTAAACATGAGGTCTCGGTTTCAGCTTACCAATCTATATTTGGCGAAAAGGATACAACCGTTATAGAACAAATTTCGCAATTATTTATGAAAACCATCACTAGCTTGCAAACCTTATCAACGCAAGGGATAATATTGACGCAAATCATTATGATTGTCGCCTATATAATTATTCGATTTAAAGTGAAAAGGAAGAATCCGATACTCTGGCAATTATTATTTATAGACGTGATAGTCATTGTTTATTACCTAGGGATTTATGCTATGTTCCTGTTTTCCATGCCAACCGAAGAAGCCTTATATTTAGCTGGCTTTGATCGTTATGCCTCATCCATCGTGATTTTAGCATTAGGTTTGGCCATGATGTTCCTAGCATGGGAAATTGACTACTCACTTTATGAGCAAAACGTTGCCAAACGTAATTTCAAATCCTATAAAAATATCCAAACAAAAAAATTGTATCAAGGATCGAGTATTTTTTTACTATTTGTGTCTACGTTATTCTTTTTATCCGAATCTGGTGGGTTACTCTATAACAATGCGCAATTTAATGCCTCAACTGCAGCCGAATATGCAAAAGTTACCCCAAATAACATGGTACTAAACAACGAAAAATACTTAGTTGTCTCCACCAACCAAACTGACGTAGAGAACTACTTTGTTGGGTTCTATGGGAAATATTGGCTATACTCTCCAAACGTTGATGGTCAAGAGAACTTTGTGATGGACGAAGCAGATTTTCGCGCGCTACTCGAACGATATGACAAAATCGTGATTCTAGAAGACCACTTCACCTTCAACGAAATGACTGAACTCATATCTGGAAAAACATACACACCAGGTGTTTATGACAGCCAAACAATACTAGAAGGCAAATAAAAATAAGCCTCTCGCTATTTGAGTCAACTAGACACTACAAGCAAGGGGCTTTTTTGGTATAATCAATCTGATAAGAAAGCCTAAAGGAGCACATACATGTTATATAAAACAAACTATCAATCACCAATCGGTCCTATCATCATACTAGCAAACGACAGCGGGCTATTAGGTGCATGGTACGAAAATCAAGAACATTTTGCCGGTACTTTTGACTTAGACCGTGTCGAAGCAATTGAAAACCCGTCAGATCAACCAATCCTAAAACAAGCAACAGATTGGTTTGATGCCTATTTCGATGGGCAAAATCCGAGTGTTAAAAACCTACCACTTATGCCACAGGGTACAGCCTTCCAACAAGAAGTTTGGGCTGAATTAACGAAAGTAGCTTACGGCGAAACCATTTCCTACCAAGAACTAGCTGATCGCGTTGCAGCCCGTCAAACCAAAGGCCGTGGCTCAGCTCGTGCAGTTGGTGGGGCAGTCGGACGCAACCCAATCTCTATCATGATTCCCTGCCACCGTGTTATCGCTAGTAACGGTGACCTAACAGGCTATGCAGGCGGTATCGACAAGAAAATTACATTACTAAAACTCGAAGGTATCGAACCAAAAATCTAGAAAGTTGGCAAAAAAGCAATGCACATCAAAATCACAGCAGAACAAATACATAAAGTATACGCACATTTTAAACAGCACCAAGAACACCCAGGCAAGTGGCCCGCAGAAAATCCAGTGGAGCTCATCTTGGGGGCTATTTTAGTGCAAAACACTACCTGGACCAACGTCCAAAAAACCTTAGATAACTTGCGTCCAGTTACTAACTTTGACGCTGATAAAATCATAGACTTAACAACAGAAGAGTTACAAGAACTGATCCGACCATCAGGCTTCTTTAAAAATAAATCAAAAGCCATCCAATCAAGTTTACAATGGTTCAAAAACCATAACTGGGACTATGACGCCATCGCAGCTAAATACGGTAAAAACCTTAGAAAAGAATTATTAAAACTTCACGGTGTTGGTCAAGAAACAGCCGATGTATACCAAGTATTCATCTTCCATCAAAATCATTTTATTGCAGACGCTTATGCTAGAAGACTATTTGGCTACTTAACAGGAACCGAATTTAAAACATATCAAGACCTTAAAGCTGCTGTCACCATGCCGGATGATTTTACCGCAGCAGACGCAGAAGACCTACATGGCTACATCGATAACTTTGGTAAACTACATAAAAAATCAGCAGATTTTGAACAATCTATATTTGGCAATTTTGAAATATAGTACTAAAGCTCAGTCAAAATACTGAGTTTTTTTGGATTTATAGTGTTAATTATGTGTAAATATTACCAATATTGTACATTTGTAACCGGTATCACTACGTTTAGTTATATAAAATAAGTTGAATGTTGTGATTTAACGGACTTTTTTTTAAGATTATCATAATTATGTAATCTTTGTTTGATATAATTAATGGAGCATTTATTGCACAAATCTAAAAATTTAAACTCTTTAATTTTATGAAATTATTTAGGAGGAGTATAGTTTGGTAGAAAAGTATAGTGTACTTATGTCCCTTTATAAAAAAGAAAACCCTAATTGGTTTGTTGAAAGCATAGAAAGTATGATAAATCAATCCGTTAAGCCTAATCAAATTGTCTTGGTAATTGATGGTCCTATCTCAGGAGAATTGAAGGATAAGGTTACATTTTTTCAAGAAAATTATTCAGATTTAATAGATGTGCTACCGTTGGAAAAAAATATTGGATTAGGAAAAGCATTAGATAAAGGTTTGGAAATATGTAGTAATGAGTTGGTAGCTAGAATGGATACTGATGATATTTCTTTACCTGATAGGTGTGAAAAAGAGTTAAAATTATTCGATGCTGATTCCCAATTAGCTATGGTTGGAACTAATATTGATGAATTTTATGATACCCCAGATAATATTGTATCTTCACGAAATGTTCCATCAAAGAATGAGGATATAAAGAAGTATATTAGGAGACGTAGTCCCTTTAATCATCCTACAGTTATGTTTAAGAAAAGTGTTGTTATTGAAGTCGGAGGATATGGAACTTTGCGTAGAAAACAAGATTTAGATTTATTTTCACGCATGGTAAACTCTGGCTATAAAACAGCAAACTTAGATGAATCTTTATTATTATTTAGATCCAATGAAAATAATTTTAAACGACGAAAAAGTTGGTCATATGTTTCAAGCTATATAAAAGCGCAATATACGATTTTTAGAAGAGGACACTGTAATTTATTAGACTTACTTTATGTTATTGTGGGGCAAATAATATTATATATATTACCACTTCCATTATTAAAGCAAATTTCAAATAAATTTTTAAGAAGTGTAAAATAGTCAATATAAACCATATTGAAGTTGAAATAGGAGAGAAGTTTATTTATGAGTAAAATATTAGTCACGGGTGCTGCAGGATTCATTGGTTCTTTTCTGAGTGAATTGCTATTAAAGAATGGAAATCATGTATTTGGCATAGATAATTTGAATAACTATTATGACATTAAGCTTAAAGAAAGTAGATTAGAGAAATTATCTGGGTATAAAAATTTTGAATTTGTTAAACAAGATATTTCGGATAAGGTCAATTTATTAGAATTATTTGAAAGGGAACAATTTGAGATTGTAGTAAATTTGGCAGCGCAAGCAGGCGTGAGATATTCAATTGATAACCCTGACGTATATATACAAAGTAATATAATTGGTTTTTATAATATTTTAGAAGCTTGCCGAAAATTTCCGGTTAAACATCTTTTATACGCATCTTCAAGTTCTGTGTATGGATCAAATAAAGAGGTACCATTTAAAGAAACAGATTTTGTAGATCATCCTGTTTCTTTGTATGCTGCAACAAAAAAATCAAATGAGTTGATGGCTCACACTTATAGTCACCTATATGGCATTCCAACCACTGGTTTAAGATTCTTTACAGTATACGGACCATTAGGTCGTCCAGATATGGCATATTTTAAATTTGCAAATATGTATTTTAATGAAGAATCAATTCATATCTATAATAATGGTGATTTTGAAAATGATTTATATCGAGATTTTACATATATTGATGATATTGTTATCGGAATTGAAAAGTTAATTAATATTCCTCCAGTAACCCCCAATGGACTACCCGCGCATACGGTTTACAATATAGGAAATAATAACCCAGAGAAATTAATGACATTTATTTTTAGCCTAGAAAATGCGTTGAGTAATTCATTAAATAGAAAAGTAAATTTTAAAAAAATATATGAACCTATCAAGCCAGGCGATGTACCAGCTACATATGCCAATACTGATAAATTGCAAAACGCAATCAATTTCAAACCACAAACATCTATCCAAGAAGGGTTACAAAAATTTGCTGATTGGTACGTAGATTTTTATGATTTGACTTAATATATATTAGAAAAATTAGAGAGAGGGAATTCATTTGAGCGAGAATTTGACTAAAATAATTAGATTTTTAGTGATTTTATGTCATAAATGTTTTAATTATCCTTTATATAAAAATAAAGTAAAATTATTTGGAATTCCTTACTTAGTTCATAAAAAAAATATTCAAATAGGATATAAGACCCGTATAAATGCTAGAGTGGCATTATATGGACAGGGGTATATTATTATTGGAGAAAATGTAACTTTATCTTACGGAGTTTCAGTGTTTTCAACAGGATATGCTACTAATAATTGGACAACGAATAAGATAGAAAAAAAACATATTGATACAAAAGTTGTTATAAAAGATAATGTATGGATAGGTGCAAATACCGTTATTTTAAAGGGAGTAACAATTGAGGAAGGTATTATTGTCGGAGCAGGATCAGTAGTTACCTCAGATTTGACTTCTCCTAATGCTTTATACGCAGGTAATCCTGCAAAATTCATTAAAACACTTTAAAATGGGGGAATATGAATATAGTGAATATATTAACAATTTTTACACCGACTTATAATAGAGCTACGACTATTGGACGAGTTTATACTAGCTTACTAGCACAAACAAACAAATCATTTGAATGGTTCATTATTGATGATGGATCTAAGGATAATACAAAAGAGCTTGTGGAAAAATGGATTAATGAAGATAAAATTCCAATTAAATACGTGAAACAAGCAAATTCTGGAAAAATAAAATCTATTAATAAGAGCCTCAAAGAGACTAAAACTCCATTGTGGATATGTCTAGATTCTGATGATTGGTTTACTCCAGATGCGGTAGAAATTATTATTAACAATTATAATTCGATAAAAGATGATGAAAAAATTTGTGGAATGATTGCATTAAGATCAAACGAAGATTTAACTCCTATGCAGGATAAATTTATACCTAGTAAATTTAAATATCTGACACAGGGGCATTTAAGATACAATTTGAAGATTGGCCCTGAATATGCACAAGTTTATAAGACTGATATTATAAAGAATTATTTGTATCCGGAAATCAATGGAGAAAATTATTTCCCTCTAAGTTACATGGCCGATGAATTGGATAGAAAATATGAGCTTTTAGTAATTCATGACCCGATTATGATAATCGAGTATCAAGAAAATGGCATTACAAAAAACAATAAAAAACACGTTAAAAATAATCCTATTGGACATTTGATTTTCAGGCATAATCAATTTGAAACAGCTCCAAATCTTATGCAAAAAATAAAATCAGGAATTGCTTATAATTCTGCTACTATAATAGCAAAGAAAAGAATTCCATATAATAAGAAAAGCGATTCTTTTTTATCACTATTATTATCACCTATTGGGTTTATCGACTATATTTGGAGATTTAAAAGAAATTGATAAATAAAAATTAAATTTATTTTGGATAGTTAACGGTACAAGTTAAGTCTATTTAAATTATAAAAATATTGTTCAATAAAAAATTAGTGGAGATACGGGACCCATTAATTAAGTCAAGTCCATAATCCTGTGTAAAATACTATACAATGTTTTACCGGTCTCTCATTGATCAAACTTAATATATTTTCTTGTAGAACTGAGCCATTCGTCATGAAGGTCTATAAGGACAGCTCCAATTAATCGATTGGCAGACGTTCGGTTGGGAAAAATCCGAATAATCTTTTCTCTTCTGCGGACTTCCTGGTTCAGTCGTTCAAGAAGGTTGGTGCTTTTTAGCCGATTGTGACCATTTCCGATAACCGTGTATTGAAAGGCATCTTCGAAGCCATTATCCAATATTTCGCAAGCTTTTGTATATTTAGACTGGTCGATATATTCACCGACTAAGGCATTCTTAGCTGTTCGAGCGAGTTCAATATCCGTAAACTTAAAGATCGCTTTTACTGCTTCTCTAAACGGTTTTAAATTCTTTTTTGGAATGGAACTGAAGATGTTTCTTAAAAAATGGACCTGGCATCTCTGCCAACTTGCGTTGGTAAATGACTTACGAATTGCAGACACTAGGCCTTTATGGGCATCAGAAATGATGAGTTCTGTCCCCTGTAGACCGCGTTCTTTTAAGTATTCAAAGAAGATGGACCATGTGTCATCACTTTCTTCATTTTGGATCATGAAGCCAATGATTTCACGATCACCACCTTCTGTTATCCCGATCGCAATATGGCAGCTTTTAGAAAGCACTCGATGGCCCTCACGGACTTTTATGTAGAGAACATCAGTCATCAGATAAGGATAACTCGTACCTGAGAGTGAACGGTTCTGCCATTCGTTGACCATCGGGTCTAACTTCTCAGTCAGGCTAGAAACAAAAGATTTCGATACCGATTTTCCACATAGCTCTTCAACAATCTTTGAAACTTTACGTGTCGAAACGCCTGAAACATACATCTCAAGCATTGAAGCGAGCAGTGCCTTTTCATTTCGCTGATAACGCTCAAACACCGTCGGTGAAAATTCACCATCACGTGTTCTAGGCACTTTTAATTCGAGTGTGCCCACACGAGTCGTAAAGTCTCGCTCATAATATCCATTTCTTTGACTCTGACGACTTTCTGAACGTTCATAGTTATCGGCTTGAATATATTCTGTTCGTTGATTTTCCATCAATTGGTTGAAAACAGTGGTCAAAATATTTTTAGAAACTTCATCTTTTACCGAATGTTCAATAATACTTTGAACCTCTTCGTTGTTCAGTGTAAAATGTACTTGGGTCATGTAACGTCCTCCTGGGTATGTTTTTGTGGTTAAAAACATTGTACCGTAAAAGGGCTGTTACATGGCCTTTTATCTTTTACACAATTATATGGACTTTATCATTAATTAAAGAAGTTTTTTGTAGACAGATTGGAGTTATACATATGTCTAATTTAATGGATACATTTATAAAAAAATATGGTCTTGCAGGAGATATTCGTGTTGTCAAATCACCATTACGTATTTGTCCAATTGGTGCTCATTCAGACTACCAAGGTGGTCGCGTAACAGGAATGACCTTAGACGCTAGTGTAGATATGGTATACGCACCGCGTGAGGATAATTATGTGGAAATCCAAAGTGAAGATTTTCCAGATACAGAACTTTTCTCATTTGGTCATGACTTAGAATATATTCCTGGATTCTGGGGATCTTATATTCGTGGTGCAGTTAAAGCCTTACAAGAAGACCATGTGTTAAAACTTGGCTTGAACGCTGTTGTTTCAGGTAAATTGCCAATTGGTGGTTTATCATCATCAGCAGCAGTCACAACAGCATATCTAATGGCCTTATGTGACGTCAACAATATTGAAGTTTCAAAAATGGACATCATTATGTATAGCCACTGGGTTGAAACTAAATTCATCGGTTTGAAAAACGGTATTCTAGATCAATCAGCTAATGTGTTAAGTATGAACAATCAATTGATGTTGATGGACTGTTTAACCAATGAATACGAAATGATTGATAAGGGCGCAGATTTTAAAGACTTTGAAGTTATTGTTGTCTACTCTGGTATCTCTAAAAACCTAATGGGTACTGACTTTAATAACCGCGTTGAAGAAGTACGTGTAGCAGGATGGTTATTACTTGAATTAGCAGGTCAACCACTACCAGCATTAGAAGATGTGAAATTACGAAATATTCCAATCGAGATTTACAACAAATATAAAGACCAATTACCCGACCGCTTTAGAAAACGTGCAGCTCATTTCTACACAGAACAAGAACGTGTATTAAGAGGTGCAGAAGCATATGCTAAAGGAGACATCAAAACCTTTGGACAATTAATGTTTGAATCAGGTAACTCTTCTTTCTACCAACAAGAAACAGGTATTCCAGAAATGAAATTGATATTTGATATCTTGCAAGAAACAGAAGGTGTATACGGAGCACGACCTTCAGGTGCAGGGTTCCGAGGTGCAGTTATTGGTTTGATTGATCCAGGTAAAAAAGACGAAATTAAAGCAAAAATTGATGCCATTTATCCAGAAAAATTCCCAGCCATTAAAGATGTATACGAAGTCAACTTCTGTAAGACAGATGATGGTGCAAGATTTGTGAACGTGGAGGATTATCGCTAATGAAAGCAATTATTCTAGCAGCTGGTTATGCAACTAGACTATACCCACTAACGAAAAATCAACCCAAGCCATTATTAAAAGTTGGTAACCAAACTATATTAGATTCCATCGTGGAAAAAATGGTTGCCGTTGAGGAACTAGATGAAATCTTTATCGTTACCAATGATAAGTTTCATACTCACTTTGAAGAATGGGCAAAAGAAGCTACTTATGACATCAAGTTAACAGTAATCAATGATGGTACTTTATCGAATGAAGATCGTTTAGGTGCTTTAGGTGATATTCACTTTGTAATTGAACAAGCAAAAGTTGAAGATGATTTGATGATTGCAGCCGGAGATAACCTTTTTGGTTTTTCACTTGTAGACTTAGTAAGCTTCTACAAAGCGCACGAAGGTAATGCAATATCCATTTACAAAGAAGATGACCTTAAACAACTAGTACGTGGTGGCACAGCCGATATTGATAAAAGTGGCAAGATTATCGGATTTGAAGAAAAACCAGCACAAGTGAATTATCCATATGCTGTACCAACTTTTTATATCATCCAAAAAGAGGATTTAATACTTTTCGATGCTTATAAAAATGAAGGCCACAATATGGATGCCAATGGGAACTTTATACCGTATCTATTAGATCATAGTTCAGTGTATGGTTTTGTATTTGATGAATACCGCTACGATATAGGAACACTAGAAAGTTATGAGCAAGTTCAGAAACTATTTACGAATGACGAAGCTTAAATAGTTACAAAAGAGGCATCACTAAATGAGGTGCCTCCTTCATTATCATTTGGGAGGAAAAAACATGTATAAATATTTCAAGAGGATACTAGACTTCTTGATTTCCCTAGTTGCTTTAATTGTTTTAAGTCCATTGTTTTTAATTATTGCCATTTGGATTAAGACGAATTCTCCTGGTCCTGTTTTCTTCAAACAAAAACGTGTAGGGAAAAATAAAGAATTATTTGAAATATATAAATTTAGATCGATGAGAAGTGATACACCTGCTGATATGCCAACACATCTATTAAATGTTCCAGAAGCATTTATCACAAAATCAGGTAAATTTTTACGGAAAACTAGTCTAGATGAATTACCCCAACTGATTAATATTGTAAAAGGGGAGATGGCTATAATTGGCCCTAGACCTGCCTTATGGAATCAATATGACTTGATTGAAGAGCGTGATAATTATGGTGCGAATGATGTTAGACCAGGTTTAACAGGATGGGCACAAATCAATGGTCGTGATGAACTTGAAATCCCGATTAAAGCTAAACTCGATGGTGATTATGTTCAAAATATCTCTTTCTTCTTTGACATAAAATGTTTCTTTGGCACAATTTTCAGTGTTTTAAAAAGTGACGGTGTTGTTGAAGGTGGTACCGGTGTCATTGAGAAAGCCAAGCAAGATGTGAAGGATGATCAAGAATGAAGAAAATTTTAATTACAGGTCAAAATTCATACATCGGCAATAAATTTGAAGAATGGGTTAGCCAATGGCAGGATGATTATAAAATAACTAAAATCTCTGTTCGAAATGATGATTGGAAAAACCAAAATTGGAATGTATATGATGTTGTACTAAATGTAGCAGGAATCGCACATAATTCGTCAGATGCTTCTCTTGAAGAACTTTATTATCAAGTAAATCGTGATTTAACAATTGAACTAGCTGGCAAGGCAAAGATTGATGAAGTAAACCAGTTTATCCACTTATCCTCTATGATTGTGTACGGGGCTAGTAAAACCGAAAACGGTATGATAGAAAAAGATACTAAACCAGAACCAGCCAACTTTTACGGTGATAGTAAATTACAAGGCGAATTGGGTATTATGCCATTAGCAAATGATAATTTTAAAATTGCTATCATACGCCCTCCTATGATATATGGAAAAGGATCTAAAGGTAATTATCCTTTATTATCTAAGTTGGCACAAAAAACACCAATATTTCCAGATTTCAAAAATAAAAGAAGCATGCTTCATATTGACAATTTAAATGAATTTATTAGATTATTAATTGATAACGAGAATTCTGGAATTTATCATCCTCAGAATGAAAAATATGTAGAAACTAGTAATCTAGTTCGGGAAGTTGCTCAAGTTCATAATCACAAAATCTTTTTTACTAAGATTGGTAATGGTGTTATTTTAGTTTTAAAAAATAAAATTAAAATAGTTGATAAAGTTTTTGGTAATCAGCTATATGATAAATCATTAAGTACCTATGCGAATATGAACTATCAAATCAGAGATTTTCATGAATCTATAAAATATACAGAACTATAGTATTTTTTAGATATCATTCTACCTTTTATCAAATTACAAAAGTTAGGAAAATCACATTATTTGGTACAGATATGTATTTGATATGCAATTTTCAAGTTAATGAACGGAAGGGAATTATAGGGAGAAAAAAATTGGTCATAAAAAAATATTTAGATTATATTATATCGTTCGCCTTATTTGTAGGTATGAACATACCAAGTATAAAAATAATATATTCAAGTGAAGCGGTAAACATTCTAACGCTGGTATCAATTTGGGTATTTGGGTTAACACGCGTCATGATTTTTAAAAAGGGCAAACTATTGTTTTCGAATACGCAAAATAAATTTTTATTTTTGTTTATCACACTTTGGCTAATAATGATTGCGAATTCTTTAGCAAATTCTAGTATTGTTAACTTATCTGATTTTGCACAGTATAGTTCCGTAATACTTATTGTTATTGGTGCGACAATCTTATTTGAATATTCTGATTTGCATAGAATCTTTTTCTATCAAATAGTATGGGGGGGGTTGCTATCTATAGGTTCGTTAATGGGAGTAATTGAATTGGATTTATCTTTAGGACAACATTATTTAACTTTGGGGCTACCCTTAGCGGCAGCGATTGTTGTTAACGTGATTGATTTGATTTCTAATTTTAAGCATTATAAGAAAGTAAGTGTTATGACAAGAATACTCGTGTTAATTGTTTCGATAATTGCAGTTAGTTCATTACAGGGTAGGTCTCCAGTTATTTTATCTGTACTTATTCCCACATTCTTTATTTTAGCCATCATTTTAAGGGAAAAGAATATAGCTTCAAAATTACGATCGTTATTTATAACAATAATTATTATTATATCTATAATTTATATAATAGTAAGTAATGTTTCTCAATATTGGATAGCTAGATTTGATGGGTTAGCTAATTTTACTAATGAGCCCAGATATTATATCTATACTAAAGCTATTGAAATCATTAAAAATAATCCACTAGGAAGGGGATTAGATGATTTTTCTGGTTTACCAGGGTATCCACATAATATACTTTTAGAAGTTTCAATTGCTGGAGGATTAATCGCTACAGTAATATTTATATTGATTGTTTCAATGTTAATTAAATCAATTTGGAAATCAGCAGTTACCAAAGGGGATTTATTAGTAATTTCTTCCTTAGCATTATATTTTCTGGTTGTGTGGAACATATCCTTTGACCTGACTGCATCATACGTACCATTCATTGCAGTTGGTTTGGCGGTAAATGCAGAAGGTAAAAAAAATGAGAGGGAGATAATGTAATTCATGGAAAAAATATTGTTTTTCACCTCTAACTATTATCCTGTCGCTGGTGCGAATGGAATATGTTCAGATGAAATAATGCAGGAACTTATAGCGAGAGGATTTGAGGTTCACCTAATATGTTATGGAGATTATAATTTACAAAAAGAAGAAATAATTAATGGCGTTTTTGTTTATAGAATAGGAATGACTCTATTCCATGATTTAAATGTGTTTAGTTCAAATATTCAAAACTTTAGACTTTCAGAAATTCTAAGATCGATAGCTTTTTTTATGAAGAGGACAAAATTATTAATATATTTACCCATTTATCCTGTGACGTCTCTATATACCATCTATAAATTTTATAGACAGGCACTTAAATTACATAAAAGAAATGATTTTAAAATAGTAATTTCTTCTTTTAATCCGATTGAAGGCTTAATAAGCGGCCATCTTTTAAAGAAAAAGTTTAATAATATAAAATATGTTATGTATGTTCTCGATAGCCTATCAAACACAGGATCGGGAAAATATTTAAATTCAAACTTACTTCAGAAAATAGGTTGGAATTGGGAAAAACGTTTTTATTCTATTGCTGATAAAATTCTATTGATGAAGTCACATGAAAATTTTCATAAAATGAATAGGTATGATAAATTTCGGAATAAAATGGAGTTCGTAGATATACCTCTGTTAACTAATAGATTTAATACTAAATTGAACAACCAAGAAGCATCTAAATCGATTAAAATTATATATACTGGTGGATTAGATTCTAATAGACGAAATCCACAGTCAGCCTTAGAAATATTTGGAAAATTAATAAAACAAAATATACAGCTTGATTTTTATTCAAGAGGTGACTGCGAAAGTCTTATAAAAGAATTTGAGAAAAAAACGTCTGGTAAAATTGCACGTAGAGGTTTGATTAGTCATGAAGATAGTTTAGTGAAAATTCGTGAATCTAATTTTTTATTAAGCATTGGAAATTCTAATTCGGACATGATTCCTTCAAAAATTTTTGAATATATGGCATCTGGAAAACCAATTATCCATTTCTATAAATTTGAAGGTGATTCATCAAATCCTTACCTAAAAAAATATCCTTTAGCATTATTGATTAACGAAAATGATGATGAAAAAACGAATTTGATGAAAATAGATAAATTTATGAAAGCAAATTGGAACAATAGAGTGGAATATGACGCTATAAAAGAAATTTTTAAGAGGAATACCCCAGAGTATACTGTTGATAAAATTTTAAGCAATTAAATTTGAGGAGATAATTAAAATGAAAAATTTTAAAGGTAAAACATTATTAATTACAGGTGGTACAGGATCTTTTGGTAATGCCGTATTAGATAAATATTTGGATTCAGATTTAAAAGAAATTCGTATTTTTTCTCGTGATGAATTAAAACAAGATAATATGCGTCATAAATATCAACAAAAAGATCCAGTTAATAGTGAAAAAATTAAATTTTATATTGGAGATGTTCGTGATATTAATAGTGTTCGTAATGCAATGCACGGTGTGGACTATGTATTCCATGCAGCAGCGTTAAAACAAGTTCCTTCATGTGAATTTTTCCCAATGGAAGCTGTAAAGACTAATGTCTTCGGTACAGAAAATGTTTTACAAGCTGCAATCGAAGCAAAAGTGAAGAAAGTAATTTGTTTATCAACTGACAAAGCCGCTTACCCAATTAACGCAATGGGTACTTCAAAAGCAATGATGGAGAAAGTTGCAGTTGCTAAAGCTCGAACAGTCGACCCTGAACAAACTACTATCGCTGTAACAAGATATGGTAATGTTCTGGCTTCGAGGGGATCTGTTGTGCCTTTATTCATTGAACAAATTAAATCTGGTAATGATTTAACAGTTACTGATCCAGATATGACACGCTTTATTATGACTTTGGAAGAAGCAGTAGAGTTAGTAGTGTATGCTTTTGAAAATGCAGAATCAGGGGATATTATGGTCCAAAAAGCACCAGCTTCAACGATTGGTGTTTTAAGAGATGCAGTAAGAAATATTTTCGAACCTGAAGCTAAAGACAAAGTAATTGGTATCCGTCATGGTGAGAAAATGTATGAAACTTTATTAACTAATGAAGAATGTGATCGAGCATTTGATATGGGTGATTTTTATCGCGTACCATCTGATAAACGCGACTTAAACTATGACAAATTCTTTGTTGAAGGAAATGAAGATAGAAATACGTTAACTGAATTTAATTCTAGTAATACAGAATTACTATCTGTTGATGAAGTAGCAGCTAAACTATTAACTGTGCCATTAGTACAAGAAGAATTAGCTAAATGGGAGGCTACTAAGTAGATGAAGATTTTAATTACAGGTTCTAAAGGATTTGTTGGGAGTAATCTCGTAGCAGATTTAAAAGCTAATCAAATTGGTGAAATTTTTGAGTATGATCGCGAAACTCCTTTCGAAAATCTAGAAAATTGGGCTAAAGAAGCGGACTTTGTTTTTCATCTAGCTGGAGTTAATCGTCCTGAAAATGAAGAAGAATTCATGACTGGTAACTTTGGACTTACATCGGATTTACTAGGCCTATTAAAAAAACATAATAACAAAGCACCGATTGTTATTAGTTCATCTATTCAAGCAGCTTTAGACAATCCATACGGTAAAAGTAAAAAAGCTGGGGAAGATTTAATGTTCCAATATAGTAAAGAAACGGGTACAAAAGTTTATGTATATCGTTTTGCTAATCTTTTTGGAAAATGGAGCCGTCCTAACTACAATACAGTAGTCGCTACTTTTTGTCATCGTGTTTCTAGAAATGAAGAAATTCAGGTTAATGACCCAGAAGCACCGATTGAATTAACTTATATTGATGATGTAATCGCAGAATTAAAATTAGCCTTAAAAGATGAAGCTCATTTTGATGGAGTGTTTAATGTTGTACCAGTAACCTATAAAACTACAGTTGGGCAAATTGCGTATTTAATTAAGAGTTTTAAATCTAGCCGTGAGAATTTATATGTACCTAATCAAGAGGATGGTTTAAGTAAAAAATTATATGCTACATATTTGAGTTTTTTACCAGAAAATGAATTTTCGTATAAATTAGATATGAAATCTGATGATAGAGGGTCATTCACAGAGTTCCTAAAATCACCAGAAAGAGGACAAGTGTCTATAAATGTTGCTCATCCAGGAATAACTAAAGGACAACATTGGCACCACTCTAAAAATGAAAAATTCCTAGTTGTTCAAGGAACTGGAATGATTCGTTTTAGAAAATATGGTGAAGATAAAGTTATTGAATATCCGGTAACTGGCGAAGTATTAGAAGTTGTTGATATTCCAACCGGATATACACATTCTATTGTTAACACCGGGGATGTAGATATGGTAACCGTTATGTGGGCAAATGAAGTATTTGAATCAGAAAACCCAGATACGTATTACGAGGAGGTTTAATTTTGAAAAAATTAAAAGTAATGACAGTTGTTGGTACACGTCCAGAAATTATTCGCTTAGCGGCAGTAATTCAAAAATTAGAAGAATCTGAAGCGATTGAACATATCTTAGTTCATACAGGTCAAAACTATGATTATGAGTTGAACGAAGTTTTCTTCGAAGATTTTGGACTTCGCAAACCAGATTACTTCTTGAATGCGGCGGGTAACACACCAATGGAAACTGTAGGTCAAATTTTAGCTAATATCGATCCAATCTTAGTTGAGGAAGCTCCAGAATCCTTCTTAGTATTAGGTGACACAAATAGTTGCTTGTGTGCTATAGCGGCAAAACGTCGTCAAATTCCAATTTTCCATATGGAAGCAGGAAATCGTTGTTTTGATCAACGAGTTCCCGAAGAAACAAACCGTAAAATTGTTGACCATACAGCGGATATCAATTTGACATACTCAGATATAGCACGTGAATACTTACTAGCTGAAGGACTACCAGCAGATCAAATCGTAAAAACTGGTAGCCCGATGTTTGAAGTATTAAATAGTAAAATTGAGGATATTAAAGCAGCAGATGGATACAAAAAACTAGGTCTTGAAAAAAGCAAATATTTTGTAGTTTCAGCTCACCGTGATGAAAATATCAACTCAGAACGTAATTTCATGCATCTAGTTGAAACATTAAATGAGATTGCAGATATTTACCAATTACCAATCATTGTTAGTACACATCCTCGTACAAGAAAAATGATTGAAGAAAAAGGCATTAAATTTAATAAATTGGTTCAATTAATGAAACCAATGGGATTCACAGATTATAATAACTTACAATTAAACTCAAAAGCTGTATTAAGTGATAGTGGTACAATTAGTGAAGAATCTTCAATTCTTAAATTTAAAGCATTAAACTTACGTGAAGCACATGAACGTCCTGAAGCGATGGAAGAAGGCGCTGTAATGATGGTAGGTCTAGAAAAAGAAAGAATTCTTCAAGCGTTAACAGTTCTTGATTCTCAAAATGGAGAAACGTTACGTCTAGTTTCTGACTATAGCATGCCAAACGTTTCAGATAAAGTTTTGAGAATTATTTTAAGTTATACAGATTATGTGAACCAAAAAGTCTGGAAAAAAAATGTTTAAAAATTTTGAGTTAACGGGGGATATTAATGAATACTAAAATATTTAAGAATATATTAACAGTGATTTCATCCAATTTTTTACTTTTGGTGTTGGGTTTAGTAATGTCATTCATTATCCCTCTAATAACCTCTGTTGAAAACTATGCATATTGGCAGTTATATTTGTATTATAGCGGTTTTGTTGGCTTTTTTATGTTAGGTTTCAACGATGGTATTAATATCCGGTATGCAGGTAATAATATAGATAATTTACCTAAAAACTTGTTCAATTTATTTTTCAGAGTAGTTATAACTATGGGAGTAGTTTCTGCAATTATATGTATTGCAATATTACTAATTCTACCTTTAGAGTTTAATCAAAAAGTAACACTACTATTTGTAACAATTAATATTATCATATTCAATATACATGGATTCTGCATACATATTAATCAGATGACCATGAGATTCAAATATTATTCTATAGCAAATATAGTGGAAAAATTGTTATTCGTTATATCAATACCCATTTTTTTTGTTTTAGATAGTTCATATTATTGGATTATACTTTTAAATTTGTTTTGCAGAATATTAGCAATGAGTTATAATTTGTGGACCGTCAGAAACCTAATATTTAATACTGGTGAATCTTTAAAGGTTAAGGACAATATTGACGAAATTAAAGAGAATTATAAGGCAGGATTGCCTCTAATGTTAGCATCTATTTTTGCAATGTTTATGACGACTGTTCCGAAAATAGTAGTGCAAAATCATTTTGAGATTGTTGAATATGGTTATTTTTCATTTGGTTACTCTACGTTAAATATTGCTATTCAACTGATTTCTGCTATGTCTGTAGTATTTTATCCTTCTTTAAAAAACTTAGATACAAATTCATATGGTAAGGTATACAAAGAAGTGAAGTTCGGTTTCCTAATAATTTCGTTATTTTTACTACTAATATATTATCCAATTAATTTGATTGTAAGCTTAGTTTTTACTAAGTACATAAACGTTTTACAATATTTATTTTTGTTATTTCCAATAGTGATTTTTCAATCATTTAATAGTTTGATTACAGCTAATTTTTCCAGACTTAAAAGATTAGAGAAGAAGTATTTATATAATAATGCATTTTTCTTAATTTTAAATTTGAGTGTTACTAATACTGTAGCCTTTTTTGTTCACGATATTAGGGTAATACTTGTGGTCTCTTTAATTTGCATGACGATGTGGGCATTTTCTGGAGAGAATTATGTTGAAAAATCTTTGGGTTTAGGACAAAAAGAAAGTAAATTTATAGTTCCACTATTAATTTTCTCAATTATTATTTTTATACTAATTAATTACTCATTTTCACTGTTTTCAAGTTTAGCAATGTATTTATTATATATATTTGTTATAATACTGATATTCAGAAAACATATTAAAGTTATGATTTCACGATTTATCAATAAAAAATAATTTTCTTGATTGATGTTGGATTCTTGAAATATTAATTGGATTGTGTAAATATTAGTTTTGTTGTGTTTTCTTTAGTTTCGATAATGTAAAGTCGTGATCCTAGGATAGGACATGACTTTTTTATTAGTATATTTCTGTGTTTCCAGGAGAACAAATGTTTAATATTTTTTATAAATCGCAAAAAAACATTTAATGTCTTTTAAACTATTAAGTGCAAGTGTTACAATGAAAGTATGTAAAAAATCAAAAACATTATATATATATTATTTATGCGGGAGGCAATTAATTAAATGAAAATTACAGTAGTAGGTGCAGGATACGTCGGTTTATCTAATGCAATCTTATTAGCGCAACATAATGAAGTTGTGGCATTAGAAGTAAATCCAAACATTGTGGAATTACTAAACAATAAACAATCACATATTTCTGATAAAGAAATTGAATATTACTTAGCAAACGAAGAGTTAAACTTGCGTGCTACTTCTGATAAAGATGATGCATATGCGGATACAGATCTTGTGATCATTGCTACACCAACAAACTATGATGAAGCATCAAATTCATTTGACACTTCTTCAGTTGAAGGCGTTGTGGATGATGTATTAGCACAAGATACACAAGCACCAATCATTATCAAATCTACAATTCCAGTAGGCTATACTGCTGGATTACGTGAAGCAAAAGGTACTGACCGGATTATCTTCTCACCANNNATCTACAATTCCAGTAGGCTATACTGCTGGATTACGTGAAGCAAAAGGTACTGACCGGATTATCTTCTCACCAGAATTCTTACGTGAAGGTCAAGCTTTGTACGATAACTTGTACCCATCTCGTATCATCGTTGGTGATACTTCTGAAGCAGCACACAAATTTGCCAACTTATTAGCTGAAGGGGCAAAAAAAGAAGATATCGATATCTTGTTTATGGATGCAACCGAAGCAGAAGCAGTAAAATTATTTGCCAATACATACTTAGCGATGCGTGTAGCCTTCTTCAATGAATTAGATACATACGCGCAAATGAAAGGTTTAAAAAGCCAATCAATTATCGATGGTATCTCATTAGATCCACGTATTGGTACGCACTACAATAACCCATCATTTGGTTACGGTGGCTACTGCTTACCAAAAGATACCAAACAATTACGTGCCAACTTTGAAGGTGTACCAAATAACATCATTTCAGCAATCGTTGAAGCAAATAAAACACGTAAAAGCTTTATTGCGGATTCAGTTGCAGCGAAAAATCCAGAAACAGTTGGTATTTTCCGTTTAACAATGAAATCTTCATCTGATAACTTCCGTGAATCAGCGGTATTAGGTATCATGAAACAATTGACAGAAAAAGGTATTGAAGTCATTGTGTATGAACCAACTTGGAAAGAAGACACTTATGGTGACTACAAAGTCGTGAATGACTTAGCAGCCTTCAAAGATGCTTCTGACGTGATTATTACGAACCGTATGACTGAAGATTTAACAGATGTACCAGAAAAAGTCTTCACACGTGATGTATACCACAACAACTAATCCATTATTCTATCGTCAAGTATGAGGATGGGACAGCGATGTCCTATCCTTTTTT
>NZ_RKMG01000001.1 GCF_003797145.1 Aerococcus agrisoli | reverse complement strand
TAGAGGTATGAATTATTCAGGACCTATTATCATTGAAAATTTCATATTCTGCTACTACTAATTTTCCTTATAACTCTAATAAAAAAGCAAATAGCGTAGCGCTATCTGCTCTAAAATAATTGTGTTAAATTTTCACTTGGTGAGACCTATTTTTTTTGCCAACTTTGAGTAATCAAACATTCGAAACATGTTACATAAAGCTCTTCTTCAAGGTATTCAAGATGCCTCGTTTGATCAGTTGGCTTGCTGTAGAGATGACCTGGCTTTCAATTTTGGCGCGGCGACGTTCTGCGCGTTTGGCTTCTTCGGCGGCAGCTTTTTCGGCTTGTTTTTGCGCTTTTTCAGCTGCTTTCGCTTGGGCTTCACTTTCTTTTTCCTTAGCTGCGGCATATTCTGCTTTTTCTTTTTCGAAGGCTTCGCGTTCTGCAGATAGTTGCGCTTCGGCCTGTGTTTCATCTTGTTTTGCTTGTAATAATTCATAGGCCGAATCATTTTCAACCGTTTGATCGTACTTGCTCATCCCATCATCGGCCATGGCTTGTTGAATGTTTTCTGGTGCTGCTGGTGCCATTTTACTTTGTGGCAATATAATCGCCGTTTGTTCGACCATTTGTGGGATTCCCTCACCGTCAAGCGTAGATACTAGGGCTTGACCAACGCCGAGAGTTGAGATAACCGTCGATGTATCAAATGATGGGTTGGGTCTAAAGGACTCGGCTGCTGTTTTCACAGCTTTCTGTTCAGCCGGTGTATAGGCACGCAAGGCATGTTGGATTCGGTTGGATAGTTGGGCTAAGACTGGATCAGGGATATCGGCAGGACTTTGAGTAACAAAGTAAATACCCACACCTTTTGATCGAATAAGTTTCACTACTTGTTCAATTTTTTGGACAAGAATTTTCGGTGTATCTGTAAACAACAAATGCGCTTCATCGAAGAAGAAGACTAGTTTTGGTTTATCGCTGTCCCCTGCTTCTGGTAATGATTCGAATAATTCTGACATCAACCACAATAAGAACATGGCATACAATTTAGGACTTTGCACCAATTGCACGGCATTTAGTAAGTTAATCATTCCCTTGCCGTTACTATCGGTACGAATCCAGTCATGAATATCTAAATCTGGTTGCCCAAAGAATTGATCGCCACCTTGGGCTTCAATCGGGATTAAGGCTCGTGTGATACCGCCAAGCGACTGACTAGTGATATTCCCGTAATCGAGCAGGAATTCTTTACGATGTTCACCCACATAGGCGATCATGGCTTTCAAATCTTTTAAATCGGTCAGTAACAAGCCTTTGTCATCTGCAATCTTGAAGATGATGTTGAGGACGCCTTCTTGCGCTTCCGTTAGATTAAATACTTGAGATAATAGATCTGGCCCCATGTCAGAAATCGTTGCCCGAACTGGATGTCCTTGCTGGCCATACACATCCCAAAATGTTGTGGTATAGCCTTTAAATTGGAAAATATCACGCACGGCAAATCGGTCAATCCGTTCTTCCATCTTATCTGATGATTCACCGGCCTCAATGATTCCAGAAACATCCCCTTTAATATCAGACATAAATACTGGTACACCAGCATCCGCGAATGATTCCGCTAATACTTTCATTGTAATGGTCTTCCCAGTACCACTCGCCCCTGCAATTAACCCGTGACGGTTAGCCATTGCTAAGTCCATACTTACTGGTTTATTGTCACTACTCAATCCTAAATATACTTTGCCATCTTTAAACATCTTTCCATCCCCCTTGGCAGTCGATCGTTATCCTTATTATAGCGATTTCATCATCTAAATGGTATGTTTAAGTATACGAACAGATTGAATAGTGACAAGTATCATTTTGGGTGGATTTAGATTAGCGTTGTCTGAGATGAAGGTGGAACTTATTTGATACAATACATTCCTTTTTGATAGATTAGGGCATCTTTCTATACAAATAGATTCCCTAATTTATGGATTTGGCATCTTTTCGGGAAAATAAATGCCCTTTTCTTAATTTGCAGGACCTATCTATGCAAATAGGTTCAGAATAAGTGGTTTTTATTTTTTAAAAGTACTATGGTTGAAAAATTGAGGACCTTATCTACATTGAGCGCACGAAAAAAACACACTCAACACCCCTACAAGGGAATTTGAGTGTGCCTATATTTAATTGCTAAATTGATTATTTTTATGTTCAAGAAGACCATTGCTCGTTACTTCATAGATCTTGTCACATACCGCCTCCATAAATAATAAATCATGTGATATAGCAATGATGCCACCTGTAAATTCCTGGAACATGGTACGTAATTCCCCTTGTGACAAAGGAGAAAAATTTCGCGTAGGTTCATCTAACAAGATGACATTACTCCCTTCCATACTCATTTTCAGTAGAAATAGCTTGGCTTGTTGTCCACCTGACAGTCGTTTAATTGGTTGTTGCATTTCTTCAACAGTGAACAGACTGCTGCCAAGAACGGTCATAATTAGCGTATGTTCTTCTTTATCACCAACCACTGTCAGAAAATCAATCGCCGTTTGTTCCATATCAAACTGGTCTTGATAATTTTGTGGCATGTAGCCCAGTTGAATATCTTCACGTTGACTAAGCATATTATATAAAACTGCTAGCAAACTCGTTTTGCCAACACCATTCTCGCCATAAAAACCAACCTTATCGTGGCTATGAAAATTAAAATGAATGTTTTGAATCAAATGTGGCACAGGTTCATTCAACTCATATTGGTAAAGGCTTAGCAATAATTTGTTATCCAAAGGTTTGGTTCTATTGAATTCGATATTGATTAAATCATCCGCAAGCGGTTTTTCCGTAAAATTGCCTTTCTCACGGTCAAATCTTTTTTCTTGTGACTTTAAGTTTTTCATTTTTTTTGCTAACATGCGACCAACTGAAACATCTTTGGTGATTTCCAACTGGTGATCAACCGACTGTTGAATCTCATTGTTTTTCTTCTTGAGGCCTTTGTATTCTTGTACTTGTTTATTGGCAATTTGCGTATCCTTGGTAAAACGTTCTCGCCTTTCATCTACATACGCTTGATAATTGGCTTGTTTGGTCGTAAACCGAGGCTTCGTTTTATGGTGCACTTGCTCTAAATGGATTACTTTGGTTGCCGTTTCTTGAAGGAGGTGTTCATCATGAGAAACATAAAGGAAGGTTGCTGGCGTTGTCTTAATAAAATGAATCAACCATTTTTGGGTTGCGAAATCTAAATTATTACTCGGCTCGTCTAACAAATAAAAGTCAGGATCTGAGGCCATCAACTTAACCAATTGTAATTTGATTTGTTGACCGCCCGATAATTGAGACATTTTCAATCCTCCATCAAGGGCATTAACGTCAAAGTCTAAGGTTTGTGCAGCTTGAAATAACAAATTAAAATCTGTTGTCGCTGCATCATCAGGGTTGAATAAATAGTCATCAATGGTTGATTGAAGTGTCTCTGCGTCCATCACTTGGGGCAGATAAGCCATTTTACCGAAGTCATTTTTCATTTGACCTGTTATATTGATATATTCGGGAGTAAGACTCGGATTATAAATCCAGCGAAGTAGGGAACTTTTACCTGTTCCTTCTGCGCCTATTAAGGCTACTCGATCTCCGGGATTGATGACAAAATTGGCTTCTTCAATTAATTGTTGGTGGTTTCGTGTGTGGTGCATATTTAAAGATTGAATTTGTAACATAAAAAAACTCCTTTACTGTGGCAAAGCTACCGACATGAAAAAAGAGCAGTTAAACTTAATTGGATCCCAATAGATATGGCATTCTCTCAAATAAGCAGACTTATCCCAGCGTTTTTTCCTGGTTTAAGTTTAGCTACTCTGAGATTAAATGCGCATTTCTAATTGATTCTCCTTACTGAATGATATTTATTCACATTCTAGAGTATGGCATGCCGAAAGTCAACACTTATAAATGATTATCCTTAAGCAATTGATTTGCCCATCTACCTAGCAGGAATGAAGCGACAACATAATGAAATGCGACAAATTGTTTATCAATGTAAGGGGACTTATTTCATACAATAAATGCCTTTTTGATAAATTTGGGCATCTATCTGTTCAAATAGATTTCCTATTTTGTGGATTAAGCATCTTTTTGTAAAAATAAATGCCCTTTTCTAAATTTGCGGAACTTATCTAGGCGAATAGATCCTAAATAATGGTTATTTATTTTTTACAAATACAAAAAAACACACCTCCCCCCTACAAGAGGGAGTTAAGTATGCCTAATTTTTTGATTACATTAAGCTAAAAATTATTTACTCAACACAAGTACTGCTTCTGTATGGCTCGAGAGGACAGAATGAATGTCATTTGAAGTTGCCCGTTCTCGGAAACATATCCACTACGTTTTTGGCACTGTCAGTAGACGGGAACATATCCACCAATCGTACCATTTACGAAAAGGGCACTCTTACTAGAGCGCCCTCAATCATAAACATTGATGTCATTAATAGTCTTTTTTCTTTACTGGAATCCAGATTTCGCTTCGATACTTTGGATTTCCAGTGTCTGGACTCTCATTCCATAAAATTTCAGGACCTTCAACCGCCTCGTATCCTGAAGATGGAAACCACTCTGAGTATATCCTACCCCACACATTTTGAAGTGTTTCCGGAAATGGTCCAATCGATTCAAATACAGCCCAGGTACTAGCATCAATTTTTAATACATCAAAATCTGCAGTTTCATTACTTGATGTTGCTACCCCGATGTAATGATCTAATTCTCCTTTCTCTTCCATTCTACCTTCTGAAAAATTAGTGGAAGCACTAATAATACCTGTAGGTTCTACATTTGAAATTGCTTTTAATTGATTAATAACATCCATGGTTAAAAGTTCAGTCATTTTTGCAATCTCTGGATTGACACCTTCAAAAATAATTGGAACTCTCTTCTTAAATCCTACTAACTTAAAAGGTCCTTTCTCAACAATACGATAGTTCATTTCGCATCCTCCTTTAATTGATAATTGAAAGGTCATTCGAGGATAAGCTTTTAATTGTGTATTCTCACACCTTGCCTCAGAAGGGAGAAAGCCATGCAGAGAATGAAAAGCACGGGAAAATGAATCAGCCGAATTATAGCCATATTTGACGGCTACATCAATTATTCTCAAATCCCTATCTTTCAAATCAAGTGCAGCCAACGTCAGTCTTCTTCTCCGAATATATTCTGATAAACTTATTCCTGCTAAAAAAGAAAACATTCGCTTGAAATGATACTCCGAACAATATGCGATTTTAGATACTTCACTATAATCAATCTCCTCTGTTAAGTGCTCTTCAATATACTCCAATGCATTATTCATACTTCTTAAAGAATCCATCAAACAACCTCCTTTCATCATCAATATTATCAGGGGATGCATTTACCCGTCCGACAATCTGTGCACAGTATTGTCGATTCCCTTTCATGTAATTAGTATCGTTAAACTGAATTTATCTTTGGGATGTTTACCACAGGAATCCTTTACTTTTCTTCAGTGTGTCTTTCTTGCTGCAAAAATCCCTTTGCCTCGCTAAGGCGTAAATCCCAATATTTTTGCAAAAGGTAAATGATTTTCTCATCTTCAACTTTGGCTTCCTTCAGAGCCGCAGTTGCCTTTTCAATCCCAATGACTCTTTCTTCAAAGGCAGCTTCATCTAGCCATGCATTGCTATCTTCTCTTATTCGTTCCAACAGTTCACTTCCAAATCCCGAAAGGGAATCTCTAATTGAACGTGCCATATCTATTCCTCCTCTAAATTCTAATTTATTGCACTATTAATAGACAAATTGGAATTTGTCAGTTACTTGTATTCACTCGGAACAGGAATATTAAATCTCTCGCACAATAGTTTTACATCATGCATATCATTTTCATCATACTCATAGCCCAGATGAAATAATACTTGATTTTCAGCATCAATACATCTAACCATTTTATCGCCTATTTTCCCAATGCCACTAAACACTTTTGGTGGATATGCTTCTCCTTCAAAAACAATGTATCCTTTTTCGTTGAAATTAAATATATGAAGATCAATTACCCTACCTTTAGTATCCTTCCAAACCGTGTGAGATGTGGTGGTATATGCTTCTGTAACTTCCGCAAAGCCTTTTTCTTTTATTATTTCAATAAACTTTTTACTATTACTTTCTTCCACAAATAAATCAATATCATTGTGTGCTCTTGTTTCTTCTTCTAATAGTGCATCTACTCCCCAACCGCCATCAATCCATATGTTAATTCCATTTTCTTCAGCGTATGTTATTATCTCAATGGCATCAGTTTTACTTACCATGTAATCCCTCCGTTCAAATTAAATCTATAAGTGATAAATCTCAAAGCTATTTCTCCTTAATATAATGTCTATTGTTCCAATCAAAGCTAAAGATGAAGCTTGCCTTCTTTAGCTCGCAATAATTAGAGCTAAATCGAGGTTCCAGCACCCCCTAGATTTAAGTTCCCTTTTGTGCCGTGGTAGAAAGGCCCCAAGTCTAGGAATTTTTCATGAATTGCTCTAACCCTGCTTTGGATGTTAACATTTCAAGATTATTAAATATTTCCTCTTCGCTCCAGTTCCACCATTGTAGCTTTAGCAAGAATTCAATCTTTTCGTCACTAAAGCGTTTTTTGATAAACTTAGCTGGATTCCCACCATATATTGTATATGGCTCAACACTTTTCACTACTGTTGAATTAGCGGCAATAATCGCACCATCACCAATTTTAATACCCGGCATAATGGTAACATTTTGACCTATCCATACATCATTGCCAATCACTGTATCTCCCTTAAAAGGAAGTTGTTCAATTGTAGGAGTCACCTTTTCCCATCCATGGCCAAAGATATTAAAGGGATAGGTTGTAATTCCATCCATTCTATGATTTGCACCATTCATAATAAACTTAACACCCTCTGCAATTGCACAGAACTTTCCTATTATAAGTTTATCCCCTAGAAATTCGTAATGGTGCTCTATATTATCATAAAATTTCTCCGGTGTTTTTTTATTATCGCTATAATAGGTATTTTCCCCAATCTCCACATTGGGTCTTTTAGGTAGATTGCTTATAAAACAAACCGTCTTTATATTTTCATTTGGATAAAGTTTTTTCTTATCTGGTCCTATCATAAAATATTAGCTCCTTTAATCTTTAATTACTTCATTACCTTAATTCGTTTCTTATTTGCTCTTTCCATTTATTAATATTAACGATTGCATTTTGCTCCCGACCTAAATATATATCTTCAATTGTCATAGGCCAAAGTCTTAGTTCACGCTTTCTTGCGTTGCTTGGTAAAGGGTTTGTTATTTTGCTTAATGACTTTACTATTTCTCGATTTTTCTTAAGAATATATGGTGTATCCCAATCATTATCAAAAGCGTTAATAAAAAGATTTACTAAATTTGTATATCCTTCTTCAGTAAAATTCGAAGGATGCTGGATCATATAGCACGAAACAAGCCAAAAATGTAACTCATATAGCTTTGGATCATTATGCTCCCATACAAGAGGGAACCCGAATAGCTCATGGCATGAAAAACCATCGGTCTCTTTAGCTCCACATTCTATACATCTCCCAGATTTCATGACTGTGTTATTATCAACCACCTATAACCAACCTCCCTTATTTAAATTATTTTAATATTCATTAATGTAATGTTTGCCAAAGAAAAAAAGTCTTTTTACTTTAACAACGAAGCCGCCAGCCAGAGAAGACTATTCTGACCAGCGACTACCTTAAGTTTAATGTTTCAGATTTATTTTCTTATCTTTGATTTCATAAATCACATCAGCCACATTATCAAGCAACCGTTTGTCATGGGTGATAAACACTATAGTTCCAGCATACTCCTTCATTAAAATTTCCAAAGCCTCTAAGCTTGGTATGTCAAGGAAGTTGCTTGGTTCATCCATTAGTAGGATGTTATATCTGCCCATAAGCATTTTAGCTAGCAACAATTTAATAATTTCTCCGCCGCTTAAAACAGCTAAGCTTTTCCCAATATCGTTCTGTTTAAACCCCATGGATGCTAGCACTGAACGAATTTCTGAAACATTGTAATCACAATCCTCGTGCATAAACTCCATGACATTTTGATTACTATTATACTTGTAACCATTCTGTGCAAAGTAACCTATTTTTGCTTTAGGTGAAATAGATATTCCATCTTCACGGTTTAAGATCATTTGGAATAAAGTTGTTTTTCCGGTTCCATTACCACCAGTTAACGCCACTTTTGCTCCAAGCGGAATTTGAAAAGATGCATTTTCAAACAATACTTTATCTCCAAATATTTTAGTAATTTCCGTACCGACAATAGGATATGGATTGTGGAGCTCCAATGCTTTACTTTGCCTGAAACGAATCCTGCGAATGTCTTCTGGAGCTTCTATATTTCCTAATGCCGCAATCCTATGCTCTAGGGACTTAGCGGCATTATGCAACTTTTTTTCCTTACTTCCTGTTGATTTTTGATGAGCTAAACGGCCTCCCCCTTCAGTACTTCTTTTCTTTGAGGCACCTTTTGCCTTCTGTTCTATTTTACGAGCCTGTTTTCGCTTTTCCTCCGCAGCCCTTTCCAATCGGGCACGTTCCGCAATAAATTGTTCGTATTCTGCAGCTTGGCTCTTGCGTTCTTCCTCTTTCTGACGAAGATAATCAGAATAGTTTCCCCAATACTCAGTGATTTTGCCATCTTTCAGTTCCCATATTTTATCTACTATTTCATCAAGAAAATAGCGGTCATGGCTAATAACTAACAGTGCACCTGTAAAATATTTTAACTGTCCAATTAGAAAATCAATTCCTTCACGGTCTAAATGGCTCGTAGGTTCATCCGCTAAAATACCATGAACCTGTGCCGATAAGGCCTGTGCTATTTTAAGCCTTGTTTCTTCACCACCGCTCATGGTCTGTATATTTAATTGCTCAACACCGAGCTTGCCTACAAGTGCAAAATCTTTTTCCTCCTGCAAAGTTACTTCGTCCAACTGGGGAATATAGGCAAGTTCACCCAGACGATTCATTTTACATCCTGGGGGAGTTAATTCTCCTAAAAGTACCTTGAGTAAAGTGCTTTTTCCTGCACCATTTGCTCCTACTAAACCAATACGGTCATAATCATATACTTCTAATTCATTTATATCTAAAACATCGCGTCCTTTGAATTCCACACGAATGTCTTTTGCTTTTAATATCAATTCCATAACATTTTCCTCCTGTCTATAATCGCACGTTTTCATTTGCTTGTACGCAGGGAAAACCCTGCGATTTTAGCAGGAAGAATTACATGAAAATTAAATACATAAATATGTCCCTCCTATGAATTTTGTTTTAAATCTAATTTTCTAACCTCAGTTATCATCGGGCAAGCTATGGCAATGCCCATAATTAAAACACCTGATAGTAAAAACCAATGATTTACACCGATTCTATCAGCAAAGAACCCAGATAGAATTAACCCAATTGGCATAGCAAGTGACATGATACTTCCGGTCAAAGAAAATACACGTCCTAAATATTCAGGCTTAATTTTCTCCTGAAAAAGAGCTGTTTGCACACCGCTATAAAATGGCACCGAAATCCCCATTATTGCACAGCAAACTACAAATATTACAAATCCATTTGGAGGAAGTATTCCCGAAACGGCTAAACTGGCCCCCATTATAAAAAATGAACTTGTTATTAGTAATACACGCTTTTCGAAGCTCCCTAATCTTCCTAACAATAAGCCTCCTGCTAGCATTCCAGATGCAAAGGAAATTTCCGTAATAGAAATATGCACAGGTGTTCCATTAAAGTATTCCATGCTTATTAAAGGAAATAGTGCATTAATTGGCATATAAACAAAAGTATATAGTGTTCCTAAGAGTAATAAGGCAAACAATCCTTTGTTTTGTCTCAGGACGACAATTCCTTCTTTCATTTCTCTTATGAAATTTGGTTCCAAACTTTGCACTTGATCACCCAGCTTAGGTATACGTACAATTGCTACCGTAATAGATGCAATCACAGCACCCAATACGTCGATGGCAATAATAGCATTTAATTCCCAAACAGAATATAACAATGCTGCAACCGCCGGACTAACAATATAGCTTATAGACTGCAAAGACTGACTATAGCCTGCACATTTCGTAAGCTGTTCTTCTGGTACTAAAAGTGGAGTAACCGCATTGAGAGCCGGGGTATGAAAAGCTGTTCCAATGCTACGGATAAACAATACTACCATAACCATCCAGATAGGTAACTCCATATACAATGCAACAATAGCTAGCACTGCCCCAGCTGCTGCGATAATTAAATCAGCACCAATCATTATCTTCTTCCTATCATGACGATCCACTAATACACCAATGGCTGGTCCAAAGACCGCATAGGGTAAAAAACCTACAAGTGAAGCCATAGACAAGACCATCGCAGATCCTGTTTTTTCTGTAAGGTAAAAAATAATCGCCATTTGCAGGATGGCACTAGTGATTAATGATACTGCCTGCCCTGCCCATATTGTATAAAACTTAAGTTTCCAATTGTTGTATTTTTCCATTTTTGTTATCCCCTGCATATTATTTTGCTTGAATTTCTATTTTGAATAGCATTCTAGGCAATAAAAAATGCAGGCCTAAGTCCACAATGTGGCTTTTGGTCTGCATACATACAATATAGAAACATTCATAATAAAGACATAGTTAAATAAAGGTATAGTTAAATGACCTATATCCTCACCGTAACTAATGAATGCTCAATATCGTATAAATAAGCACAACAAAAAAGCCTATCATCGGGGATAGATTCTGCTTTTTTTATTGCCAGCTTATCTTAAACGCATTGAGGCTGTCATAGTTTCGGTTCCTCCTAAATTCTTATTTGTATCAGCGTATATTTTATCACAATAAGGTTCTATATTCAACACAAAAAATATAAAGGGAGGAAATACCGCCAAAGGCGATAGTTTCCTTAATTGCGGTTGACTCAATAATCTATATCATTTCTTCAATCTTCACACCTGACTTAAACTCCACCTCAATCCTGTCATCGCGGATCGTAACTTTTTCAATAAGCCGCCTTACCAACTGCTCATCATACTCCTCTAACTCACAGGATTGCTCATTCAAAAAATCAGTCATTTCAGCGATTCGTTGCCTTTTCCCTTCTCGCTCTGCATTCTCTACAAGTGCATTTTGCTTTAACTCCCGAAGTCGATAAATTTCGTCAGCTACTTCTTCATAGTCATTCTTGGACTTTGCTTGTATAAGAAGCTGTTGTTGTAATTCTTCCAATTTGCCTTCAATATCATCGGTGGCATTATCATTTTCTTCATTAAATACAGTAGCTATGTTTTTCTGCAAGGTTGAGAGGAAGGGTTCTTTTTTAGCCAAAAGCTCGTTAATAGCCTTGACCACTGCTGTCTGCAATGTTTCCTCGTTTATGGTAGGAGCAGTGCATTCAGACCCTTTTTCCTCCAATCGGCTAACACATCTCCAAACAATAGACTTGTAGCCTCTGTTATTCCAATGTACCCGTCGGTAAATATCGCCGCAGTGTCCGCAGTAAACAATACTCGATAAAGCATACTTGCTGCTATAGACTCGCTTTTTACCGCCTTTGCGGCCACGAAGATTTGCTCTTCGAACCATCTCTTCTTGAACTTGCATAAAAAGCTCCCTTGGAATAATCGGCTCATGGCTGTTTTCTACATAATACTGGGGAACGATGCCGTTATTCTTGACCCGCTTTTTAGAAAGGAAATCAACCGTATATGTCTTTTGTAGAAGGGCATCACCGATGTACTTTTCATTCTGCAATATCTTTTTTAGTGTTTCTGGTCTCCATTTGGCTTTGCCTGCCGCTGTAAGAATACCGTCTGCTTCTAGTCCTCTTGATATTTGTAAAAGACTAGCTCCTTCAAGGTACTCTCTATAAATCCGTTTAACAACCTCTGCACCCTCGGGGTCGATGACTAGTTGCTTGTTTTCATCCTTGGTGTATCCAAGGAAACGCTTATGGTTGACCTGGACTTCACCTTGTTGATATCGATACTGAATGCCCAGCTTAACGTTCTGACTTAAGGATTGGCTTTCCTGTTGGGCAAGGGAAGCCATAATAGTCAGCATAATTTCACCCTTGGAATCCATGGTGTTGATATTTTCTTTTTCAAAGAATACAGCGATGTTTTTATCTTTTAACTGACGGATGTATTTAAGGCAGTCTAACGTGTTTCTGGCAAATCGGCTGATGGATTTTGTAATGATCATGTCTATTTTTCCTGCCATACATTCCTCAATCATGCGGTTGAACTCTTCACGCTTTTTGGTATTTGTACCTGTGATACCATCATCCGCAAAAATCCCTGCCAATTCCCATTCCTTGTTTTTCTTAATATAGTTTGTATAATGTTCAATCTGAATTTCATAACTTGAAGCCTGCTCCTCACTATCCGTTGAAACACGACAGTAATAAGCCACTCGTATTTTGGGTTTGCTCTCACTAGTTTTATTATTTCCGACTCGTTTAATTGCCGGAATCACTGTGACATTTCTACTCACTGCCACTTGTTACACCTCACTTTCTATCAAACTGTAGGCATATTCCGCCTGCTTGTATGGGTCTTCATATTTTTGCACCAGAGGTTTTGCTTTGAACTTTACAGGGTAATCCGTTTTCGGTTCATCTTTAGGTTCCCTTATCCTCCCGAGCTTTTCTGCTCGTTTTCGTTTTTCTTCTCTGGCTTTTTCAAATGTCTCCTCATCAATAATGGGAGGGTAAAATTCATCGCCTAGGTAGTGCTTGTTCTGCAACATCTTACCTGCTGTGGCATGATAACAATCTATCCCAGCTTTTTTAGCAGCTTCCTTCAAAGAAAGGCCTGCCAAGTATCCGGAAAATAATTCTTTTACCTGCTCAGAAGTCTTTTCATCCACAACAGCTTTTCCATCTTCAATTCTATATCCATAGGGTGTGTGACCCATCTAATTCACCAACCTTTCCTTCAATGTGATTCCACATTTTAATTCAAAACCTACTTCCTCCCGTGAAAAGACAATAATCCTCTCTACGTAATCTTCAAACAACTCATCCTCATAAGCTGTGAGCATTTTGGACTTAGTGGCAAACTTAAGCAGACGGTCAACTTCATCTACTTTAGCAAAATTGCCATTGACGGAACGAGTAAGTTGATCCTTTTCGGCAAGAAGCCTTTCTCTTTCTGCCTCCAGTGCATTCTTTTCTTTATTAAACAGAGCAGGTTCCAGATACCCTTTGGCCATTAAACCTGTCAGTACTTGGCTCTGCTCCATGTTGTTTTCAATTTTAGTTTCCAACTCTTCAATTCTACGAAAACTCGCTGCATTGTTTTGGTTACGTAACCCATGAAAAAGTGGTCTTAATATAAACTTCTGACCGAATATGAGTTTATTCATCATCGTAACAAATGCAGTCTTTATATCTTCATCTCGAATGAACTGCATGGAACATTCCGTTATATTGCTGATATGCTTACTGCAGCACCAAGCAATGTATTTTCTTGTACCAGATGAATGAATCCGTCTTTTAAAGGTACTGCCACATTCCGAGCAGATAATTTTGCTAGAAAAGGAATATCGGTTTAGATATTTACTGTTGCGTTTTTCGATTCCTTTTTCCTTGGCTCTCTGATTGAGAATGGCATCTACAGCTTCAAAATCTTCAGGGCTGATAATTGCCTCATGGTGGTTTTCTACTAGATACATATTTTTTTCACCATAATTGGTGTGCCTGTTAAAATGGCTATCAGTATAAGTCTTTTGCAAAATAACATCGCCAGTATATTTTTCATTGGTCAAAATCCCTCTAATCGTAGTAGCTGTCCAACGACCACCTCTTTTTGAAGGGATACCCTTTTGATTAAGATCATTTGCAACTTTCTGTGTGCCTTTGCCCGATAATACCTCTGCAAAAATATACTTCACAATTTCAGCTTGCTTGGGGTTTATTATCATCTGACCGTCAATGTTTTGATACCCATATGGTGGGTAGGAAATTTTAAAGGTTCCGTTTTGGAATCGTCTTTGAATGGCCCACTTCGTATTTTCGGAAATGGAAATTGACTCACTTTCTGCAAGCCCACTTAAAATGGAGAGCATCAATTCGCTCTCCATTGAACTCGTATTGATGTTTTCCTTCTCAAAATAGATATGAACCCCAAGGTCGATCAGTTTTCGAACCATCTCCAAGCAATCTGTAGTATTTCTGGCAAATCGGCTAATTGACTTTGTAATAATTAAGTCAATTCTCCCAGTTTCACAGTCTGATAACATTCTAAGTAGGTCAGAGCGGTTTTCCTTTTTCGTGCCGCTGATACCCTCGTCATAATATAAGCCTGCGTATTCCCATTCTGGATTAGCCTTTATATAGCTCTCATAATGGGCCTTTTGTGCTTGCAAGCTGACAAGTTGTTCATCACTGCCTGTAGAAACTCGACAGTAGGCAACTACTCGTGTTTTTGGCTTAATAAAAGAGTTGGCCGTATTTCCTTCTATTTTCGTTATCTTTTTCATCCTCTCACCTCCTTCTTGGTAGGTCACATATTACCTCTGAAACCCTTATATATCAACGATTTGAGGGCATTATCTCCTTCAAAAATGGAGAGAAAGTTTGGCGATTTAGTGCGTCTATTTTGTTGAATTCCACTTCCGTTATTAAGCCTTTTTCGAGCATCTTTCTAAGCAATTTTTCTGCTCTATAATAATCAAATTCTCTTTGAAGCACCTCAGCACTTAAATATTTCTTTTTTGGATTTAATAGTAAATCTTGTTTATCTGTAATTTTAGTTATCTGCATATAGGCAACCTCCATTTCTACAGGGAAAACCCTGCACCTATATGCAAAAATCCTTGATGATTCGAACCCCTAAAAGGCAAAAAAAATGACCCAAAGAGCTGTTATACTCCTCGGGTCATAAAAATTAGCTGTTCGTTAATCGTACTTAATAAAGGCATCGGTAAAACCAGCTTTCTTAGCTTTGGCAAGTTGCGCTTCCGCATTGGCTTTTACAGAATAGGCACCGATTTGCACACGATAATATTTCTTTTTCTCCTGTTCTGCAGGCTTCTCTCCTTCACTTAATAGCTTTTTCACATCCGCTCTGAAGGTATCCATGCCTTTTCCATGCTTTGGAAACCAGTTTTTCGGATCGCCATGATTACTTGCTATGCCTTTTTGATATCCTTCACAGTGACCAATAACATCTTTTTCGGTCAAGTTATAGAGCTTGCAGAGATACACACACAGTTCTACCGCTTCCTTATAAACCGCATTAAAATACGCGGCATCGGTCAAACCGTCCTCGCAGATTTCAAAACCAATATGAGTATCGTTTGCCTTTCCACCTGCATGCCATCCACGATGGTTCCATGGCAGGGTTTGATAAGTGGCAATTGAACCATCCTTAAGCTTTCCAATGAATGCATGAACACATACTTGCCTCCCACCTGGTTTATCCTGATTCCAGTGATTGTTGTACTCGTTTACACCCAACAGGCCATCGTCCGGTCCAACGTATCTACGAAGATACGGATTATTTGCACCAGTGCTATGAACCATAATGCCCTTCGGTGTAATCTTTCTGCCTGCCTTATAACACGCATTTTCAGTTAGAATAAGTTTCCTCAGATTCATTACTCATTTCCTCCTTTGTTATGCAACTGTACAAGAATGTCTTTTAACTGTTCTGGTATTGGCAGTCCTAGTCGACCAGCATTTTCTAGCATAGATATTCCTTCATTGGAGCAATAGAAAAAGATAATGGCTGTCCGGAGCACGCTACCCTCTCCGATAAGGTTCGTATCAATCATATGTCCAATTCCGACCAAAACAAAAATAAGCACCTTCTTAAAGATGCCCCTAAATCCGATCTCACTAGATAGCTTCTTATCAACAATGGCACACATGACACCAGTGATATAATCAGCTACCATCAATGCCACTAATGCATATAAAAAACCATCAAAACCTCCTAAAAACCAGCCCAAGAATCCACCAAATGCTGTAAGTGCAGCTTGTACCCAATTCCATATTTCCTTCATGATTTTTACCTCCTTCATGATTGGTGAATATATAAAAAGAGTGCCTGCAATTTTTCGCAAACACTCCTGAATCGTTAATTATATTTGTTTAGGCAGTGCCTCCCAAAGTCTCATATCCTCCTGTCCTAAAGACCATATGGCAATTCCTCTAAGCTTCCATCGATACGCTGCCTCGTTTGCCCAATAAACAAGGCTGTCTACATCCTGATAATAAAGAATAGAAAAACCGTCAGCATCTCCAAGAAACAAACGTGAAATCCAGACATTGATGTCCTTGGGCACGATTTTTACTGAATAATCATTTCCACAGGCCAGCGGCAAAAGCCCTGAATGGAAGAAATCATAATCCATAGAGATGTCCTGGTTTCGTGTAGAAGCTTCCTCCACATCATTGTTAACTGTGAAAACCTGAAACTCACTATCCCATGTTACACCGGTTCTTGCCAGCCGCCCATACTCAGTTGTGGTTCCATCCGGGAAGGTTACATCAAACCTTTCATAAGGTTCATAAGTCCAGGCATCTCCCAGTCTAAGTAATTCGCATAGAATACGTCCATCAGACCGAACCCCGGCATACCCTCCTGAAAAACCACTAAGCGTCGCTGTAAAGCGCAAAACATTGCTTGCTCCAGAATAAACCCTCACAGAGTTACCTCGTATCCTCATTTCAATGGTGTACATTCTTGGATTTGAGCGAAGATCTGCTGATGCCGTTTTAACGATTTCAGTGGCATAACTGCCGATTAGAGAAGAACCATTATATAGTTCAATACGCTGTGTATTAAAGTTTAAACAGCAAAAGACATTACCACAAAAAATGCCTGCACGACCACTTCCCTCTGGAGTAAAGGCCAACCTTGCCCGCAAATGAACATCTGAAAATCCGCTATACTTCCACGCCACTTGGCCATACCCGTCAAGCTGCGAATAGGGACGACTGGCGGGATCATTTTGATTTTGCCATACCTGCCACTCGCCGCTAAGTGCTGTCCAGTAGCTGGAGGGAAGTGGATTGTCATCTCTGAAGTCTTCATACCAAATTAGTGCTGAATCAGGCTTTCTGCGTAGCACCTCAGTGGTCAATATAAAACCTTTATCGGGTTCAGCCATTAAACCGTTCACATCTTTAAATTTGCGAGGGGATAGCATAAACTCTGCCTCTCCAGCAGAAGGTTCTTCAGAAAAACTCGAACATACTCGAAATCCATAGAACTGCACACCTGGTACTGAGGTACTAACGCTGACAGTATGGATACCAGCTGAAAGAAATACACCAGAAACCAAAGAAAGCCAACAAGTTGTTCGCCAGTATGGCCACCACAGCCTATTCTCGCTAAATACCTTACTTGTCCCGTCAAGTGAAACATGAATACTATTCTTATCCCAGAAGGGAAATGAGATGCGAATGGCTACATCATAAATACCAGCAGATGAAATTTCAAATTCGTATTCGGCTTCACCTTCTTCACCAAGTGTTATCATTTGAGAAGAAACCGATACATTATCAGTATAGCTATCAGGGGTTCCGCCACTACGATCTACATATATCGTGCCAAATTCAGTTTTTTGCTGCTTGCTGTAGGCAGTCAAATACCTGCGACGGTTATAAGTTTCACCCAGTAAAGGATAGGTTCTTGAAACTGCATCCCAGCCTTCCATGTAGTCATACACATGTGGCAAGGCCCAAGGCACCTTATCATAATCATCCCAATACGCTATGATAGGAATCATGGGCTGTGGTGGTCCATCATCTGTAAAGTTATATCCCCCTGTCATCCAAAGCTGTGCCGCATAATATGTGTTTGAAATCCCACGATAAGTGATGCCCAGATTTTCTGGTGTATCGTGGATTCTCCAGTTCCAACCATATGCAGGCAGTCCTAAAAAAATTTTTTCAGGAGTCATAACCCGGACTGCATAATCATAAATGCCTTCCAACCAATCCCTGGGAGATACCGGACCCGGTGCAGATCCTGCCCATGCCATGCCATAACTCATAATCGTTGCTGTATCACAATAGGGATTCAAGTCTTCATAAACACACCAGTTTTCGCCACCAACCGAGCCTTGTACTCCAGTCATGCCCGGTAGACAAATATTTACGAGTTTCGAAGAATCATAGGCTTTGACAGTGTTATATATGTCTCGAAATAGATCATTAGCAGCATCCTTGTTTTCATAGCCACCTCCACGTTCCAAGTCTATATCCACTCCAGCACACCAAGGATACTTATTCATGATGCGAATAATCTCAGTAAGAAATTTATCCTTTGCACCATTGGTGTTATTTCTAAGGGCTGTAAAAATAGAAGCCGTACCATGATTCATGATTGTAAGTAGCCATTTGATATGAGGCCAGCGGTTAATGTAAGTAAGCATACTGGATATGCTTGTTCCTGTTTCTGTTATGGTCCCGGTGATATCCACTTCAAAAGTAAAAATACCCACCGTATCAATTCGATCGCCATAGTCTCGTAGCGCCTGATACATGCGGGCATTTCCCATGAAACTCCAAACCATGCACCGCTTACCTTTTAGGTAATCAATCAAGGGCGCTCACTTCCTTCCTGCATTTCTTGAAATTCGAACAATAACCGAGCTGATTTTCTGTCCTCTAGCTTCACCACATGTTTGCTATCACCGGATGCTGTATATTGAAAAAATCCTTCCTTATCAGTTGGATTTCCATTCTTTAAACACTGTCTGGTTGATGCTAGTAGTGAAAAGGTATCGCCTGGGCTAGCGACCTCTTTAAACTTTACCCTATGCGCCCCTGCCCCTTGAGACAATTGGATACTACCCGCAGCCATATTCTGTATAGGATAGATATGACAGTCAAGACCTGTGGAAGTTGAACCCAGATTGAAGAGAATAACCGTCTCTCCGCTACGAACCACTCCGTTATAAAAACGAGCGGGAACAATAACACCGCCCTCCCGGAATTTTTGAAGCATCGTTTCTGTATTAATTGTATAACCGGTTAGACGATCACCTTCCTGAGCCTGAATATCAGTGAAATAAACAGTACCTGTGCAATCTCCAAGAAGTAGTTTCACTGTTACGCTTACTACTCGTTTATCCTCTTTACAATGAATCGTCTCAGCAAACCTGGTAAATGTAACTGGCATCTGCACCACCTACCCATCCAACGTCCACTTAATTTCTGATACATGACCAATCCAGCCCGTAGCAACAGAACCACCTTGCAAAAGCATATCTGTAAAGAACACCTCACCAGAACAATCAGTAATGAAAAGACGGATGGTAAGCGACTTAAAAAAGGCTCAGTTTCTAACCCGACTGCGTGGTGAAATAGCAAAACGCGGAATTATTGATGTACTTCGTAATGGAATTAAGGTTTATCCTGCCGACCTGGTTATGTTTTATCTAACACCAAGTGAGAAGAACGTAAAAGCAAAAGCTCTATTTGAGCAAAATATTTTCAGCGTTACACGACAACTCCAATATTCAAAGGACGCGACTCGTCTTGCGCTTGATCTGTGCATTTTTATCAATGGCTTGCCTGTTATAACATGCGAGCTTAAGAATCAACTTACAAAGCAAAATGTTGATGATGCGGTTTATCAATACAAAACTGATCGTGATCCAAAAGAACTGCTTTTCCAATTTAAACGCTGCATGGTTCATTTTGCAGTAGATGATGCAAGAGTCAAGTTCTGTACTAAGCTTGATGGTAAAGCTTCCTGGTTCTTGCCATTTGACAAAGGGTACAATGATGGTGCCGGCAACCCTCCAAATCCTTCTGGTATAATGACAGATTATTTATGGAAGGACATCCTTGAGAAATATATGCTTGCACATATAATCGAAAATTACGCTCAAGTTGTTGAAAAAGTAGACCAGGAAACAAAAAAGAAAACATATACACAAATTTTCCCACGTTACCATCAACTGTCTGCTGTTGAAAGTCTCCTTGCAGATGTACGTCATAATGGTGTTGGCCAGAGATACCTGATTCAACACAGTGCAGGTAGTGGAAAATCAAATTCTATTGCATGGCTGGCTCATCAACTCGTAGGGCTCGAAAAGAATGGCAAAGCCATCATTGACTCTGTGGTCGTTGTTACAGATCGTGTAATACTTGATAAACAAATTCGGGATACGATAAAACAGTTTATGCAGGTTTCTAGCACTGTAGCATGGGCAGAACACTCTGATGATTTAAGGAAGGCAATCAATGGCGGTAAGAAAATTATAATAACTACTGTCCATAAGTTTCCTATTATTCTTGATAGTATAGGCTCAGAACACAAAGGGCGCTCTTTCGCCATAATTATTGACGAGGCCCATTCATCACAGAGCGGTAACATGTCGGCTAAGATGAATATTGTATTATCAGGTGAAGTTACTGGAGAAGAGGAAGATTTTGAAGATAAAATCAACCGTCTTATGGAAGGACGCAAAATGCTGAAGAACGCCAGCTATTTTGCATTTACCGCTACTCCGAAAAACAAAACCCTTGAAATGTTTGGTATCCCATACCAAGACGGAGATGAAATTAAACATCGTCCGTTCCATGTATATACAATGAAGCAAGCAATTCAAGAAGGTTTTATTTTAGATGTACTTAAATACTATACCCCTGTTGACAGTTATTACAGGCTTGCTAAAACCATTGAAGATGATCCTTTATTTGACAAGAAAAAAGCACAAAAGAAACTCCGTCAATTTGTAGAAAGCAATAAATTTGCCATATCACAAAAAGCAGAAATCATGGTGAACCACTTTCATGATCAGGTTATTTCAAAAGGGAAAATCGGAGGAAAAGCGCGAGCTATGGTGGTTACGAGTAGTATAGAGCGCTGTATAGAATACTATTACGCAATTAATAAATGCCTTGCTGACAGGCGTAGTCCTTATAAAGCTATTATTGCTTTTTCTGGGGAAAAAGAATATGGTGGTAAAACTTTAACCTCTGCAGCAATTAATGGCTTCCCAGATAATACAATTGAGAAAGTGTTCCGTAAGGATCCATATCGATTTCTTATAGTGGCTGATATGTTCCAAACGGGTTATGATGAACCACTACTCCATACAATGTACGTTGACAAAATGCTATCTGATATAAAGGCTGTTCAGACTCTATCTCGACTGAACCGCTCTCATCCACAGAAACATGATACTTTTGTACTTGATTTTGCAAATAAAACAGAGACCATTGAAGCAGCATTCTCAAAATATTATCGGACAACTATTCTGTCTAATGAAACTGATCCCAACAAGCTTTATGATCTCATAGCAATTATGGAAGCCCATCAAGTATACGAAAATGGGCATGTTGATTCGCTTGTTGAACTTTACTTAAATGGTGCAGATCGCGATAGGTTAGATCCTATCCTCGATGCATGTACTGCTATTTACAAAGAGCTGGATGACGAAGGGAAAATTGAATTCAAAAGTGCAGCAAAAGCATTTGTTCGAACATACGGCTTTCTTGGAGCTATTCTTCCTTACGGTAATGCAGAATGGGAAAAGCTATCAATATTTTTAAATTTATTAATACCTAAACTTCCTTCTCCCAAGGAAGATGATTTATCTCAAGGGATACTAGATTCAATTGATTTAGATAGTTACCGAGTGGAAGCTCGTGATTCTATGTCTCTTGTATTAGATGATGCTGACGCTGAGATTGGCCCTGTACCTGCTGGTCGTGTAGGTGGCATAGTGGAGCCAGAAATGGATTTGCTTTCTAGCATTCTTTCATCATTTAATGACTTGTTCGGCAATATAGACTGGAACGATGCTGATAATGTTCGCCGCCAAATTCTAGAAATACCAGGAATGGTTACAAAAGACGAGCGCTATATTAACGCAATGAAAAATTCAGACAAGCAAAATGCGCGTATGGAAAGTGAACGTGCCCTTCAGTCTGTTATATTTAGTATAATGGCCGATAATATGGAGTTATTTAAGCAGTTTAATGATAATCCTTCGTTTAAGAAATGGCTGTCGGATCTTGTTTTCAATTTAACGTATAACCCTGAAGGAAAGCCATTTGAAACTCCTTCCAATGATTCAAATAACAAATAAGCTGCTACGAGGGAGGTAAAGGATTATGGCTAAACGAGGAAAAAGTATAAATCTGTTTTTAATGGATGGCACACCAAACGGGAGAATAAAGTGTACTCTTGCTAATTGGACAGGCGTGGCTTACAAAATACCTCGAACAGAACTAGATAAGTGCAAGGGACGCGAAGATTTATCACAGAGCGGTGTTTACTTCTTATTTGGCACTTCCGATCAAACAGACGACAATATGGTTTATATTGGTCAAGCTGGAGTACGAAAAAATGGAGAGGGTCTTCTCTGTCGGTTGATAGAACATAAGCGAAATCCTGATAAAGATTATTGGACAGAGGCTGTTGTATTCACTACGTCCAATAACTCCTTTGGTCCCACAGAGATAAGTTATCTTGAGAACCGCTTTTGTGGACTTGCAGTAGAGGCAAACCGGTATGTGGTTAAGAATGGAAACGACCCTACTCCAGGAAATATAACTGAGGAAAAAGAAAGTGAGCTTGAAGAGTTCATTGATTACGCTAAGATTATAATGGGCACTCTTGGACACAAATTATTCGAACCACTAACAGATAAACCAAAAGCAGCTATCACTGTAGAATCTCCCGAAGAAGAATTGCTTCTCTTTATGAAGCGAAAAAGTCGTAAGAGTGGACAAGTAATTGAGGCAAGCTGTAAGCAAACAAACGAGGGCTTTGTCGTCTTACAAGGCAGTCGTATAGAAACTATAGATTCTGATAGCATTCCACCTGGAATTAAAGAACGCAGACAAAAAGCCAAAATAGATGAAAATGGAATACTTCAAGAAAATATCTTATTCCGTAGTCCATCATATGCTGCTGCTTTTGTCATCGGGGGCCATGTAAATGGACTGGTAGAATGGAAAACGAAAGACGGGGTATCATTGAAAGAAATAGAAAACAGTGAAGAAAATTAAGCGGAAATTTACATCCATCCTGTCTCCTCAACCCTGTTAATATATCTAACCTATCAACTCAACCCTATCACTTTCAAGGCAGTTGATATGTTACCGCAACAATAAAAATAAGGGTTTTCTGACATTATTTCTTCCGGCAAAGTAACCGTGAGAAAAACCTAATGTCTGGAAACCCTTTATTTATCAGTATTTTTAGTAGAGCTACTTCTCAACCCTTGACATCAATACCACGCACTCGACGTGCCAAGTTTGCGGGAACATATCTAATGGTTGAACTTCGGTGAAGTCATAACCTGCCTCAACAAATTTAGCAACGTCGCGTGCCATCGTTGTTGGGTTACATGATACGTAAACAATCTTATCTGGATTTGCTTCAATTGTTGAGTTGATGAAGTAGTCATCAAGTCCTTTACGTGGTGGATCGACCACGACAACGTTTGGTTTAACGCCGGCTTTGACCCATTCGCCCATGACTCTTTCAGCTTGGCCAGTTTCGAAGTGTACGTTATGTATGGCATTTTTCGCAGCATTATTTTTCGCCATCTTCACAGCGTCAGCTACAACTTCTACCCCATAAACGGTCTTGGCTTTTTGGGCAAGTGATAAAGTAATGGTACCAATACCTGAGTATGCATCAATAACTGTTTCGTCACCTTGTAAGTCTGCAGCTCGAATCGCTAATTGATACAATTTTTCAGCTTGTGGTGTGTTAATTTGGAAGAAAGATTTGCTTGAAATTTCGTAAGTTAAATCAAACATCTTATCTTCGTAACGGTCTGCACCATAAAGGATATGTTGTTGGCCTGACATGACAACATTTGTTTGTTTCACGTTGGCATTCAACATAATAGACACAACATTTGGTAAAGCTTCTACAATTTCACTTACAATGGTTTCTTCTTCAGGTAATGAATGACCATTCACAACGATGATGACCATCATTTGATCAGTGTAGTAACCTTTACGAATCACAAGATTACGGATTAACCCGCTGTGATGTTGTTCGTTGTAGCCTTTTAAATTATGTTTGTTTAAGATAGCAACGATGGTGGCAATTGCTTCATCGATGCCTGGTAATTGAATTTTGAAGTCTTCAACAGGAATGATGTCGTGTGAGTTTTTACGGTAGAAACCTGAATATAATTGACCCTCTTCGTTGGTGCCAATTGGAATTTGGGCTTTGTTACGGTAGTTGAATGGTTGGTCCGCTGCTACTGTTGGGTGAACAGTACGACCTTTATCCAAGCCGAATTTATGTAGGGCATCTGCCACTTGTTTTTGCTTGAAGGCAAGTTGTGCTTGGTAAGTCATGTGTTGTAATGGCATAGTACCAACTTGGCTTGATACTTTATCAACTAATTCAACCCGGTCTGGAGAGGCTTTTTTCAAGTCAATCATCTTACCGTAGCCGTATTTTTTGCCGACAGAAACGACTAAAATCGTTCCTTCTTCGCCTGTTAGGGCATTTTCAACAAAAATTGGATAGCCTTCAACTTTGGCTACGCCCAATCCTTGGAATGTTAAATCTTCAATGGTGCCCTCAAAGGTATCATTTTTTTGTACAGGTGTTGTATATTTTTGTTTCACGTTCATCATCCTTTTCTTCAGTCTTTTCATTCTACCACGCTTTACTGGATTGACAAAACAAGGACAAAGGAATCCACCCTTTATGGAAGGATTCTCATTTTGGCCTACTCTTTTCTATCAATAGTCCCATAACTTATGCGCATCTATTGCGTTACTTGTACTGCTGCCCTATTCAATTGATCGTTTAGTTTCTAATGCACTGAATTGTTCATACAAATCAGAGGCGATATCGGCCATCTCTTCATTAAAAATGCGTTGATTGTGGCCATATTGTTCTGCGGTATTCACAACGAGTGAAATATAGAATTTTGGTGCATTTTCAATGGTCAATTGGACCAAATCTAAATGTCGGTCAGCAATAATTGGGGACATGAAAGCCAACATATGTGACGTACTCGCTATTGATAAGGCTGTTCTAATCTCTTTAGTATAAAGCAGTGTTACCTCATCTTCTAAGTGGTTCGCTGCTAACCAGTCATGGAAAATACGTTGATGCGTATACCCTTGTGACAAAGACAGTAACGTCTCACCCTTCAAATCAGCTGGGGTAATGAAGCTTTTCTTAGCTAATGGGTGGTCTGCCTTCGTCCACAAAGTAAACGCCTCTTTTAAAATGGGTGTCTGTTGAATGCTTTCATCGGAAATATTAGGTTTATCGTGGCCGACAATGGCAATTGGTACTTCCCCGGTTTTAACAAGTTCGAACATGACATCTGAACTTTCTTCTTCGTAAAAATGAATATCTGGGCTAGCCTTCTTCACTTGTGGAATAAAACGCGGCCATAAAGCCCCACCAATAGTAGGGAGAAAACCGAATGAAACAACATTGTTGCTGGTGTCTCTAATTTTTTGTTTGGTCGCTGCTAGTTGTAAGACGAGCCTATTGGAAAAATCTAACAATAATTCACCCGTTTCAGTTATGGTCATGCCCTTGCTAAATCGTTGGCGATTGAACAAATTTGTATCAAATTCTTCCTCTAAACGTTTCACAGCTAATGAAATTGTGGGCTGGGAGACAAAAAAATTGTGCGCTGTTTCAGTATAATTTAGGGTTTTCGCTAAATCATTAAAATAAATAAGATCTTGGATATTCACTGTTTACCTCCAAAATGTACGTGGTCATAAGCATTTTATTGCTATTAATTCTCTCTATTATATATTAACAGAATTTATAATACTATAAATTTAATGAATTTGTTCGTGAAGCGCTTTCAAAGTATTATTATAGATAAGAGATACAAAATCGTTCTAAAAATAACAAAAAATGGAAATAAGGAGAAACAAAAATGAAAATCATCAAACAATTGTTTTGGATTTTCCTATTCTCATTATTGGGTACAATCGTCTCTGAATTAATTTCATCATTCATTGCGATTCCTGGTAGTGTAATTGGGATGATTCTAATGTTCTTCGCGCTACACACTAAACTATTGGATATTGAAAAAGTAGATAGCGTAGCAACATGGATTACAGCAAACATGGCTATTTTATTCGTACCATCTGGGGTTGGTATCATGGCTAATTTCGATGTCTTAGCGGACAGATGGTGGCAATTAATTATCATCATGCTAGTAACAACTACCCTTACTATGATTCTAGTTGGACGTAGCGTTCAAGGAATCAAGCGTCGTGATGATGCTAAAAAATTAAATAAAGAAAGAATGGGGGACTAGCCAATTATGTTAGAAACACTTATGAATAACTCAATGTTTTGGGTAACATTAACTATTGGTATCTACTTACTTGCAGACTACTTAAATAAAAAATGGCCTAACCCATTATTTATACCACTAGCTTTCTCGATCATCGTCATTATTTTATTCCTTTTATTCACGGGTATTCCACTAGAAACCTACGATAATAACGGTGGTGGCTTCTTCAAACTATTCATCACACCTGCGACAGTTTCTTTAGCTGTGAAACTTGAAAAGAACTTTGAATACTTGAAACAATATGCGAAACCAATTATCTTATCGATTTTAACAGGTGTGATTATCCATACAGCAATGATTTATATTTTTGCGTTAATCTTCAATTTCGGACCAGAAATGGTTGGTACATTGATTCCTAAATCAGTTACAACTGCCATCGCAGTTGGGGTTTCTGATTCATTAGGTGGGATTGTCTCTATCACAACCGCCGTTGTTATCTTTACAGGTGTTATCGGTGCTGTTATTGGTGAGAAAGTTTACCAGCTTGCAGGAATCGACGACCCAGTTGCGCAAGGTATTGCCATGGGTACTTCTGCCCACGCTATGGGTACAACTGAAGCAATCAAAATGGGTGAAGTTCAAGGTGCAATGTCTGGATTATCAATGGTTATAACTGGTATCACTGTAGTAGTTTTATCACCACTTACAGTACCAATTACAAACTTATTATTCGGCTAATCACACTTCATATTTTACCAGTAATACCAAATCTCTCATAATTTTAAAACGATAAAAAAAACGGATCTTTGCGATCCGTTTTTTTGTTGCCTATTCATTTAAATACGAACGGTAAATTGCCCCATAACGCGCGATAAACTCAAGATACTCATCGACACCAATCGCTTCATTGATGGTATGCGCATCCGCCATATCGCCTGGACCATAGATGACAAAATCAAAATCATTGTCAACATCAGTAAAAATTGCCCCATCGGTTGCGGCACTCAACCCGCGGTTTTCCGCATCCGGATCAACCGCTAAGATGCTCGCGACTAGGTCCGAGTCATTGGCACCGTCAGCAAATTGATTATTTTGTAGAATATTCAAGGCCAATGACCCCTGACCTTTGGCATTAATACTGTCAATCGCCTCATTAAAAATACCAATCACCACATCGTTGCCCACCTCTGGCACCGTGCGGGCGTTTCCTGATAGGATGGTTGCCTCTGGCACAGAATTAATCTGGTTGCCCCCTGCAATCATAGTAAAGACATTTAAAGTAGCACCCAAGGTATCATTGTAGGCTAACTTGGTTGCGGCTGCCATTTTGGCATTGGTCTTATTGATGAACTCATTGATTAACAAGATCGCATTAATGCCCTTGTCAGGCGTTGAAGAATGGGCAGCTCGGCCATGTGCAATGACCTGATACTGAATAGAACCCTTATGTTTCGTATGATAGAAGGGTTTCGTTGGCTCTGCAATCAGCATACCTGTGATATCTTGTGTGAATCCCATTTGGGTCAGCTGTTCAGCCCTCATCATACCAACTTCCTCGCCAACGGTTGCCAAAAGACGGACTGTCCCCTTGAAGGGCTCATCAGATGCTTTCAGTTCAATCATGGCGATAATCAGCGCCGTTAAGCCAGCCTTCATATCTGTTGTCCCGCGTCCATAAATCAGGCCGTCATGGATCTCAGCAGCATACGGTGGAAAATCCCACAAGTCGGCATTACCGGCATCTACCACATCCATATGCCCCGAAACCGCCAAAATTTTCCCCTGGTCTTGACCATGAATTTCAGCCACCAAGTTGGCACGCCCGTCACTATAAGGAATAATGCGCGCATCAATCCCGTATGCTTCAAGCAGATTTTTATAATATAAGGCCACAATCTCTTCATTGCCATTAGGTGACTGAATTTGAATCACATCTTGAAGAATACGAATTTTCTCTTGTCTATCCATTTCAATCTCCTTAGAAAAAGACGATTATTTTAATACTTTACGTTCAAATGGATCTACAGAGAAGCCTTTCGCTAAGACATCTTTCGCATATTCTTGTGCACCCCATAGCGAATGGTCACGGAAATTACCACATTCGCCACGTTCAGTACCTTGTACGTCAGTCCACTCTGCTTTCACAACATCTTCTAATACTTTCGTCATTACAGTAGCCACTTCTTCAACAGACGGTGTGCCCCATACAATCATGTAGAAACCTGTACGGCAACCCATTGGTGAAATATCAATGACGCCATCTAGGTAGTCACGAGTGTAAGCTGCTAATAAATGCTCCAAGGTATGGATGGCACTTGTCGGCATAGAATCTTCGTTTGGTTGTAAGAAACGCACGTCAAATTTAGATAATTTGTCGCCTAATTGTCCTGTTTCTGCCCCCGCCACGCGGATATAAGGTGCTTTTACTGCATCATGATCTAATGTAAAACTTTCAACTTTTGCCATTTCAATAACTTCCTTTTCTATGATTCATTATTTTTAACCTGTACTTTTCTAACTGCTTTTTCATTTTACCATGAATCCACCTTCAGTCAACGGGGCGGCCTGATTCTTTGAAATCACCTGACGAACACTCGTGATTGGCTATTCTTATCACTTAACACCTTGCTTCATTTATACCGCAACATTTGCTGACGTGCAGTAGCCTACTTGATGCACCTATCCAGAAAATATTCAGCGCCAATCATGAGTGGCCTGTTGTTAGTATGAAAAGTGACGTATTAGACATCAAAAGTCCACTAACCTTTATCACAGGTGACTGATATTTCCGGGTAAGTCACATACCTGGTTAACCTATGACAAATCCTGGTAGATAAGTCACTACTATTCACCATGTGTGCCTTTTTCCCACAAACAAGTCACAAATCCCCGGCATCTTGTGGCCTATCATTTGACATAAGTCACACGCGATTTCAAACGAATGCTCATGACCAAAGCGCGTGGTGAAAAGGCCTGCATATGCTATAATTTAAGCAAGATTCAAAGGAGAAGATAGCATGAAAGCAGCCGACAGAAGAGACGCATTATTAAATGCCCTAACCAATGCAAGAGGACCACTAAAAGCCAATACCCTAGCCGATGCCTTCGGAGTCAGTCGCCAGATTATTGTAGGCGATGTAGCGATTTTACGCGCTAGTGACCACGATATCATCGCAACCAATCAAGGCTATCTATTAGCCACAAAAGCCACCGCCCAGGATAACAGCCGTTACCGAGGTAAAATCGTCTGCCAACACGATTCTGACCAGGTAGTCAATGAGTTAGCTATGATCGTTGACCGAGGTGGCTGGGTGGAAAACATTGAAATTGATCACCCTTACTATGGCATCATCAAGGCCACATTGACCATTCAATCGCATGCCGATATTACACATTTCACCGCAGAAATGGCTAGCCATAAAGGTGCCATGTTGTCATCATTGACGAATGGGATTCATTTACATACGATTACTGCACCAGATAAAACCGTATTTGATGAGATTAAACGCGACTTATTCGCTGCAGGCATCCTGCTAGACGAATCAATCTAGGTTAGTATCAATTGTATCTTTCTCGTATGTCAAGACACCTGTCTTGACACCTCTACTATTCAGGGCGTATGATGGAGAAAAACAAACTTTGGGAGGATTACACATGCAACGCAATGAGGTTAAAAAAACAACACAAAACTTAACGATTACTGGTCTATTGACCGCGATTGGTATCTTTATTCCAATGATTATGCCTTTTAAAGTCGTGATTGGCCCCGCATCATTCACACTTGGTTCACATGTGCCAGTTGACATGGCCATGTTCAGAAAACCTTCGACTGCAGCAATCGTTGCAATTGGTACAACAATTGGCTTCTTAATAGCTGGTTTCCCAATCGTCATCGTAGCTCGTGCTTTGACCCATCTAATTTTCGCAACAATTGGTGCCTACTACTTACAAAAATTTCCTAAGACCCTTGTAAAAACTGCAAGCCGTACAATTTTCAGCTTATGGGTCAACATTTTACACGGTCTTGGTGAAGTCGCAATTGTTTATATTCTAACCGCTACAGGCGTTAGTGCACCTAGCGATGGATTCTTATATACCTTAATCGTCTTAATTGGTATTGGTACCCTAGTTCATGGTATGGTCGATTTCGAAATCTCTTACCAAATTACAAAAGCCATTGAAAAACGCGCACACCTTAACTTTGCACAAGTTGAACTTTAATCACTATAGATAGGCATACGAAAAGACCGGACATCAATCTGTCCGGTCTTTTTCTATTTATGAAACGGGCATTTCTTTCATGCGGGCATGGATTTTCCGTAATGAATGCACATACTGGAAGATTTACGGTTTTTTCAAGTATGGGTTTTCATATTTGAATATTTGCGGTATTTTTCAAGTATGAGATTTCATATTTGATTTTTGACATCATTTTGTCAAATATAAATCCCCATACTTTATGCTTATATTTATTGNATTTGATTTTTGACATCATTTTGTCAAATATAAATCCCCATACTTTATGCTTATATTTATTGTATCAAGTACGCAATTTCATATGAGAAAATTTGGCCATTTTTTCGACTATGAGATTTCATATTTGAATTTTGGCATCATTTTGTCAAATATGACCTTCCCATTTTTGAATATATAGCTAACGATTTGAATACGCTCTTCACTTTTTGTCCACAATCTCAAACTATTCAGTAATAACCTTGTTCACAAGACAACAAAAGCGATTGGAACCACCTGCCCCAACCGCTTGTTCTTTCCACTAGATTCTGCCTATAAATTATTTCAAAAATACTGCGTCTGTCACCAGATATTCGTCACCTTCAACCGCTTGACGTACAGCGTCGATTCGTTGTTTGGTCGCTTGTCTGAAGAAGGCAAGGTCGTTCAATACCGTTACGAATTGGAAACCTTGTTCAATTCGGTTGGTTGCATCTTCAGGACCAGCCGTAAAGATACCTGGAATGACGTCTGCATCTTTACAGGCACGCAATACGCGTTGAATATTGGCTTCAAGTTCGGGACTTGTAGACGGATCTTCCACACCCATAGCATGGGCAAGGTCTAGACGACCGATATAAACACAGTCAATCCCCGGCACTTGCACGATTTCTTCAATATTTTCCACAGCTTCTGGTGTTTCACATTGGACGATAACCATCGATTTTTCGTCTACTTCACCGTTATTATAGTTTTCGTAAGCCCCCCAAAGTGGTCCACGGCCAATCCCTTTACCGCGGATCCCGATAGGTGGCATCTTGGTATTTTGGATGACAAATTCAGCTTCTTCAGCCGTATTAATCATTGGTACCATCAAACCATGAATCCCCACGTCCAACATTCGACCCATCATTGGACCATCTTCTGGATTATACACACGGGCATAGGGTGCAACACCATATAATTCAGCCGCACGAATCATATCCACAGCTGTTTCTAGGCTCGTTTGGGCGTGTTCAAAATCGATCATGGCAAAATCAAAGCCATTCACGCCTAAAATTTCCACATTCATGGATGAACTGGAGGCTACAAATGCCCCAATTGCATACCCTTTTTCCTCAATTTTTTCTTTGACTAGGTTTCTCATTTCCATAACTATCATCCTTTCAAGTTGGCTGTTTTTATCGCAAAATCCAATCACTAATAAGCACTGTTCGTTACACCCTATTAGTCGATAATATTAAAACCTTCATAACCTTGCTCTTTTAAGAATTTACTGTAAATGTCATTATAATCTTCACGCGCTGGTGCAAAAATATCCACGTTAATCACTGTTTCAGGACTATCGTATACATGAATATAATGCTCCACACCTTTGGGAACGACGACCCACGAACCAGCTGTCATTCGGAAAGGTTGACCGTCCACATAATAATCACATTCCCCTTGTAAAATCCAAGCGATTTGCTGATGATCAGCATGCGTATGTGGGTTTAATTCGTTGCCGTTATCCACACGATTACATGTGATATTCACACCCTCAGCACTCATAGCAAATACCGCCTGATCAATCCCTGCACGTAAGGGTCTGTATGGTAATTCGTTTACGTTTCCAAAATCTACCTTGTCCAATGCCATCGTTCATTCCTCCTAGATTTGTTTCCTTAGTTATATATTAGAAATAGATTAGAAATATCTTGAGACAAACATTAACACCCTATCTGAAAATTGACAAGTCACTTTGTGCAAATTTATTTGTATAAAAAATACAAATGTCCATTAAGCTGATTTTATCCTTGCTAAGAAAATAACGGCGCTTATATGATGGAAAGCTTATTTCATGATCGTTTACACAGGGGGATTAGTGGTTTTGAGGTCCCTTAATAAAATACAATTTATGTATTTTATGTGTTTGCAGGCTTGTTTTTGGATTGAATTTACGCCTTTTCACAATATAGAGATAAAATTTTTTGCTATAAAAACCCCATGTGTCCAATGTTTGTTACCAGTTCCTAAAACGCATTATGAAAATTATATGAGAAATCACTTGATAATTTAATTTATCGATGTTAAGGTTATAGCAACAAAACAAAAGGAGCGTGGACGCAATGAATATGCAAATGAATCAAAAACATATGACAGATCAATTGTGGTCTGTGACTCCAGTCAACCTAACACATACATCTTTATTATTATTATTATTAGCTAACTAGGATTGTTCCAGATCATTTGGAAGAGTCCTATTTCTCGTGAATGCGGGCTCTTAGCTAGTAACACAGCGGGCCTTTACGAGGCTCGCTTTTTTTATTGGCTTAATCACCACTATTGGTATCCATGTTTAAGGAAAAGCATGGTGAAAGGAGTTTTACATGACTGAAGTTGTTATTGTCGCTGCCCAACGCACACCGATTGGTTCATTTGGAGGTGCCTTTAAAAATGTATCGGCTGTAGATTTGGGCAAGATTGCCGTAACTGGTGCCCTATCTAAGATTGATTTAGACCCCAAAGAGGTGGATGAAGTGATATTCGGTAATGTCTTAAGCGCTGGTCTTGGTCAAAATATGGCTAGACAAGTGGCAGTGGCATCCGGCGTCCCCATCGAAAAACCTTCCTTCTCCGTCAATAAGGTTTGCGGTTCGGGCTTAAAGGCAGTTGTGTTAGCGGCGCAAAGTATTATGGTTGGTGATGCTGATGTGGTGATTGCAGGTGGTACGGAAAATATGAGTCAAGCACCATATATTTTACCGGGTGCACGTTGGGGCATGCGCATGGGGGATCAAAAAGTGGTCGATTCAATGGTCAACGATGGCTTAACCGATGCCTTCAAGGGCTATCATATGGGCATGACTGCTGAAAACATTGCCGAAAAATATGGCTTTAGTCGTGAAGACCAGGATATCTTAGCAGCTGAGAGTCAACAAAAAGCTGAAGTTGCCATCAATGAGGGGCGCTTCAAAGCGGAAATCATCCCCGTGCCCGTAGCTGACCGTAAAGGCAACATCACCATGGTCGACACCGATGAGTATCCACGAGCTGGCGTAACAGCTGAATCGCTCGCAAAATTACGCCCCGCTTTCAAGAAAGATGGCGGTACAGTGACCGCGGCCAACGCGTCGGGTGTCAATGACGGGGCCGCTGCGGTAATATTGATGGCCAAAGAAAAGGCAATTGCCTTAGGTATCGAGCCCCTTGTGACCATTAAAAGTTATGCAAGTGCGGGTGTTGATCCAGCGATTATGGGCACCGGTCCTATACCCGCTACCCGCCAGGCCTTAGCCAAGTCGGGACTCACCATACAAGATATGGATTTGATTGAAGCCAATGAAGCCTTTGCTTCGCAAGCGCTGGCAGTTTTGACAGACCTAGAGGCGGATATGACAAAGGTGAATGTCAACGGTGGTGCGATTGCGTTAGGCCATCCGATTGGTGCATCCGGAGCGCGCATTTTAGTGACGCTGGTTCATGAGATGGCCAAGCGCCAGGCTCAATATGGTTTGGCAACCCTCTGTATCGGCGGTGGGCAAGGTATTTCAATGATTGTTGAGCAGGCGTAAATGAATACTGTTGGATAGATTCGTACAAAGAAAAAGGAGATAGGACTATGATAGATCAATATACTTTTCACGATATGACAATTTCTTGGCTAAATGGTGCGCTAATTAATACTGACGGTGGGACGATTTTTGGGCCTGTTCCTCGGACTTTGTGGGGCCGCTACTATCCATATAATGACCGCAATCAAGTGGCTGAAGCAACTGATCCCATTTTGATTCAATATCAAGGGATGAACTACATGATTGATGCTTCATTTAATCTAGATAAATTTACGGAAAAAGCCAAGCGTAATGTTGGTTTGGAAAAGCCCGGTAGGATTATGGAAGATTTTGATCAGCTCGGCATTAGTCCTGAAGATATCGATGTCATCATGATGACGCATATGCATAACGACCATGCCAGCGGCCTAACTTATTTTGCAGATGACGCGTGGCATTCAACCTATCCCAACGCTACGATTTACATGTCAGCCGTTGAATGGGATGCTGTGCGCCACCCTAATGCCCGTACGAAAAATACCTATCCTCGCGAGAATTGGGAAGCCATCCAAGGCCAAGTCGTCACTTTTGACGACAGCTTCCAAGTCACCGACGGCATCACAATGGAATTCTCTGGCGGCCATAGTCCAGGCCATGCGATTATCCGACTAGAACAAAACGGCGAAACCATGCTACATATGGCAGATATTTTGCTATCATTTGTGCATACAAATCCGCTATGGGTGGGTGGCCTCGACGACTACCCAATGGATTCAATCTCTGCCAAGGAAAAATACATGGCCGAAGCCCTAGCCAACCACTACCGTTTCATGTTCTACCACGATCCATATTACCGCGTGATTGAATACACAGAAGACGGTAAAAACATCCAATACGCCATGAAATCATCGCGCGATGTCCACATCCCATTTACCCCAGAACAAGACCGCACACCACGCCAAGTGGACAGCATGGTAGCCAAATAAACAAGTTTCTTCTATATAAATAGGAAAAGTCGTATGCCAGTTTGAATGCAGCATACGACTTTTTTGATGAGTATTAGATTGTCTTGTAGTGTTGGTGTCCGTGCACCAACACTTTCCTTTTGAAGTTCTTTGATTAACTATATGTTTTTTATAGTCCTGCAGTATCGCTTTTCAAGAATGAATGCTCATATTTGAATTTTTATGGTTTTTTTCAAATATGGGGTTTCATATTTGATTTCTCACCCACTTTTGTCAAATATCAGTGCCCATATTTTATGCATATATTTGGTCTATCAAGTACGCAATTTCATATGAGAATATTTGGCCTCTTTTTCGATTATGAAATTTCATATTTGAATTTTGGCGTCATTTTATCAAATATGACCTGCCCATTTTTGAATATCTGGTCCTTTTTTCTACTATGAGATTTCATATTTGAATGCCCACTAAATTCCGCACGAAACACCCATGCCAAAGAAAAAAGCTCCCCTACAGTATTACCATTCAGTAACACCTAGGAGAGCCTTCATATTGTCTGAATATTCAAATGTAGCAAGAAATCAATGCATTAAATTAACGTTTATCCAATTCTTCGGTTAATAATTGGTTTACAACTTGTGGGTTTGCTTGCCCTTTCGTTGCTTTCATAATTTGACCAACTAAGAAACCAGTGGCTTTCTTCTTACCAGCTTTGTAGTCGTCAATTGATTGTTGGTTGTTATCAAGGATTTCAGTAATCAATGGTAACAATTGTGCTGGGTCAGATAATTGTACTAAGCCTTCAGCTTCAACAACTTCTTTCGCAGAGCCACCCTTGTCAGCTAATGATTTGAATACTTTCTTCGCTTGTTTGCTAGAAATTGTACCATCTTCGATCAATAGAATCATTTCAGCAAGTGATTCTGGTGTTAAACCGATTTGGTCTAATTCTTTCTCATTATCATTTAGGTAAGCAGATACTTCACCCATTAACCAGTTAGATGCTTGTTTTGGATCCGCACCAGCTTTAACAGCTGCATCGAAGAAATTAGACATTTCTAGGGTTTGCGTCAAGATTTGTGCATCGTATTCTGGTAATTCATAAGTTTCTACATAACGTTTACGACGATCAGCAGGCATTTCTGGTAAGCTTGCTTGAATTTCTTCTAACCAAGCATCAGATACTGTAAATGGTGGTAGGTCAGGTTCTGGGAAGTAACGGTAGTCCGCTGCCCCTTCTTTGACACGCATCAATTGTGTTTTACCTGTGTTTTCATCGTAACGACGAGTAGCTTGTTCAATTACGCCACCAGCGTTTAATACTTGTGCTTGGCGTTTTTCTTCGTAAGCTAAACCTTTACGTACGTAGTTGAATGAGTTCAAGTTCTTCAATTCGTTCTTAGTACCAAATTCTTTTTGACCGTAAGGACGTAAAGAAATGTTGGCGTCACAACGCATAGAACCTTCTTCCATTTTCACATCAGAAACGCCTGTGAAACGGATGATTTCGCGGATTTTTTCTAGGTAAGCATATGCTTCTTCTGGAGAACGCATGTCAGCTTCAGATACGATTTCCAATAATGGTGTACCTTGACGGTTTAAATCCACTAATGAAGAACCGCTACCGTGAATGTTTTTACCAGCATCTTCTTCTAAATGTAGACGTTCGATGCGGATTTTTTTCGTTTCGCCACCGACTTCAATTTCAATCCAACCATTTTCACCAATTGGTTGCCACAATTGAGTTGTTTGGAAAGCTTTGGGGTTATCTGGGTAGAAGTAGTTTTTACGGTCAAAATGTTGTACTGGGTTGATTGTACAGTTTAAAGCTAAAGCAGCTTTAATAGCAAATTCAATCCCACGACGGTTCATTTTTGGTAAAACCCCTGGGTAACCAAAGTCGATTACGTTAGTATTTGTGTTTGGTTCAGCTCCAAAATGAGCGGCAGATGGAGAGAACATTTTTGATTCTGTTTTTAATTCAACATGGACTTCAAGCCCAATGACTGTTTCATAGTTCATTCTTTTTCCCCCTCTTACTCTGCTGGATGTTTTGTATAAGCGTCGTTCACTTGTTCTACGGCATAAGCTGCACGGTAGATTTTTTCTTCTGCAAAACGGTCACCGATAATTTGCATACCAATTGGTAGCCCCTTATCATCAAAACCTACAGGCATTGAAAGACCTGGTAATCCAGCTAAGTTGACAGGTACTGTTAACAAGTCAGCCATGTACATTTCGATTGGATCAGATGATTTTTCACCAATTTTGAAGGCTGTACCAGTGGTTACTGGGCTAACAATTAAGTCGACTTCTTCAAAAATCTTATCAAAAGCTTCTTTAATTAACATACGTACTTTGGCTGCTTGCATGAAGTAGTCATCAATATTTTCAGAAGCGATTGAGAATGTACCAGTCATCAAACGACGTTTTACTTCATCCCCGAAGCCTTCTGTACGTGTTTTAACGTAAAGTTCTTCTAAGTTAGAGAAGTTTTCCGCACGGTAACCATAACGAATACCATCGTAACGTTGTAAGTTTGAAGATGCTTCAGCAGAAGCGATGATATAGTAGACTGGAATACCATATTTCAAGTTCGCAAAGCTAATTTCTTTTACGGTTGCACCAGCATTTTCTAATTGTTTAATCGCTGCTTGTACCTGTTCTTTCACTTGTGGATCAACTGCATCATCGAAGAATTCTGCAGGTACACCTAGTGTTAAACCTTGCACGCCATCTTTCATAGATGCCACGTAGTTTGGTACTTCTAATGGTGCTGAAGTTGAGTCTTTTTCATCATAACCAGCGATGGTTTGTAACATGATGGCATTATCTTCAACAGTACGTGTCATTGGCCCAACTTGGTCTAATGAAGATGCGAAAGAAATCACTCCCCAACGAGATACACGGCCATATGTAGGTTTCATACCTACGATACCGTTGTATGCTGCTGGTTGACGGATTGAACCACCAGTATCAGTACCTAAAGTTGCTAAGACTTGACCTGCTGCTACAGCGGCTGCAGATCCACCTGATGAACCACCAGGTACACGGTCTGTATCGAATGGGTTACGCACAGGGCCAAAGTAAGATGTTTCGTTAGAACCACCCATTGCGAATTCGTCCATGTTCAATTTACCAATATTGATTGCACCAGCTGCTTCTAAACGTTCAGTTACAGTTGCATCGTAGATTGGGACAAAATCAGCTAACATTTTAGATCCGGCTGTTGTTATTACGCCATTTGTAAGAATATTATCTTTTAACCCAATAGGAATACCTTGTAATGGACGTTCTATTGAGTAACCTTTTGCATCAGATGCTTTGGCTTTCGCTAAGGCATTTTCTTCATCTAATGTGATTACCGCATTGATGATATCATTGTCTGCCTTTACACGGTTAATGGCTTCTTGAACTAATTCTACAGCCGTTACTTGGCCAGCAACCAATTTTTCGTTCAATGAGCGAATCGTATCTGTAAATTTATCCATTAAGCTTCGCCTCCGTCTGTATCAATAATTGATGGTACTTCGATGAACCCATCTGATGTTGTCTTTGCGTTGATGAATAATTCATCACGTGTTTGTGTTTCCACAACTTTGTCTTCGCGCATTACGTTTTTGAAATCAACTGCCCAGAACATTGGGTTTACATTCGTCGTATCTACCGCTTGTAATTCGTTGATCATATTTAGGATGTTGCCAAATTCATTGGTAAAGTGTAACACTTCTTCATCTTCTACTTGGAATTTTGCTAGATTAGCAATCCGTTTAACTTCTTCTTCAGAAATCGCCATAACGGGTTCCTCCTTCATTTTTCAGCTTAGTTTTCGCCTTATTTTACTTGCTTAATTTTAGCATAAACCGACTATATCAACAATGTTAATTAAACTAACATTGGTATTTTTTTGAAAAAGCAATAGGCAAGCCTTTTCATCAAGGTCTTGCCTATTACACCAGGTATCACCTTGTTAATCAATTCTTTTATGTTAAAAAATATAACACCAGAACTAATTTACCAAGACATAGTCAAATGTATCCGCATCTTGTGGACGTGATAACAGGGCACGAACGCCATCTGCTGTCACGACTTGGATTTGAATTTCGACATTTGTTTTGAAGACACTGTTGGCAGTCGCAATTGCTTGTTGCGCTACGGCAATGACTTCAGAATAGCCATCAAATTGGCTATTGATGATGATGTTGATCTTCTTCAATTCATTATCTTCATAGTAACCAACGCCTGATAAACCAGAAAGTTGTGGGTAGAAGCTTGAAACTTGATCACGGAATCGTGTGAAAGAGACAGTGTCTTCTTCATTTGGCGCATCATCGACACCATATACTACATAATCTTTGGTATAGCTAGACCAGTCACCAAAGCTCGTACCACTTGAGGATACGGCGTCTGTCGTGTACGTACCGCCACCCAAGTCACCTGAAGCCGCATTTTCAAAAACGGCAATGTGGATAGGTATGTTGGCGTAGGCCTCATTCTCACGGATACGGCTGACAATGGTTTCAGCCATCGCTTTCCCCTGTTCAATACGTTGATCAGCGGTGATTTCCACCTCTTGTGAATCTGAATCACTGGTAAAGGTATCAGCATAATTCATGGCCAAACCGATTGAAATCCCAGCTACGTCACCATTGGCATTCACAAAATCGTATTCCATAATGGAGTTTAGATAACGCGGTTCAAAGCCATCAATCGTTTCAGATAAGGCACCAGCTGGGTTCAAACCATTTGGATTGTCATCAGATTTAGCGCCCAACCACTCGTTAACGGTATCTTCACTGAGCACTTGGCCTTCTTTTAGTGAATAGTCTTCTGTTGCAAAGATATTTTGGGCTAAGTCATATAGACCACGCTCCAAATTTTCTAAATTGGCTTGAGAAGTATCACCGGATACCAATCCTGAAGCCCCATTAATTTGGTAAGTGCCATCTTGAATATATGAGGAATAGTATTCCGTCGATAATTGATCCGTTTGATTTTGGCTACTTTGTGTCTCTGTTGAGGATGTACTCGATGCTTGGCTCACATCAGATTCGCCATTTTGGCATGCCGCTAAGGCAAAACTGGCTAGCATTACGATTGCTAATGAATGGTATTTTTTTATTTTCAACACAGCATTCCCTTTCTTCACTTGAGTTTTTACCCAATCCCAAGTACATTCTATTTCTTCTATTGTCTTATTATATTATAACTTGTCCACCATGTCTTGTTCAGAGAAAATCGTAACCCCTAAATCTTGGGCTTTCGTCAATTTCGAACCAGCATCTTCACCGGCCACCAAAATATCCGTTTTCTTAGAAACTGATCCCGTCACATTCCCACCAAGTGCTTCAATCGCTTTCTTGGCTTCCGGACGTGTGTATTGACTCAATTTACCTGTTAGGACGACCGTCTTACCCGCCCAGAAGGAATCCACCGCTTCAATTTCGGCCTTAGCTGGTCCCTTATAGGTCATATTGACCCCACTATCTTTTAGGGATGTTACTAAATCTTGTACCCCATCTGTTGCGAAAAAGGCAACCACCGAATCAGCAATCGTTTCGCCAATTCCTTCAATATTAGTAAAGGCTGCAACATCTTGAACCATGATTTCAGCCATCGAAGGATAGACTTCCGCAATTTGACGGGCCGCTTTCGCGCCAACATGGCGGATACCCAAACCAAACAGCAATCGTTCTAAGGAATTATCCTTAGAGTCGTCAATGGCTTGTATAATTTTATCAGAGGACTTGTCGCCAATCTTATCTAGCGTCATCAATTGGTCTTTTGTCACATGGTATAAGTCAGCCGGACTTTTCACGTTCGCCTTCTCGTACATTTGATCTAAGACACTTGGGCCAACACCTGTAATATTCATAGCGTCACGTGAAACGAAATGGTTCAATTTTTCCTTGACCTGCGCCGGACAAGCTGGATTCACACATCGCAATGCGACTTCATCTTCAAGATGCACCAAGTCACTATGACAAGCCGGACAAACTGTCGGTTTTGGATAAGCTACTGAGTCTTCCGGACGCTTATCTAAAACCACATGTACCACTTCCGGAATAATATCGCCTGCTTTATGGATCACTACGGTATCATGTAAACGAATATCCTTAGCTTCAATGAGGTCCATATTGTGCAAGCTCGCGCGTTGTACGGTTGAACCATCTAATAAGACTGGCTCCATGATGGCAGTTGGTGTAACCACACCCGTACGGCCAACGGTCCACTCAATATCATGCACCACTGTTTCCACTTCTTCGGCTTGGAATTTGTAGGCAATAGCCCATTTCGGTGCTTTCACTGTATAGCCCAGCGTTTCTTGGTCTTCAAACGCATCTACCTTGATAACGATACCATCAATACCGTACGGTAATTCATGACGTTTAGCCGTCATCTCTTCAATGTAGGCTTGAATTTCAGCAGCTGTTTCACAAATACGATACATAGGATTTACCCGCAAACCATAATCTGGGAAAATCTCGAACAGATCAGATTGGCTATGAATAGGCACTTGGTCAGAGAATACACCTGAATATAGGAAAATACTCAAGTTACGACGTGATGTTACATTAGCATCTAGCTGACGAATAGACCCTGCTGCTGCGTTACGAGGGTTGGCAAAGGTTGGCAGACCAGCCTCTTCGCGTTGCTCATTTAAGGCTACGAATGATGCTTTCGGCATATAAATTTCCCCACGCACCTCGATATCAATCGCTTGACGTAGCTTCATCGGTACTGACTTAATGGTCCGAACGTTGTTAGTGATATCCTCACCCACCACCCCGTCTCCACGCGTTGCAGCACGGACATAACGGCCGTTCTCATATTGAATGGCTACGGACAGACCGTCAATTTTTAATTCACAGACGAAACGAATTGGCCCATCCACCAAACGTTTAGCATCCTCCACGAATTTATTCACTTCAGCAAAATTAAAGGCATTCCCTAGCGACATCATGGGTTGCGAATGCGTCACCTTAGAAAAGACCTCACTCACCGCATCCCCCACTCGTTGCGTTGGCGATTCTGCCAACACAAACTCAGGATACTTGGCCTCTAACGCCTGCAACTCACGATACAGTTGGTCATACTCCTGATCCGAAATCGTTGGATTATCCAAAGCATAATATTGGTAGGCATAATCATTCAACTGATCCGTCAACTCTTCCATTCGCAAGACATCAATATGTTGTTGCGCATCCTTTGTCATCTTCAATCTCCTTTAAAAATCTCTTTTTACAAAAAGTATTACGCTTGTTTTTGAATAGGTGCAAAGGCTGACAGCAAGCGCTTGATACCTTGGTTTGGAAAGGCAATGTCCAACTCCTGGTCATTTCCGGAACCAGATACTTTCACCACCGTGCCCACGCCCCATTTCTTGTGGACGGCCTTATCGCCAATTGCCCAGGTTACAGGCCCTTCGACCACCTCACCATCTGGCTTCTTGTTTACTGGATCAAAGACAGAACGTTTCTCCTCTTGCTTGCGGTCATAGAATGAACGCACGTTTGCGCGCTCATAGGTGTTCGCTGAGCGACGATTCGCACTCGCACCACCGAAGCTAGTCGTTGATGCATATGAGGATGACCCACTACTAGCGCCAAATGGTGAATCATAGGAACTGGTAGGTTGGAATACAGAGCGCTCATTTTCGCTATCATCTAAGACTTCTGGGTCAATTTCAGCGATGAATCTTGAGGCTGGATTTGATTGGTATTGCCCGTACAGCAAGCGTGATAGAGAGTTGGTAATATAGAGTTTTTGTTCTGCTCGTGTGATACCCACATAGGCTAGACGGCGTTCTTCTTCTAATTCGTCTTCGTCCTTGGCTGCACGCGCCAATGGGAACATGCCTTCTTCCATCCCAATAATGAATACAACCGGGAATTCAAGTCCTTTGGCCGCATGAAGGGTCATCAGGGTTAGTTCGCCTTGTTGGTTAACGTCTTGATTGTCTAAGTCAGATACCAAGGCCAGGTCAGTAATGAAGCCCATTAAGGCATCTTCCTCGATTGGTTGATCCATCACATTGTCGAGTTCTGCTAGAATTTCATTGGTGTCAAATAAGTTGAAGGTACCATCTGCGTTTAATGGTGTTGCCGTTTGGTCACCTGTTGCTAGATTGGTTGGTGTTAAGTCGAAATCACGATTTTCCTCTTCTTGTGCAGCGATTGTCGCTTCTTGTTCACGCAAATTACGGTCCGCTTCCCAACGTTTGTCGAACTCTTGGGTTACGGAAATGAATTCGTGAATATTATCAATACGGGCATCCGCTTCAAGTGTTTTTTGACTTTCCAAGTCTTTGAGATAGTTGGTTTTTTTCAAGACTTCTTCCACTAATTCTTGAATTGGTAGGAAGGCACGCTCAGCTTGGAGATCAGTCATGGTTTGGGCAAATTCCTTCAAACTCGTTGCACCCTTACCTGTAATAGGCGAATAGTCCACTAACGATGCTGCTTGAAGTAAAGAAATGCCTTGTTGGCTTGCAAAACGGGTTAATTTTTCTAACGTCCCCGGACCAATCCCACGTTTTGGTACATTGATAATACGGGTAAAAGATAAATTATCAGCCGGATTAGCTAGTAATTTCAAGTAAGCTAAGACGTCTTTAATTTCTTTACGGTCGTAGAATTTCAAACCACCGACAATGCGGTATGGCATATTGGCTTTCACCAAATTTTCTTCCATTACACGCGATTGGGCGTTGGTACGGTATAAAATCGCAAAATCACCATAATGATAACCATCATTTTTTAGGTGATCCTTAATTTTAGAGATGACATAGTTGGACTCATCGCGTTCATTTTGCGCGCGGTAATAAGAAATCAAATCCCCTTTGTCATTATCAGTCCACAGGGTTTTGTCCTTACGATTGTTATTTTGATTGATGACATTATTGGCCGCTTGCAAAATATTCTTGGTAGAACGGTAATTTTGCTCTAGCAAAATCGTCGTAGAATTTGGATAGTCATGTTCAAAATTCAAGATGTTTTCCATATTGGCACCACGCCAACCATAGATTGATTGGTCAGCATCCCCAACCACACAAACATTTTTGAAGTAAGCCCCTAGGTGTTTCACCAATTTATATTGGGCCTCGTTGGTATCTTGATATTCATCGACATGAATATAGTGAAATTTTTGTTGGTAATATTTCAAAATCTCAGGTTGTTGATCGAATAATTTCACTGTATACATAATTAAATCATCGAAGTCGAATGATTGCGCCGCTTGTAAGCCTTTTTGGTAGCGTTCATACACATCCGCAATAATATCTTCGATGTAGCCTGAGTAATTTTCACGATAGTCATCTGGTAACATCAGATTATTCTTCGCATCAGAAATTTTCCCCAAAATCATTTTGTGGGAAAATTTGTCTTTATCTAGATTTAATTCTTTGATAATACGTTTCACTAAAGTTTGTTGTTCAGATGGATCAGCAATGGTGAACGAACGAGTAAAGCCAATTGCCTCCGCCTCACGACGCAAAATACGTACGCACATGGAGTGAAAAGTCGAGACCCACATATCATTGGCATCCGGACCGACAAGCGCAGACACACGCTCCTTCATCTCCTTAGCAGCCTTATTGGTAAAGGTGATTGCTAAGATATTCCATGGATTCACATCCTTCTCGCTTAAAATATAAGCCATACGGTGGGTCAAAACACGTGTCTTCCCACTACCCGCACCGGCCATAATTAAGAGCGGACCTTCAGTATGCTCAACAGCCTCTCTTTGCTTATCATTCAAGCCTTTGGTAAATTGATTCAGTGCCATTTCTTAGGCCACCTTCCCTATAGTTTCAATGATAAGTCTACCATTAATAGAACACCCGTTCAATAATTATAGGATGAGAGGGAGGGCGTTTAGACAGGTAACACTGAAGGACATATGCAGTAGCGAGTGCAACTTGCTGCAAATATGTTCGAAGTGGAGACCTGTCTGCCCGAACGAACTCGACTGGATAGGATGAGAGGATCGACGCTTAGAAAGCCGTCGGTGGAAGATTAGTGATGACGATGATGTAAGTCATCGGCGAGCTAATCTGAAGCGAGAGGCTTTCTGGAGATCCGAACTCGACTGGATAGGATAATTGAAAAAATGTTCAGCTCCTAACCAGCTTGGTTTAAAGAATGAAATCCCATATTTGAAAAAACAGCGAAATATTCAAGAACGACAGCCTATACTTGAAAAAATAGCGAAATATTCAAATATGAAATCCCATACTTAATACGAGTAACTAACTATTAAAGAACGAAATCCCATATTTGAAAAAACAGCGAACTATTCAAGTATGAAACCCCATACTTGAAAAAATAGCCAAATATTCAAATATAAAATCCCATATTTGAAAAGCGCCTGAAAATTTATGATTGATAGCCCAACTTTTAAAAATCTTTCGTCTGAATATCCAATTGCCCTAGACGTTCACCACCCGACAGAAAAAACACCAAATATCATCCACACCCTTTTTCACAAAAAAAGAATTGACCACAGTGGCCAATTCTCTTAAAAAATGCTATTTATTGATTTGATATAAGATCAGTTGGAAGATTAGTGATGACGATGATGTAAGTCATCGGCGAGCTAATCTGAAGCGAGAGGCTTTCTGGAGATCCGAACTCGACTGGATAGGATGATAGGAAAAATGTTCAGCCCCTATCCAGCAAGATTAAAGAATGAAATCCCATATTTGAAAAAATAGCGAAATATTCAAGAACGAAATCCTATACTTGAAAAAATAGCGAAATATTCAAATATGAAATCCCATATTTGAAAAGCGCCTAAAAATTTATGATTGATAGCCCAACTTTAAAAAAACTTTCGTCTGAATATCCAATTGCCCTAGACGTTCACCACCCGACAGAAAAAATACCAAATATCATCCACACCCTTTTTCACAAAAAAAGAATTGACCACAGTGGCCAATTCTCTTAAAAAACGTTATTTATTGATTTGATATAAGATCAGTTGGTTAATCCAGATACGGGCTTGTTTACGCGCCAAGGCATAATCCTTTTCTATTAAGGCTTCTAGCATGGTCGCGTAGTTCTCATTCAAGTCCTTCGCTTCACGTCTGAAGAAAGTTGGATCTTCCTTAGATTCTTTGATATACAATTCATGCAAAGGTTGAATTGTATTTAAGGTCACCTGTCTGAAGTAAGAGTTTGGATAGAATGATACTAAATAGGTAAACATTCTAAATTCCGTATCAAAATAGGCCTCCAATTGGAAATTTGTCAAAGATGCATTAATCTCGTCTTTCAAGGTTTCGACCTTTTGAACATCCACTTGTACATCTTTATTTTGCATCTGTTGGAATAAGTTCATCGTCAACAATTCAATAAATTGCAAACGTTCCACAATCGCCCGCGCATTCAAGGCATTCTTTGCAACAACTGCCCCTTTATACTGTTCAATTCGGATATAATCCTCTTCAGCAAGTTGAGCCATGGCTTTTCGAACCGGCGTTCGGCTCATACCTAATGTCTCTGCAATTTCTACTTCTTTTAAGTGTGTGTCAGGTAATAGCAGATTGCTATCAATTTGTTCTTTCAGATATTGGTATGCAATATCCTTATAGCTTTTAGACTTTGCCACGGTTCTACCCCCCTGTAAAAAGTACAATATACCGAGATATTGTTCATCTTTAATAATACACCGGAATATAATCCATTGCAAACATAATTTGTTTATTTTACTAAGTTATCGAATTTTGTTAGATCATATGCCTCAATTACGTCGATCAAAGTCTCGGCATAATTTGGATCTGTCGCGTAACCCGCTTCTTGTAAAGCGTATGCCGCATGTTGATAATCGGCGGCATTTATCACCTGATCGTAATGCGCATTATTCCAAGAAGTACCATTGGCCAACAATTCCCCGTGGTCTGCAACAGATTCTTGCCAAGAGGCGTATACACGGAAAGGTTCATCCACAGTGACAAATGCGCCGTTCACGAATTCTTGGGTTGGTAAATCCACACTTGGTTCCGATTCTGAATAGGCTTTACGTCCGAATAAATTGAAATACTTACTGGATAGGTCACTACGACCAAAATCAGATTCTAGCACTGCTTGCGCAACAACAATACTTGGTAGTACTTGCGATTTTGGATATTCTGCCACCGCATATTCTCCAATTAACTGAATAAATTCTTGGTCTGTGTAGTCCTCAGTTGGCGTTTCGGTTACTGTACCTGTACTGCCGTCTTCAACTGTGGTGTCCTGTGATTGCCACAAAAATAGACCCACAAAGAAGACTAGCAAAAGCCACAGCCACTTTCTTCGCGCGTCACGTTTTTTCTTAGGCATATATCTTTTCTTATGTTTCAAACCATTACGAAATGCACGCTGCAGCTTCTGCTGTAACTGCATGCCTGTCTTCGCCAATAAACCCTTCCGTCGTTTCTGTTTCAACATATGTCACCCCCTCCCTCAAATCATATCATTTATATAAGTCCCTAGCTTAGGTCTTGAGTCTAGTCTTACAATCAAAAATCACACGGCTAGCTCATGGCCCACTTGTCCATAATGTGCACATGCATTATACAAAAAAAGAGTTGCATAATCCATTACGATTACCCAACTCTTTATTACGTTTATATGATAATTATATTATGCTTTCGCACCACCAAGATACGCTTCTTGGACTTTTTCAGATGTTAACAACTCAGCACCTGTACCGGTTAAAGTGATACGACCAGTTTCCATTACGTATGCACGATGAGAAATGGTTAGTGCTTGTTTAGCATTTTGTTCAATCAATAGTACTGTGGTACCCGCTTCATTAATTTCTTGAATAATATTGAAGATTTGTTTAATGAATAAAGGCGCAAGCCCCATTGAAGGTTCATCCAATAGTAACAATTTAGGTTGAGACATTAAAGCTCTCGCCATGGCAACCATTTGTTGTTCCCCACCAGATAAAGTAGCGGCATCTTGGTTTAGACGTTCCTTGATGATTGGGAAGTATTCAAATGCTTTTTCCATATCGGCTTTCAAGGCATCACGATCTTTACGAGTGAAGGCACCCATCATAAGGTTTTCCTTAACGGTCATCCCTTTAAATACGTGACGTCCTTCTGGTACTTGAGAAATACCATCTTTCACAATACTCATTGCAGATGCTTTCGTGATATCTTTGCCTTCGTATACAATTGATCCGCTCTTAGCAGGCTTAATACCTGAAATTGTACGAAGTGTCGTAGATTTACCTGCACCATTGGAACCGATTAAAGATACGATTTCACCTTGATTTACTTCAAGGCTAATCCCTTTAATGGCCTCAATCATCCCGTAAGAGACTTTCAAATCATTAATTTCTAACATTGCCATATTTTACTCGCCTCCTAAGTACGCTTTGATAACTGCTGGATTCTGTTGAATTTCGCTTGGAGTACCGTGGGCAATTAATTTACCATATTCAAGTACATAGATACGTTCACAAACGTTCATAACTAATGACATATCATGTTCGATCAAGACTACAGTAATATCAAAATCTTTTTGAATTTGACGAATCAATTCAGTTAATTCGGCTGTTTCATTTGGGTTCATCCCTGCAGCTGGCTCATCTAAGAATAAAATCTTAGGTTCAGTAGCTAAGGCACGGACAATTTCCAAACGACGTTGTTGCCCATAAGGTAAGTTTTTCGCTTTTTCTTTTACTAAATCTTGAAGGTTAAAAATACGTAGCAACTCAATTGCACGTTCTTCTAACTCTTGACGATTACGGTAGAAGCTAGGTGTACGTAATACAGACGCCCAGAAGTTTGCCCCATGTTTTGTATGCAATGCAACTAGCACATTGTCTAAAACAGTCAAGTTCCCGAATAAACGAATATTTTGGAAAGTACGTGCAAGACCAAGTTCGTTAATAACGCTTGGTTCTTTACCGTTTAATAAAACTTCACCTTTTTCGGTGGTCATTTTAACTTCACCAGAACTTGGTACATATACACCAGTCAACAAGTTGAAAAGTGTTGTTTTACCAGCACCATTGGGACCGATAAGACCAACAAGCTCATTATTTTCTAGTTCAATGTTTACATTAGAAACGGCGGCTAACCCGCCAAAATTTTTACTTAAATCCTGGATGCTTAATAATGACATGGTTATGCCTCCTCTTTGTCAGATTTTTTCTTTTTACGGTTAAAGAATTTGCTGAATTGTAATTCATATTCACCCATTAAGCCTGATGGTTTGAATATCATGATGGCAATAATAGCGATACCGTAGAATACCATACGTAATTGACCTAAAGGTGCTAACACTGAGTTTAACAAACCTAGCACGATTGCTGCTACGAATGAACCAGTAATAGAACCAATACCACCGAATACAACAATGATTAATACATCGATTGAACGTTGGAAGGTAAATTGAGATGGGTTAATAACAGAGAAGTAACCAGCATATAAACTACCCGCAATAGATGCAGTAATCGCACCAATTACGAAAGCAATAATTTTATATTTTGTTGTTTTGACCCCAACTGATTCAGCTGCGATTTCATTCTCACGAACGGCAATCGTTGCACGACCAGGACTAGAGTGGATGTAGTTAACAACTAATAAGGTTGTTAGTACGATGAAGATGTATAGCGTAATCCAAGTAACGTTCATTGGAATACCAGAGATACCAGCGGCACCATTGGTAATTTCCAAGTTTTGAATAACGATACGGATAATTTCAGATGCACCTAACGTAGCAATTGCTAAATAGTCACCTTTTAAACGTAAAGTCGGTACACCAACGATTAAAGCCACGATTGCTGCTAGTACTGCACCCGCAACCATACCTAAAAGAAAACCACCTTCACCAGGGATTTGCATTGAAACGATAGCACCCACATAGGCACCAATCGCCATAAATCCGGCATGTCCTAAAGAGAACTGACCTGCGTAACCTACTACAAGGTTAAGCCCTACTGCAAGGATCATATTGATCCCAATTGTAATTAAAATGTTTTGATAGAACGACGTTACTAAACCTAGAAGATAGGCTGCCATGATTAAGAAGAAAACTCCTAAAATCACAGCAATCCAAGTTAATGTTGGTTTCGTAAAGAAGCTCTTTGCCCATGATTCTTTTTTCATCATAACCCTCCTATACTTTCTCTTGCGTGCTCTTACCTAACAATCCGCTAGGTCTGAAGACAAGGATAATAATCAAGATGAAGTAAACTGCAGCATCACGCCAAGTAGAAAGGCCGATCATAGATACCATAGATTCAATAACACCGATTAATAATCCACCCAACATCGCACCTGGAATTGAACCAATACCACCAAGTACTGCCGCTACGAAAGCTTTAATACCAGGGGTAAGACCCATTGTTGGAGAGATTGAGTTATAGTAGATACCTACCAATACCCCACCAGCACCAGCTAAAGCTGAACCAATTGCGAAGGTAAAGGAAATAATTGTATCTACTGAAATCCCCATCAATCGCGCTGCATCTGCATCAACAGAAACGGCACGCATACCTTGACCCATTTTGGTAGATTTTACAATATATTGTAAAGCTGCCATTAAAATGATTGTTACGATAAAGATCACAACTTGTTGTGTCGAAATCGTAAAGATACCCAAGTCAATTGCTAGATTTGGTAAAGTTGTAGGGAAAGCACGAACTTCCGGTCCAACCCAATAAATCATTGCATTTTGTAATAAATAAGAAACACCGATGGCTGTAATTAAGGCTGCAATACGAGTTGATTTACGTAGTGGTTTATAAGCCACACGTTCGATGATAACCCCTAAAATTGCTGTAAAAATCATTGTAATAATTAGTGCTGGAATAACAGGCACACCTAACCCTGTAATCAACCAAAAGCCAAAGAAGGCCCCAACCATATATACATCACCGTGGGCAAAGTTAATCAAACCAATGATTCCATAAACCATTGTATAACCAAGCGCCATTAGGGCATAAATACTACCCAAAGAGAGTCCGTTTACGAGCTGTTGCATAAACATCTCCATAATAATTCACTTCCTTTTCCTTTAATACTTATACGGGTTTACACCCAAGCAATCTGCATCTAGTCCTCTTTAACTTGCAGTGAACTAGTTGGATCACACATTTCTTTCTTATAAAACAAGCTTGTTATTAGCCATGTCAGATTTTTATGAGAAAATGAGTTTTTCTCCCATCTCACACATATATGCCTTAGACCCCAGGGGAACCACCCACCACAGGCTAAAAGTATATCCTTAACATTATCAAGCTATGATAGTGATAATCATTCACTACCGATAAAAATGTTTCATTTCCGCAAATTTTATAAAGAATAAGACTGTTTTCATTATAAGAATACGCCAAAATTAATGCAATGCTTTTTAATACATTTCTAATCTTATTTTTGAAACGCTTGATTTTTATGGATGATAACGCTTAACTTTCCCCTTTTTTGCAAAAAAAGAGGGGTTGTTCTTCAAGGTAAATGCCAAACATGTACAATGTTTGCATTTCACTAAGAACACCCCTCTAGCTATTAAACCACTAGTTGATTCAATAAAAACTATTGTGCTGCAATATCTTCTGGTGAAATTGCAGTTGTACCCACAACTTCGCCATCTTGCATTTCTTGAATATATGCTGTCTTGATTGGGTTATGTTGGTCATCAAATGAGAATGTACCTGTTACTCCAGCAAAATCCTTTGTTTCAGCTATCGCTGCCGTAACAGCTGCTGGATCAGATGATTCTGCACGCGTCATTGCATCAATCGCAAGATTCGCAGCATCATAACCTAAGGCTGCAAACATATCAGGCTCTACGCCATACTCAGCTTCATACGCTTCAATAAAGGCTGCACTCTCTTCACTCGCACCTTCACCAGTTGTATAGTGTGATGTGTAGTAGAAGTCTGTTACGTTCTCAGCACCGGCTAAATCAACGAATTCTTGGCTACCAAACCCATCTGGTGCCAAAATCACACTATCAATGCCCATTTCACGCGCTTGCCCAACAATCGGACCACCCTCTGAATAGTAACCAGCTATAAAGATTACGTCTGGATCGTTAGCCGCAACGTTATTTAAAATCGCATTGAAATCAGTGTCTCCAGCAATATAAGATTCTTCTGCAACAATCTCCCCTTCAAAGGCGTCTTTAAAGGTTACTGAAAGATTTTGACCGTAGTCAGTTGAATTATCTTGGATGATCGCTGCCGTTTCATAACCTTCACCATTGGCAAAAGTAGCTAATGCTAACCCTTGGAAGGCATCTTGGAAAGCCACACGGAACACATAATCCAACGTATTGCCTTCATCATCAACAGTTAGTGAATCTCCCGTTGCTGCAGGCGCAATCATAGGAATTTCAGCACTCGTACCAATTGGAATTTGTGCTTCAAAAGCACCCGTAGTTGCAGGTCCAATAATCATCTGTACGTTCTCTTCATCTAATAGACGTGCTGCCGTATTTGCCGATTCATTGGCATCAGTCCGGTTATCAGCTTCAACGTATTCGATTTGTTGGCCATTCACACCACCGGCTTCGTTGGCTAATTTAAAGGCTAATTTCACCCCATCATTAGCTGGCCCACCGTAGGCTGCACCGGCACCAGAAAGATCCCAGTTACCACCAATCTTAATTGTTTCACTGGCATCACCAGTATTCGTATTATCTGTACTTGATGTTTGCGTCACTGAACCACAGCCCGCTAACAATAGTAAAGAACCCAACGTTAACATTAATTTATTCATTTTCATCATCTATTCCTCCAAATTTTTAATTGGAACAATAAAAATAAGACTACAGTTATTATATTGACTTTATTTGAAAAATTCAAGGTGAATTTTAATTTAATTCTAATGTAAATAGACAATGAAATACGTCAATTGACGCTTCCGTTTTGTTGACGGTTGCTATTTTACCAAAATACACAAAAAGAAGGGTAGGCCTCAGCCCACCCTTCTTCATTTAATCAAGTGTATGTTTCACTAGTTTTGTAAGTCTTCTGGAGATACTGCAGAAGTTGATACTTCTTTACCATCTTCTAAACCAATGATGTATGCAGTTTTCATAGGGTTGTGGTTTTCATCCATTGAGAATGTACCAGTTACACCTTCGAAGTCTGTTGTTGCTGCTAATTCGTCTGTAATTAATTGACGATCATCAGAACCGGCACGTTCAGCTGCATCTGCAACTAAGTACGCTGCATCGTAACCTAAAGCATCGAACATGTTAGGATCTTCGCCGTATTCAGCGTTGAATGCTTCAATAAAGTCAGCAGTTTTATCTGTTGCACCTTCACCAGTTGTATAGTGAGCTGCGTAGTAAACGTTATCTACGTTGTCAGCACCAGCTAAATCGATAAATTCTTGCGCACCGAATCCATCAGGAGCTAAGACAACGCTGTCTAAACCAGCTTCACGTGCTTGTTTCACTAATGGACCACCTTCAGTGTAGTAACCAGCGATGAATACTACATCTGGATCAGTTGCTGAAATATTGCTGATGATTGAGTTGAAATCTGTATCACCTGAAACGTAAGATTCAGTCGCAACAATTTCACCTTCAAAAGTTTTTTCGAATTCTGCTGCTAAGTTTTGACCGTAGTCAGAAGAGTTATCTTGAATAATTGCTGCCTTACCGTAGCCTTCTTGGTTGGCAAATTCAGCTAGAACTGCCCCTTGGAAAGCATCTTGGAATGGCACACGGAATACGTATTCTAATACATTACCGTCGCCATCTAAAGTTAAGGTATCACCTGTTGCTGCTGGTGCAACGATAGGTACACCTGCGTCAGTAGCAGTTTGGATTTGTGCTTCAGTTGAACCTGTTGTATCCGCACCGATTAATACAGAAATGTTTTCTTCATCGATTAAACGAGCAGTTTGTGTCGTAGATTCAGTTGCATCAGATTTGTTGTCGACGCTAACGTAATTTACTTGTTTACCTAATACACCGCCATTTTCATTGATTTCTTTGAATGCTAAGGTAGCACCATCATTGATTGCAGTACCGTAAGCAGAGAAAGCACCAGATAGACCGAAGTTACCACCAACATTGAAAGTTTCGTTGTCTGCAGTTGTACCCGCACCACTAGTAGTAGACGTTGCCGCACCACAGGCTGCTAAAGTTAACGCTGAGACTAAAGTTAAAGCCATCTTTTTAAAATTCATCATAAAGTCCTCCCCAGAACTATTTATTTTCAATATTTTTGGCTCATGTCAGTCGACAAATAGTGGTTCAAAAATTACTATCCGCCGTTTAAGGATAAATAAAAACGGCGACCCTAATCATGGGGGCCGCCGTTTAACTAAGGCCCTCACTGATGGGGAAATAGGACCCTACTCTAATGTAGAATCCACTTAGTTAATCAAAATAATAATTTTCGCCTGAGATGCTGAAACAAGATATGCTTTACATAGCGTATTATTTTCTACCAATAAACCCATCTGATTTCACCACCCTTTTCTAATTTGTTCTTAATGAGTTGTCCATAATATAACAAACCTATGTCATCTTTTCAAGTTAAAATTTCAAATTTTCACAGAAATATTTAATAATACGGAAATAATCTCACATAACCCCTTATTCCGGTGCTACGGCAGTTGACCCTACCACTTCATTTTGTTGAATTTCTTGAATGGAAGCAGTTTTGTTTGGTGTATGATCATCTTTCATGGTGATGGTGCCTGTAATCCCTTCAAAATCTGTGGTTGCTGCGATGGCTTCAGCAACTGCGGTTGTTTCAGTAGTACCCGCCGCTTCAACTGCTGCAGCATAGATATTTACCGCATCATAACCTAGTGCTGCGTAGGCATCCGGTGCTTTACCATATGTTTCTTCAAAATCGGCTGAAAAATCTTGTGCTGCTTGTGGTGCATCTTCACCAGTTGCAAAATGTGACACGTAGTAGATGTCATTCATATTGTCTTCACCGGCAAGTGCAGACAATTCTTCTGAACCGAAACCATCCGGTCCAACAATCGCGGCTTCAATGCCCATTTCACGCGCTTGTTTAATAATTGTTCCTGCCTCTGTGTAGTAGCCCGCAATAAAGATAACATCGGGATTTTGACCCTTAATATTGGTAAGAATCGCGCTAAAATCACTATCCCCTGATACATAAGATTCTGTGGAAACCACTTGGCCTTCAAAGGCATCCGTAAATTCACTTGCTAACGTTTGACCATAATCAGCTGAATTATCTTGTAGGACTGCCGCTTTTTGGAAACCTTTGTCATTAGCAAAGCGGGCAATTGCGCCACCTTGGAAAGAATTTAAGAAGGCAACGGAAAAACCATAATCATAAGCGTCGCCATTTTCGTCCGTAGTCGCCCCATCACTTGTTACAGCTGGTCCAATGAAAGGTACCTTAGCTGTCTCAGCTGGATTAACTTGGGCCTCAAAGTTAGCCGTTGTAGATGGGCCGATGATGACAGAAGCTCCTTCTTCATCAATTAAACGTGTCGCTGTAGCTGCCGATTCATTAGAATCTGATTTATTATCTGCCTCGACATAAGTTAATTGTTTACCATTGACGCCACCATTGGCATTAATTTCCTCAACCGCTAATTTAGCACCATTGGAAATATCATTCCCGTAGGCAGCAACAGCACCTGTTAATTCAAAGTTACCCCCAACTACGATCGTATCACTGTCATCCGCGTTGGTTGCGGTACTTGAAGTTTGCGTTACACTACCACAACCCACAATCATCATTGCTGATGCCATAACCATCCCGAATTTCTTTACGATTGCATTATTCATAATTTTCTCCTATTTGCTTGAACCTATCACCGCTACATTTTTTCTATCAGTCAGCTAAAGTGTCTTACGCTTTATAAAATTTGCCTATCGGATGTAATCAACCTCATAGATGCAAGTACCATCATTGATTTCGTTGGTTAGACGAAACAAAAAAGCCGGTTACTCGTGAAATACGAGCAACCGGCTGATTAGCTTGGCCCATATTTCATGAGAAATAGGACCCTACCAAATCGTGTAGAATCCTAACTAAGCTAATAATAATAATAAAGATGTACTTGAAATTGGTACTTGGTTTGAGGCTATCGCATCAAACTTCATTTCATTTTCCGCAAACATACGTAACCTCGCCCCTTTCCTAATCTATGCGTTACATCCAATATAACAAAATTTCTGGCCATTTTCAATGTTATTTTTAACCATTTTATCATTTAAGATCAAAACCCCGTCCATCCTATTTGCTAAACATTGACCTTAATTGCTTTATTTGCCGGTTTTTTTAGCTATTGAAGCTATCTTTATGAAGCTGATTTTTTCCTCATTTTACATGCAAATTGTTTGATATAATGAAATAAATTCAACATAAGGAGTGGAGTTATGACGTCCGTTACGCAAATGATGATTCTCGTTATCATCATGTTTTTAGGCCACCTTACTGAACGAAAACATATATTCAGTGACCATATTCAAAACGACCTTTCCCAAATGATTACGGTTGTCACCTCGCCAGCCCTCATCCTGTCCACAATTAATGCCTCGGGGGAACTAGGCACCAAGTCTGACGCCTTAGAATTTCTCGTGATAGCTTCACTCACCTGGATTATCTTCATTATTGCTTCCTTCTTCGTACCCAGAATAATAGTTGTACAAAGAGCCACTGAGGGGACTGTACAATTCCTGACTGTTTTCCAAAATAATGGTTTTATGGGTTTGCCATTGATTCTTGCCTTATATGGCACGGGCGCTATGTTCTATGCTTCTCTCATTAATATCCCCAGTAATTTATTTGTGTACACATTTGGCGTCTGGGTCATGGGCAGACATAGTGAACATAACATAGACTTTGTACAATTAACTAAGCGCCTATTTTTGTCACCTGGCTTCTTAGCTGGTCTAGCTTCACTCATCTGCTTCCTGATGGATTGGCGCTTGCCTAGTTTAATTGCAGAAACAACCACCGTGATTGGTGGGGCAACCACACCACTTGCCATGATGGTTATCGGAATGGCTATTGCCCATTCAAACATTCGCCAAGCTTTTTCCAACGCGAAGTTATACGCCCTGATGTTTATCAAAATGATTGCTTTGCCAATTATTATTTTCCTCTTATTCCGTAACTTTATTGATAATGCGATTATTCTATCTACCCTAATTGTCATTATCGCAACACCTGGACCAGCCGTAGCTACACCCTATGCCTTACTCTATGGTGGAGATGTACAATTTTCAACTAACTATGTGTTCTTATCCACCCTTGTTTCAGTCGTCACGATTCCACTATTAATCAACCTACTTGGTTTACAGTAAATGTACATGCAAAAAGAGATTAGGACAAAGAATTAAAATCATAGCTTTTTTGTCCTTACAGTGTACGTTCCTTGTAAGCCGTGGGGCCATTGAAAGCCAAGGTCTTTCAATTTGAAATCGAGCCAAGGTCTCGACTTCATCCTCTCTCACGGCTAAGGAACTACACTTTCAGTACTTTAACACCTGTTCCCATGATATATTTCAATCAAAATGTATAAGAATTTTTTCAAAGTAAAAGGCGTACACAACGCTTATTAAGAATTGTGTACGCCTTTTTAGAGGCCTTTTGTCCCAGCCTTTTTTATTTATTGTGACGGATCTTTATATAAGACGTCCATCAGTCTTTTTGCATTATTTACGTTTACGGCTTGGGAATAAGCTTAGGCCTAAACCACCTAAGATTGCTGAGATTGCTAAACCAAAGTTACCAGCATAACCAGTTTCTGGTAAGCTTGCAGTCGCTGCAGCTGCTACAGCAACTTTCTCTGCATCATCTTCAGTTGAAGTTACATCAGTCGCTTCTTCCTTATTAGATTCAGTTTCTGTATCTTCTGTAGTTGCAGCACCTGATTCAACGACCGGTGTTTCAGTTGTCGGTTCCTCTTCACCCGGTGTTTCAGTTGTCGGTTCCTCTTCAACTGGCGTTTCTTCACCAGCTGCAAGTAAGGCTTTATAATCCGCAGTCAAGATTGGGATAATTTGATTTTGTGGTAATGGATCAGCGTATGAAGCTAAATCTACATAGCCAAATCCCATTGCATCCATCACTACTTGATCAAGAGAAGGACCTTCTTCACGTTCACCAGAAAGCATGGTATAACCATCCCCGCCCTGTGCCAGGAAGTCATTAGTAGCCATGAAGTATGTAGCCGTTGTATCATTTGCTACTAGCTCAAATTCTCCTGTCTCACGGTTTAACACATAAACACCTAATACACGTTGACCCGCTGCTAAAGTAGGATCAAAGTATACTTTGATATCAGAAGAAATTTGTAAGAATCCACCTAAAGCTGCAAGGCTAGGTAAGCTAGAATCTTCATCAATTGTCTCTACAGTGTAATTACCATCTGAAGAAGTATATGGTTCAGTGATTGTTGCTGCTGAGTATGCTAACTCGAACATTTCGTAAATCGTTTCACCAGTCACTTCAATTTGCGAAATGATGTTACCAAATGGTAAAACAGCGATCACGTCACCTTCAGTAATTGCTTCCCCTTCAGCGATTTGTTCACGGATACCACCACCATTAATCATGGCAAAATCAGTTGCGTTTACGAAACCGCCATTGCGACCATATTCAACCATTGCATCAGTGATATAGGTACCTGCATTTGTTTCATGTGAACGTACATATTCACGTACACCGTTAAACCAAACTGGATTTTCTTCAACGATAATGCGACCTGTCTCTTCTTCATAAGCTAGACTAGCTTCATCCAAAATTGCTTGAATCGCTTCATCAGTACGACCTTCAACTGTCACATTACCACGTGCATCAAACTCGTAACCTAATGAAGTTAATACATCACTAGCAGCTACTAATTGACCACTCGTTTGGCTTGGATCTACAAAATTAAGTGAAACCAAACCAATATTATTTAATGCAGTACCTGTTTGTTGTAATAACACGTTACCATAATGTTCATCTGCATATGCACTATGAGAGTGACCATCTAAGATGACAATTTGGAATGCATTGAAAGCTTCAACATCATCAAGTGCTGTTGCTAAAGCTGTTGCACGCCATTCTTCGTTTGTTGTTGCATCAATACCTAAATGTGCTAAAACGATAAAAGCATCTTCAACTGTTGTATCGTCTGCGATTAAGCGTGAAATTTCAGAAATAGTTGTTTCAATTGGTGATAAGAATTCGATATTTTCTACATTATTAGGATGTGTTTTAGTTGCTGTTTCGGGTGTAGTTACACCGACAACACCCAAGTTGTAACCTTGTGTACTAACGTTAGTACTTGGTGTGAATACATATTCTTGTGTGTCAGCATATACAGTATTTACGGATAGTACAGGAAAACCTGTTTTGTCTTCATAGGCAGTTGCCACATCTTGACCAAAGTCAAATTCATGGTTACCCACTGCCATTGCATCGTAGCCAGCTTGGTTCATCGCTTCCGCCATAGTTGCACCTTGATCATGGTTAGATACTGGTAAACCTTGGAATGCATCACCAGCGTCAACGACCACATCTGCGCCTACTTCTTCGTAATATTGAGAGGCATTAGCAATCCCAATCACACTTGAACCACTTTGCTCAATACGACCATGCATATCATTTGTATGTGCAATCGTAATGGTATCAACACGACCGTCACCATCAGTATCTGTTTCACTTGATGCTTCAGGATTTACAACCTTTTCCTCAGTTGCTACTGGTTCACTTGCTACATCCTCTGCCACAACAGCTTCAGCCGCCACAATCTCTTCGACAACAGGTGCTTCTACAACAGTTTCAGTAGTTGCTTCAGTTGGTGTTGCAGATTCAACCGCAGTCGTCTCAACAACAGATGCTTGTGTTGTTGCCTCGGTTGTTTCAGTTGGTGTCTCGGTAGTAACGTCAGTAGTCACTTCACTTGAAACAGCTTCAGCTGCTAGCGAACTTGTTGAAGTGGCAACTTCATCTGCTTGAACTGCATGAGTAGTTGTTAAACCAACGATACCCGCTGCGGTTAGTGATAATACAAAACGACTAGTCGTAATAAAATGATTCTTAGACATGTTTTCCTCCTCCGAAAAAATCCCAATAAGTGTCCCACAACTATCTTACTGTGAAAATGTAAATATCTGTCTTTGAATCGTGTAAAAGTTTTGTAAACCTTTTGTGTATTCAAATATTTCCGCAGTTTTCACATCCGCTTCTTGCATTTATTATAATTAAAAAAGACAGACTAGGTCTACCCTAATCTGTCTTTCATAATTATTTATTTAGTATGCTTACATGCTTGTAGACATGGCAATATCTTGATCATATTGTTTGTCTAGCATACCACGTTGGCAATAAGCGACATTGTCCTCAATGCGACAAATTTTAACTAATTCGTTCTGCATGAATTCTCCGTCAGGAATGGCGCTCTTTGCTTTATATACTGTTTGATCCACTAAGACACGAATCTCTCCTGAGTGATCTTTAGTGACCGGTTGTACCACAATTGCTACCCTATTCATCAACATGATTATCTCCTACAATGTAAATCCTTCTTGACATTCAGTTCAACCCTATTCTATATACATTCAGGGGTATTGTCAATTTTTGCAAACCTAAAACTTTCATTAGAAATAATGGTACTTCGATTGTATTAATCTTCCTCTTTCAATGCGGATACCATTTCAATGTTCTTCAACTTGATATGCATGAATACCATAACAATGAGTGAGAAGACCAAGGTAATGAAACTAGCAAATAAATAGGAATCCCAATTAATCACGATAGGGAAGTAAATTTGATCAATAGATATTGTTTCAAGTATATAGGATAGTAAGCCATACCCCATAAAGTTTCCAACAATAATACCAATCAATGTAAGGAATAAGGTTTCACGATACACATACATACTCACTTCAAGTGAACGGAAACCGAGTACTTTCACCGTTGCCAACTCATGCATCCGTTCAGATACATTGATATTGGTCAACGAATAAAGGACGATAAAAGCTAATCCACCAGCAGAAATAATTAAGACAACTGTCACTAAATCTAAGGCTGCAAGGGTTTCTTCAAAGTCTGATATCAAACCTGCATTGAGTTGACTGCCAATCGTTCCTGGCATATCTTTTACCTTCTCCATGATACCTGTTTGATCATCGTTTGATGTGCCAGCTTCGAATTGAACAAAGGCTGAATTCACCTCAGCATCTGTGCCCAATGTATCTGCATAGTATTGTTCAGACATGTAGATATCGTGGCCCAAATAATTCGTCACGATGCCTTTCACCACAAAAGACTGTTCCACATTTTCGGTGTCTGTTAGTACAATCTTGTCTCCTGTCGTTACATCTAACAAGGATGCCAACTTGGCCGTAATCAAAATTCCATCATCCGGTAGATCTAGTCGTTGTTCGCTAGATAAATCTTCTAATAAGAAGAAATCTTCAAAATCACTTTCAGGATTAAAAGCCATCACAGTCACAATTTGTTGGGTGATTGCCGGATCATTTGTTGTCATTACTTCTTGGTGTAAACTTAGCGTTTGATTTACTTGTTCCTGGTTATTCAGTGTTTGAATAACTGCTTCACGTTCTTCCTGACTTGCATCCATATTTAAAGTGACGGAACCATCATAGGTTTTGATTTGTTGGAATTGATCTTGTGGTAAGTCTGAGATTGAATCACTTAGACCAAATCCCGTTACAATCAACATCGTACACCCAGCAACCCCAATGATCGTCATCAGATTACGGCCCTTATAGAGGAAGATGTTTCGCCAAGTAATTTTAGATTGGAAGCTCAACTTATGCCAAAAACCTTTGAATCGTTCTAAGAAAATGTGTTTACCATTTTTACCGGCTACAGCTTGTAACAATGGTGCTGTACGTTCACGCAAGGTCTTGCGTGTAGTGATGTAAGCTGGTAAAACAGTCGTCAGTAATGAAATCAATACTGCTAAGCTAATGTCCGTGATTTGCCATGTGTATATCATGCCAGGTAAAGCTACCGTATCCGCAAATGCCGTCACAATAATGTTAGGGAATAGATAATTGCCAATTGGAATCCCAATGACCATACCCAAAATGGCGGCAATGCTGGCGTACATCAAATACTTAATCTGAATGACGCGTGGTGAATAACCTAGTGCCTTATAGGTACCAATTTGTGTCCGTTGTTCCGTTACCATTCGTTGCATGTTGGTAAAGGAAACGAGGGCTGCAATCAGGAAGAAAATAACCGGAAAGGCTTGACCAATTGTTGACATATTGGCGGCATTATTTTCCCAAGCGGTATACCCATTCACACTCGAGCGGTCATTTATGTGATACACAGGTACTTCCAAGTCATCCACAGTCGATTGTGCTTCAGCAAGTTCAGATTCAGCAGACGAGAGCGATTCGCTAGCTTTGATACTTTCACTTTCATAGGTTTTGCGGGCTGAATCCACTTGGCTTTGAGCATCATCCAGAGATGCTGAGCCAGCTTCTAATTGTGCCACTACACTAGATAACCCGGCTTGTGCTAGCGTAACCCCCTCAGGTAATTGCGCTTCAACTTCACTTTGTTGACGATTTAAGGCATCCCGCCCCTCATCAATTTGTGATTGGCTACGGCTGATTTTGCTAGCTCCATCGGCCAATGCTTTTTGTGCACTATCAATCTCTGCCTGACCGCTTGAAATTGCTTCAGTAGCCTCGGTGACTGTTTCATCATAGACTGTTTGTGGTCGACCTTCAAACGCAGTTTCAATTTCCGCTTTCTTATCTGCAATCACTTCGTTGTATTCATCTGAATAAGCTGTTAAATTATCTGCTGCGGTGATGTCAATTGCGATACTAGTAAAGATATCACCCGTAATGACCTCTGGTGAAACAACAGCAAAACCATTTAGTTTCCCGTCCCCAATACTGGTCGCACCCCGTGAGATATTTGAAATTTGTAGTGGTGAATTCACGTAACCAACAATCGTAAAGGTTTCTTCAGAAAGGGCTGGCGCTTCTATATCTTCACTTTCTGTGACACCTAAATCGGATAAGCTAATCTCCTTACCAATGCCATAAATAGATTCATTGGTTTGCGCTAGTTGGCTATCCAAAGCGATTTCTGTCTTACTTTCTGGCAAACGACCCTCTGTCACTGCAAATTGATTGAGCTCACCGGATGCATTAAAGTTGGGATAAAAACGGACTAAATCCTCACTATCCGCAACCTGTCTATCGGCAAAGGCGTAAGCTTCATATTGGATACCATCTATATCATCCAAAATGGCCGTATCTTCACTAGTCAGACCCATGGTTGATTGAATCGACATGTCTTCTAAATTCACTTGTTGATAATACTTATCAGCAATAGCCATCATGTCTGGCCCCGCTGCTCGAATACCTACGAAGAAACCCGTACCCATGGCAATAATCAGTAATAGCGCTAAAAAACGTCCGATGGTATTCTTAATTTCACGAAAACCATCCAACCAAATTTTCTTATATTTCATTACATTCGCCCCCTTACCATTCAATCTCTTGAATTGGTGTTGGGTGCTCGTTTAATTCTTGGGAGGACACAGTACCATCATTAATTTTTATCACTCTGTCAGCCATTGGTGCAATCGCTTGGTTATGGGTAATTACGACGACAGTCGTTCCATGATCAGTGGTTAAATCTTGTAAGAAACCGAGTACTTTTTTCCCTGTTTCATAATCCAATGCCCCTGTTGGTTCATCACACAGTAAGAGTTTAGGGTTCTTCGCGATTGCACGTGCAATCGACACACGCTGCTGTTCCCCACCAGATAATTGTGCTGGGAAATTATTTTTACGTTTGGTAAGCCCCACACCTTCCAACGCTTCCGCTGCTGATAGGGAATCTTTAGAAATTTCTTCTGAGACTTCTACATTTTCTAGTGCTGTTAAATTGGGAATGAGATTATAATTTTGGAAAATAAAGCCAACCTCATCACGACGATAATTCGTCAGACCTTTTTCATCATAGCCAGCAATATTTTTATCAGCAACAATCACATCGCCTGACGTAACAGCATCCATTCCACCTAGAATATTCAGTAGTGTTGATTTCCCCGCGCCTGATGGTCCGAGAATCACAACAAACTCTCCTTCTTCAATTTCTAGGTTCACATGATCATTGGCTAAGATGGCTGTGTCACCTGAACCATATTGTTTCACGACATCCTTTAATTTGATATATGACATACATTTTTTCCTCTTTTCACTCATCTTAATATATATTTATCTACTATAACTATCATATACTATTTTAAAAAGGAAAGCCAAAAAGCCCCATCCGTCAATATTCTCAAGACTTGCATGAAGACGCCTTTGTGTCAAAAAATGATTTAATAACAACATTTTTGAACCCCATTTCATTTGTGTTTTCGATATGCAAGGTATATAATTAATTATATAGTATCCATTACTATATGCACTAAAATTAGGAGGTTTTTACAATGGCAATTGACGAAAAAGATTATGGTAAACAACCACATGTAACTAACATTGAAGAAACAACAATCAATAACGATAATTATCGTACGACAATTTGGACAGGCGAAAAATTACAAGTAACAGTAATGAATATCCTTCCTGGCGATGACATTGGCTTAGAAGTTCACCATGGTATCGATCAATTTATCCGTATCGAACAAGGTACAGGATTATGCCAAATTGGGGAAACTGAAGACAACTTAGACTTCGAAAAAGAAGTAAGTGCTGATGACGCAGTATTTGTTCCTGCTAACAAATGGCACAACATCACAAACAAAGGTGATGAACCATTGAAATTGTACACAATTTACGCAGGTCCCGACCACGTACCAGGAACAATCCACCCTACCCATGACGACGCACGTAACGATCCAAACGAACATTAATCATAATATATCCATTCAAAAAAGCTAGGACCTATGAAGTCCTAGCTTTTTTACATGCTGCATATTTCGTTTCAAAGGATAGCCCTTATGTTATGCTTTTTGGAAAATTTCTACTTTTAGGTAGTCACTTTCTGGGTTACCTTTAGGTGCAGGGAAATCTGCTGGTAAACTGAATGATTCTACAGGCACAAGATCCACATGTGCATCGTCCGAACCTTCACCAATTTGCTTGATAAAGTCTTCTCTTGACATGTTTGCTGCATTAGTAGAACTTACCAAGTAACCACCACGGTTTAAGATTGATAACGCATCAGCCACTAAGCTACGATAGTCTTTCGTTGCTTGGAAGGTATGTTTTTTGGTACGTGAGAATGAAGGCGGATCAAGAATCACAATATCAAAGCGTAAATCATGTGATTTAGCAAAGTCTAGGTAATTGAATACATCCATCACACGAACTTTATGTTGTTCACCAATTTCAAGACCATTCGCTTGGAATTGTTCTTCAGTCAATTGTTGGCTACGTTTGGCTACGTCAACACTCATGGTTTCAGTTGCACCACCTAAGGCAGCAGCCACTGAAAAGGCACCCGTGTATGAGAACATGTTTAAGACTGTTTTGCCTGGTGCAAGTTCAGATTGAATAAAGTTACGAACATTACGTTGGTCCAGGAAGATACCTGTCATCCAGCCATCATCAAGACGTACAACATAATTCACACCATTTTCTTGAACAGTTAATGTTTCTGGAATATCCCCAGCTAGAATTTCTGATTGTGGGAAATCTGCTTTACCATCTAAGTTAAAGCGATTTTTACCAACAATGCCCTTTAATTCAGGGAATACATTATTCAAGGCTTCTAAAATAATTTTACGGTAACGGTAGATACCTTCTGAATACCATTGAATTAAGGCATATCCAGCATACCAATCAATTGTGAAACCGCCAATACCATCACCTTCACCGTTGAAAATACGGAAAGCTGTTGTTGTATCATCGATTAATAAGCTTTGACGTTGGTTCTTAGCTTCTTGCAATTTTTCTTGCACAAATACTAAATTATCCAACAAACCTGTATCCGCGTTTTGGTCTCTTGTTAAAATCCAACCAACACCTTTTTGTTGTTTGGCCATATAACCATAACCTAAGAATTCGTGGTCAATCCCAATAATTTCCACCAATTCACCTTCAGTAAATTGTGGTGGATTTACGAAGTCTTTTTCTGTTAATAAAATTTGGCCCTTCTTAACCTGGACTGTTGCCCATTTACGAAGTTCCTTCTTTGGTAATTGTGCGCTTTTTCTAGCCATTATTATTTCTTCTCCTCTTAAAATACATGTGTCCTATTTGTAATACATCATACATGAGATAACCCAAAATTACCCCAGCGCCATTAAAAATGACGTCATCTATATGGCTTACGCCGGTTTCTAAGTAAAATTGCATCGTTTCAATTGATAAGCTAAACATTAATCCCCAAAATAAAGTTTTGAAAAAAGCATGCTTCATTCTAAATATATAGGGCACCACAAGCCCAAATGGCATAAACCAAAGGATATTACCAAAGAAATTATACCAATATGAAAAGGTAGAACCTTTGGTTAACTTGATTGTATCAACTAATGGTACCCAATTTAATTCATCAAAAGATCGGTGCCAATTGAAACTGTCTTGCCACCACATCCAATCATAACGCAAGACCGTTAAATGGACTAATAAAATCATATATGTGACGAAGACAAATTTCACCAATTCGCGAAACCAATTGATTGTAAAATTGTCTTGCTTTCTCTTTTTGTAAATGAGATAGCTTGCTTGAATCACCAACAAAGCAATCATATATATAATTGTTTTGTCTAAACTAAAAATCGAGAGTTCCACCAAATGAAAGTTCAGGATGCGTCCATTCGATAGGTCTCTTAGCCACTCAAGGAGTGGTCCTAAAAAATACATACCTATTCAATCCTTTTGTTGAAGTTGAGCCAAGTATCTATACTTCACATGCTACTTGTCGAAACAAATATAGGGTCCTTGCCCCTATCATAAAAGCCTTTTACTCAACTTCTTCTTTTCCTTATTTTGCATCTGCTTGTTGTGCTAATAATTCGCGACTTAAGAAAACAAGCGTAAAGATCGTACCAACGCCCGCTTCACTTTCAACATGAATCGTAGCCTTATGTAGCTCAACCAATTGTTTCACAATGGAAAGGCCTAAACCTGATTCACCAAATTCATTGTTTTTTCGTGAAATATCGGCCTTATAAAATCTTTCCCAAATATTTTCTACTTGGTCTTTCGTCATGCCCATACCTGAATCTTTTATTTTAATATAAGTCTTCCCGTCTTGGAAGAGTGTACTCAAATATATTTCTCCATCATTGGTAAATTGTACCGCATTTTGCACAATATTAAAGATAATTTGATGGAATCTATCGTAATCGGCATAGACTGGTACATTATCCGGCACATCGACATCAAATACAGTATGTTTCGCTTTGGCGCTTTCCGTTAGTTGCAAGGCAATATCTCGTAAAACATCTCCAGCATTGAAATTGCTCTTCGATAAAACAATTTCATTAGAACGAATTTTTTCAATATCTAAGTTTTCATTTACTAGACGGTTCAAGCGATTCGCTTCCTTGTACATCAAGTCAACACTGCGATCAATCTTATCCTCAGGTAGTACCTTTTGGCGCAATCCTTCTAAGAGACCAATCATTGTTGTTAGCGGTGTCCGGATTTCATGTGCCACATCCATCATCAATTGACGTCGAATGTTTTCCTGACGGTCGATTTCAACTTCAGATTTCTCTAAGGATAGGGCCATCTGATTGAAATCCTCCGCTAAATCATCAAACTCATCAATGTTACTCACTTCTAAGCGTACCGAATAGTCGCCTTGCGCAATTTGTTGGGTTGCCTCTCGCAAACGTCGGATACGTTTATTTTGATAACCCGCGATAAATACACTGAATAGTACCGCAATAATTAAGGCAATCGCAATGCCTTTCAACACATTCTGCATTAAGTTGTCGATGATCGCATCCGATTGACTGGATGGCACACCTAATACCAAATACCCCGCATAAGACTGGTCTTCAGCACTTGTCAGTGGCATGAAAATAGCTAGCGCATCGCCATTTTTCTCAGCAAAACCCATTTCAAAACTTTGTAAGCCTAGAGGTTTACCGTTCTGCAAATCTGCCAAAGCTTCATCAGATAGTTGATTTGTCGGAATTTCTTCAGCTTCTTCCGTTGGATACAGCAAATTATTATTCGCATCGAAATAAAATAATTTCATATTTGATGAAGATAACAAAGGCTCCATAGAAGCTAAGAAATCCGTCGTAATGGTCTGACCACCAACAAATTTAGCAATATCATTTAGTTGTTGTTCCTGACGTAGTAACACTTGGTCTCTGGAAAAAGAAAACAAGGTTACCCCCATCGCAGCAATGGTCACTGCGATTACCACCAGAAAACTCAGTATTTGTTGGTAAAAAAAGTTTAACTTCATACTTAAACACCAGTTTCGTCGAATTTATACCCTACTCCCCACACTGTTTGAATCAACTGTGGACCATATTCTTCCATTTTTTGACGTAGTTTTTTAATATGTGCATCAACTGTACGTTCATCTCCATAGAAAGGATCTTCCCAAAGTGTCGTCAATAAATGTTCACGGGTAAAAACTTGTTTCGGATGACTAGCCAATAGTTGTAAAATTTCAAATTCTTTTGGTGTTAAATGTTCAATCAATTTATCTTCAAAGAAGGCTTCACGATTCTGGCTATTAATGCGTATAAATTTCGTTTCAATATCGTATTGGCTCGCATTTTCAACTTCACCATCTTTAGCAATTTCTTCAGTTAACTGGCTACGACGGTATAAAGCACGCATTCTCGCCATAAAAGTAATTGGATCAAATGGTTTCGTCACATAGTCATCTGCACCAAGACCAAGACCTAATACTTGTTCACTTTCCGCATCGCGGGCAGTTAACATGATGATAGGCACCAATTTATTTTGTTTACGAATATCCCGACAGATTTGAATCCCGTCTTTACCTGGTAAGTTCAAATCTAAGATAATCATTTCAATCGCAGCTTCATTCGCTAAGTAGTACTGCCAACCTTCTTCTCCATCTTGGATAAAAGTTGCTTCCCAACCTTTTTGTTGCTCGAAAAACATGCTCATCATTTCAGCAACACTCTCATTGTCTTCAATCATTAAGATATTCATGCTCAATATCCTCCTAAACCTTCTTAAGTTTTATATATTAGTCATTTGAGTTCAAAGAAATCCGACGAAATACCATTATTATCTCTTTTATATTGTACCCTAAATTGGGCTAATCACCGTCTAGTTTCTATTAAATTTTGTCATAATTTACAAAATAACATATGAATTTGAATTTTTTTCGCAGATTTCGAGAACATAATACGTATATATTAAGTGGAGGGTGTAATCCTCTTGTTTCAAATACTTACAAGGAGGCTAAAAAATGAATCAAGTCCAATTAATTGGTCGAATCGCACGTGATGTTGAATTGACTGAAATATCAAACAACCGTCAAGTCATCAACAATGCGATTGCTATCAACCGTAAAAGTAAAGACGGTGTTGATTACGTTGACTTCATCCCTATCACGGCTTGGAATGGCACAGCCAAACTTATCCATGCCTATATGCAAAAAGGCGACGAATTAGCGATTGTTGGTCAACTACGCATGCGCCAATTTGAAACAAAACAAGGACAAAATGTGTCCACTGTTGAAGTACTGGTTTCTGAAGTTCAGTTCTTACGCAAGAAAATTGCTACAGACCAAGCACGTACCCAAGAACAACAAATCTTGGATAATATCGAAACCTTGGTTGTAGAATAGCCATAACTGACTCATCCCTATAGTTCGTTCATAGCAGCTTTCCAACTTTGCTCATCCTTCTGAAATACACATTTTTCGAGTTGTTATTTAATTACATGCATTCAACTCATCATTGAACCTTCAATTTTCTAAGCTTAAAATTTTTAATGAATCATTCTTCCATTCTTAAAATAGATTATCAAACATTTACCTCAAAAATGTTTAGCGGTGACATCCGGCTATCAACGGGTAGATAGCCACTTGTCGCCCACCTCAACCATATTTTAAACCTGCAACACAGATTATCTATATACGACAAAAATTCTCACAAAAAAAACGTTGGAACTTAGCCTGATCAGCTAAATTCCAACGTTTTTACTTGTCTATCGACTCACTACTGAACCTCTTAATTGTTCAGCATATTGGTTAATTTTACGTAAGCGGTGATTTACACCTGATTTAGAAATTGGCTCACCCTCAACGAGTTCACCTAATTCTTTGATACTTGCTTCCGGATTTTCCAGACGTAATAAAGCAATTTCTTGCAATTTCTCTGGTAATTCACCAATACCAACAGTGGATTGAATCAATTCAATATTTTCTACTTGTTTTGAAGCAGCCGTAACTGTCTTATTCAAATTGGCATTTTCGCAATTGACAATACGGTTTACCGAATTTCTCATATCGCGCACAATTCGAATATCTTCAAATTTTAGCATAGAGGCAGTTGCCCCGATTAAAGCTAAGAAATCAGCAATTTGTTCTGACCCTTTTAAGTAGGCAATATAACCAGAGCGACGTTCAACTGAGCGCGCATTCAGGTTATATTTATTCATCATGGTGACTAAATCTTGGCAGTGTTCTTCATAAACTGAATAAATTTCTAAATGATAAGAAGATTTTTCAGGATTATTTACTGAACCACCCGCTAAGAAAGCCCCACGTAAATAAGAACGACTTCGTTGATCATTTTCCATCATTTCTTCCGAAATATTAGGATTGATCACTAACTGATCTAGGATATGCATATCTTTTAGAATTTCTTCCACATGATTTTGCACACGCACGATGTAGATATTATTTTTCTTTAATTTCATTTTCTTACGAACAACCAACTCACCATTGGTATGAAAAAACTCCTTCAACAGTGTGTAGATTCGTCGTGCAATGGCGGCATTTTCTGTTTGTACGTTTAGGGTCAATTGGCCATTCATAATGGTAATTGAACCGTTCATACGTAAAATTGCTGCTAATTCTGAACGGGCGTGCTCATAATCCACTGTTAGCTGGGTGAGTTCTTTCTTCACATCTCCTGCGAACGAACCCATCAGCTCACCTCTTTCTGATATTCTCTTATTTTTCTGTATCTTTCATAACGTCCATAATAGAATCTACTAGTTTGTCTTGGTTATGATAAACACCTGATTTTTCAATATTCAGGAAGTCACACCCAATCACTTGTGCTGCTTGTTCCGCTAACCCTTTACGGTCGTGCGTAATTTGCACCAAATAATCTTTCTCACTAGCGCTTTCTAAAAACTCGTATGGCACTGGGGTTTTGTTAATCAAGACGGTATCAATCGCCTTAGCACCCAAGTGTTCATTAATCACTCGCACATGGTCGGCATCAGAAAAATGTTCTGTCTCACCAAGTTGTGTCATGATATTACAAATATAGACAACTTTGGCGGGCGTGTCAACAATTGCTTTTCGAATATCTTCAATTGCTACATTAGGCAAAATAGAAGAGAATAGGGATCCTGGCCCTAAAATGACAGTATCTGCTTGCATAATTGCAGACACCACTTCACGACCAGCCTGAGGTTGACGAACTGGTCCTGTAGGGTCTTCGTTAGCTAAACGTACTGTAACATGTTGGATTTGGTCTGGATGGCTTACAACGGCTGTCTCGCCCTCAATCATGGTACCGTCAGCAAAGTGCCCTTGTAAAATCAAGGGCTCTTCACATGCTGGCAATACCTTACCATCAACTTCCATCATGTACGACAATAAACGAAGCGCTGAAAAAACATCGCCTCTCATTTCAGCTATGGCCGCAATGATTAAGTTCCCAATTGCGTGGCCAGAGAATTCTTTGTCTTCATTTCCAAAACGATACTGGAAGAAATCTTTGTATATATCTTTCATATCAGATAAGGCAATCAAACAGTTACGAATATCTCCAGGTGGGATAGTATTCACAGCGTTTCGTAATGAACCGCTTGAACCGCCATCATCTGCGACTGTGACAATAGCTGTTACTTCGCAATCGGCTGCTTTTAGCCCTTCTAATAAAATGGGCAAGCCTGTCCCACCACCGATGACCGTTACTTTTGGTCGTCTTTTTTTAATTGGTGGTTTTTGATTTATCACGATCTATTCATCGACTCTTTTCTTTTATTGCGATCACGATGGATTATATTGACTTTGAATCCTTGGTCTTGAATATGGTGTGCAACACGTTCAGTAAAGGCAACTGAACGGTGTTGACCACCTGTACAACCAATCGTAATCGTCAAACTTGATTTACCCTCTTTTTCATATAACGGCAATTCAAAATCTAATAAGTCCGTAAATTTACGGTAGAAAACTTCAGATTCTGGTTGAGACATTACATAATCATATACAGGTGCATCTAGTCCTGTTAAAGGACGTAATTCATCGATATAGTGGGGATTTGGCAAGAAGCGTACATCCATAACAATATCCGAATCAATTGGCAAACCGTACTTAAAGCCAAATGACATCACATTCACCGTAAAGGTATCTACGTCAGAAGTTCTGAATTCGGCGTTTAATTTTTCACGGAATTGACGTGGTGTTAAATCGGATGTATCGATAACTAAAGACTTTGTACGAATATCGCTAAGGATTTCTTTTTCGCGACGAATAGCTTCAAGTACAGAAACACCGTCTGTTTGTAATGGATGAGAACGGCGTGTTTCTTTATAACGTGAAACTAAGGCTTGTTCGTCGGCTTCTAAGTAGATAATCGACATTTCAACAGTATTGGTATTATCCATGCCTGCGATTTCATCCATTAGTTCATCAAAGAATGAACGTGAACGTAAATCGATTACCAAACAAATCTTACTAATTTTTCCGGTCTCTTTAATTAATTCCCAGAATTTTGGTAGTAAAGAAGGTGGCATATTGTCCACACAGAAGTACCCCATATCTTCGAAACTTTGAAGGGCTACAGTTTTACCCGCACCACTCATACCTGTAATAATGACTAATTTTAATTGATCATTCAATTTGTTTTTTCCTCCTCATAGGGGAAACTGTCTTACCTCGAACGTTTAGGCAGTTAATTCATTTAAAGCTGCTTCATAAGCCTCAATTTTGGCTTGTGTTGCTTCACTTGAATCTGCAACTGCACCAATATAGAATTTAATTTTTGGTTCAGTACCTGATGGTCTAACGGCAATCCATGTTTCATCTGCTAAATAATATTTCAATACGTTTGATTTTTCCATGCCCATAGCTTCAGAACGGCCATCAGCAAATACGCGGCTATCTTCAAGATAATCTTCTGTTACCTCTACTTTTTGACCAGCAATTTCGCTTAAACCTTCACCACGAAGTTTTGCTAAGATAGCTTCAATCTTCGTTGCACCCTCTTGTCCTGGTAAAGTCACAGAAATTGTTTTCTCTTGGAATGTACCAAATTCCTTGAATAAGTCTTGTAAGCCATCGTATGCTGTTTTACCTTGTTTTTTGTAAAAAGCAGCTACTTCAGCTAATAATAAGGTTGCTTGAACAGCATCTTTATCACGAACGAAAGCTTTCACTAAATAACCGTAGCTTTCTTCAAAACCAAATAAGAAAGTTTTTGAATTGTCTTCTTCATAGTTTTTGATTTTTTCTGCGATAAATTTGAAACCAGTTAACACGTTGACTGTTTCAACACCAAATGATTTGGCAATAGTTGTTGGCATTTCACTTGAAACAATAGATTTCAAGATCACACCATTTTCAGGTAAATCACCTGCATTTTGTTTTGCAGTTAATAGGTAATGCGTCATCAAAGCGGCAATTTGGTTACCTGTAATTACTTGGTAGTCACCATTTGGTAATTTCACAGCTGCACCCATACGGTCTGCATCCGGGTCAGTTGCGATTAAGATATCTGCGTCGTTATCTTTACCATAACGTTCTGCATATTCAAATGCCCCTGCTTCTTCAGGGTTTGGTGATTTTACAGTTGAGAAATCTGCATCTGCTTCTTTTTGTTCAGCAACATAAGTTACGTTAGTGAAACCGGCATTTGCTAAAGCATTTTCAACTAGCATTTGTCCTGTACCATGTAGCGGTGTATAAACGATAGACACTTGGTCTGCCATTTCATCGATTAAATCTTGGTCAACGATGACTGTTTGCAATAAGTCTAAGTATTTTTTATCGATATCCGCACCGATAATGTTGATTAGGCCTTCCGCTTTCAAAGCAGCTTCGTCTCCAACTTCAACTGTTAAAGGATTTTCAACTGCACGCACGTTAGCAGTCACTGCATCAGCGTCAACTGGTGGCATTTGTCCACCATCTTCACCGTAAACTTTGTAGCCATTGTAGTCAGCTGGATTATGACTTGCAGTAATCATGATACCCGCAAAGGCATTTAATTCACGTACCGCAAATGATAATTCTGGCGTTGGGCGTAGCGATTCAAATACGTAAGATTTGATTTGGTGTGCCCCTAAAGTTTTGGCTGCTTCCATAGCGAATTCAGGAGACATGTGACGAGAGTCATAAGCAATCGCTACACCGCGGTCTTTAGCGTCTTGACCGTAGTCTTCTAACAATTTAGCTAATCCTTCAGTGGCTTGGCGAATGGTATAAATATTCATACGGTTGATACCAGCGCCTAACACGCCACGCATACCAGCAGTACCGAAACTTAATGGTTGATAAAAAGCATCCTCAACCAATTTTTCGTCGCCTTCAATGGCTGCTAAATCTGCTTTTAAATCAGCATCTAGCGCATCAAAGTTTTTCCATTGTAAATAAGTTTCTTTCCAATCCATCATGTGGCCTCCCTTAAAATAAAGCGATAACATCTTTGTTCTTATTGTATCAAATATTATGAAAAAAGATATATCAAAGCACATAGCTATGAGAAAAATTATGGCATCGCCATTGATCATATCTATAGGCAAAAAAAGAGGCTGAACCCTACTTGGCTCAACCTCCCTTCACCTTGCTTATATCATTAGTCATTTAAACTTTCGATGTAATTATAAGCTTCTTGACCACCCATGGCACCATCACCAACAGCAGTCGAAATTTGACGTAATTTCTTTTGTCGTACATCTCCAACAGCGAAGATACCTGGAATGCTTGTATGCATATCTTGATCCGTAATAATCCAACCTTCTTCATCGGTAATACCTAAGTCTCTGAAGGCTTCAGTATTTGGTAGTAAGCCTACATAGATAAAGATTCCGTCAGCTGGTACTTCTGTTACGGCACCAGTTTTTACGTTTTCCATTTCAAGAGTGGTTACTTTTTTGTCGTCACCTTTGATAGATTTGACAACTGTGTCCCAAGTGAAATCTACTTTATCATTCGCCATAGCACGGTCTTGCAAGATTTTTTGTGCACGTAATTCATCACGACGGTGAACGATATTTACGTTCTTAACGAATTGTGTTAAATAAGTACCTTCTTCAACTGCAGAGTCCCCACCACCGATAACTTTGACTTCTTTATCACGGAAGAATGCACCATCACAAACAGCACAGTAAGATACACCGCGACCGGCGTATTGTTCTTCACCAGGTACACCTAATTTACGGTGAACTGATCCTGTTGCAATGACTACAGCTTTTGCTTCGTAAGTCTTGCCCATATCAGTTTGAATGGTATGAATGCCTTCGCCAGGCGTAATTGTTTTTACAGTACCAAATTCATGTGCAACACCAAATTGCATAGCACTTTCAAACATATCTGTTGCTAAGTCTGGCCCCATAATGCTCTTAAATCCTGGGTAGTTTTCTACTTCTGCTGTGTTCATTAGTTCCCCACCAGGAACGCCTCGTTCAATTAATGCTACGGACAAGTTAGCCCGTGATGCGTATAAGGCAGCGGTCATCCCTGCTGGTCCAGCACCAAGGACTACGACATCAAATTGTTTTGTTTCTTCTGCCAAAATGTACACATCCTTTCTCTTTTCATTTTATATATCGTTCAATTTCTATTTTACCATGTTTGAAGCGAAAAAGATTGTAACTCGCTCAAGCAAGCCACAATCTTTCCAATCATTTATTTTGTCCAAAAAGCTTACAGTTGGTCTTCAATTGACAACAAGTAATCTTTCAAGCCATCTTTAACACCAGGGTGTTGCAAGCCGTATTCAATACTTGTTTGCATGTATCCTAATTTGTTCCCAACATCGTAACGACGTCCCTTAAATTCATAAGCAAATACACGTTGCGTTTTGTTCAAACGGTCAATGGCATCTGTTAATTGGATTTCATTACCCGCACCTTCTTCTTGTGTTTCTAACAATTCGAAGATTTCAGGTGTTAATAAGTAGCGACCGATAATCGCTAAGTTAGATGGGGCATCTTCTGGTTTTGGTTTTTCCACAAATTGACGCACATTATAAATAGTTTCGTTAAATTGTGCTTCTGGATCAATCACACCATATTTGTCTGTATCTTCATGTGGTACAGGCATTACGGCAATATTAGATGCATGTGTTAATTCATACGCATCAATTAATTGTTTTGTTAAAGGTACTTCGTCCACCATCAAGTCATCACCAAGCATAACAACAAATGGTTCATCCCCAACGAACGCTTTGGCTTGTAATACTGCATCCCCTAACCCTTTTGGATAAGATTGACGTTTAAAGAATAGGTTCAAACCAACAGTTTCGCCAATGATTTCTAGTAAATCATCACGACCCTTGTCTGCTAAGTTTGATTCTAATTCTACGTTTGAGTCAAAGTGGTCTTCAATTGGACGTTTGCTTTTACCAGTAATAATTAAAATATCTTCAATACCTGAAGCAATTGCTTCTTCCACGATAAATTGAATCGTTGGTTTGTCCACAATTGGCAACATTTCTTTAGCCATTGCTTTTGTTGCAGGTAAGAATCGTGTACCAAGACCCGCTGCCGGGATAATCGCTTTACGTACTTTTGTCATATTTACATCCTCCAATTTTATATGTATCGCACTAGGCGAGTGATTTTAGAATAAATCAGCTAAATTATCTTCGAATTGTAATTCACCCTTGCGTTCACGGGTCATCAAGGCTGTTACTACTTCTTTAATGCTTAAACCTTCTTTAATGACCAAGTAAATGGCTTGGGTAATCGGCATTTCTACGCCTTTTTCTTGAGCAAGTTCGTAGGCCGACACAGCAGTTGCTAAACCTTCTACTACCATACCCATATGTGCTTCCACTTCTTCAACAGACTGGCCTTGACCAATTTGTTGACCAGCACGCCAGTTTCTCGAATGAACACTTGTTGCGGTAACCACTAAGTCGCCCACACCAGATAAGCCCATAAAGGTCAATGGATTAGCGCCCATTGTTACACCTAGTCGCGTAATTTCAGCGAGACCTCTGGTTAAAAGTGCAGCCTTGGCATTATCCCCAAAACCTGCACCAACAAGTGCACCTGCACCAAGGGCAATAATATTTTTCAACGAGCCACCAAGTTCTACCCCAATAATATCAGGATTGGTATAGACACGGAAGTAATCATTCATAAACACTTCTTGGACGAAATCACATGCTACTTGGTCTGTCCCTGCAGCTGTAATAGCTGTGATATCATGTTGGGCTACTTCCTCAGCGTGACTTGGGCCTGATAAAACAACAACTTTTGCTTCCCCTAAAGGTGAAAAAACATCTTCTAAAATTTGGGAGATGCGTAAATGGCTTCCTTGTTCAAGCCCTTTTGATGCATGCATCAAAATTGGTAAGTTTGTAACGCCTGCTTCTTGGAAAACAGCAAGAACTTGCGATGCCACTTGTCTCATTGCTTTTGTCGGTACCACGAAGTTAATCAGTTCTGCACCCTCAAGCGCCAGTGCTAAATCACTTGTGATACTGATATTTTTAGGTAATTGTAAATCTGGAAGATAGCGAGCATTTTTGCCTGTAGCTATCATTTCATCGGCTTGATCTTGGTGATGTGTCCACAAACGAACATCGTGGCCATTCTCTGCTAAGACCATTGCCAAGGCTGTACCCCATGAACCTGCACCGAGTACCGCAATTTTTCTGGCTGTCATGCAACCGCTCCTTTATGCTTTATCTGATTTACCAGCATTTGCTTTGTAAGCTGGTCCATTGTGTTCACTATAGTAATCATAATGTTTGTCGTTTAATCGACGTGACATAAAAATGAAAATACCTGCGATAAATAATAGGCCGGCTAACACTTGGCTCACACGGAATGGGCCAAACATTAACGAATCGGTACGTAATCCCTCGATGAAGAAACGACCGAATGAGTACCAAATAAGGTATAACAAGGTGGTTTCACCAATACGCAATGTCTCTTTACGAGAACGTAGGAATAGAATAATGGCTACCCCAATGAAGTTCCATACAGATTCATATAGGAAAGTCGGTTGATAGTAAACACCATCAATATTCATACCCTCAACAATAAAGTTTGGTAAATGTAAGGTGTCGCGTAAAAATGATTCCGTCACTTCACCACCATGCGCCTCTTGGTTAACGAAATTTCCCCAACGGCCAATACCTTGGGCCAATAATAGGTAGGGTGCAACAGTATCCATCACAAAAAGTGGATCCATTTTTTTCGCCTTAGAGTAATAGTAAAGCGTTAAACCACCGGCGATCACACCACCATAGATAGCAATACCACCGTTCCATATTTGTAAAATTTCACCTGGATTTTGTAAATAATAATCTAGTTCAAATAGTACGTAATAAATACGCGCACCAACAAAACCAATCAAGATTGACCACATCGCTGCATCTAAGATAAATTCTTCATCCCAACCCTTACGGCGGAAATCTCTAGACGCTAAGGTTAAGGCGATTAAAATGGCAGCGCCAATAAAAATACCGTACCAGCGAATGGGCCAACCAAATATACTAAAGGCCACTGGATCGATTGCAGCAATATTCATCATCAATTTATTTCTCCTCTAATTCGTGTTGTTATTAATCAGTCTCGTTAAGCGCTCGTCAAACATCTTCGCTGCATCAAATCCCATCGATTTCGCTCTGAAATTAATCGCTGCAACTTCAATAATGCTAGAAATATTCCGTCCAGTTTGGACTGGAATCGCGATTTTCGGAATATCCACATCCAAAATGCGCTCACGTTCTTCGGCCGTTCCTAAACGGTCAAAAGTAGAATCTTTCTTCAATTCACGTAAGTCAATAATCAAGTTCAGCTGTTGTTCTTTACGCACAGCACCTGCACCATACAAGGTCATCACATCAATAATGCCAAGCCCTCGTACTTCCATCACATTACGTAAAATCTCCGGTGCCTCACCCATGATGGTTGTATCATCACGTTGATAGAAATCCACACGGTCATCCGCTACTAAACGGTGACCACCTTTGACTAATTCCAAAGCTGTTTCTGATTTACCAACACCAGAATGTCCTGTAATTAAGATTCCCAACCCATAAACATCAATGAATACACCGTGTTTAGAAATACGTTCCGCTAACAAGGAATGAAGGAATTCTGTTAAATTACTAGATAAACGCGTCGTGGTAGTTGTGGAACTTAGGACAGGAATATGATTTTCAGCTGCCGCTTGTAAGACCTCATATTCAGGCTCTTGCCCTCTTGAAAAAATAAATAGTGGTGTGTCATCGCGCGCTAAACGGCGCATAATCAATAATCGTTCATCACTTGTCATCTTGCTTAAATAAGTGAATTCTGCTCGGCCAAATAGTTGGACACGTTCTGATGGATAGTAGTTAAAATACCCAGTAATCTCCAAACCTGGTCTGGAAATATCACTAGTGATAATTTCTCTATCTAAATACTCGTCACCAGAAACGATTTTAAAATCAAATTGGTCTACAAGGTCTTTTACGGTTACCTTTGTCATACTCGAGTTCCTTTCTTCACGTCACTTTGTAACCATTTTACCATATTCAATACATATGGGCAGTTGGATTGTTTAAAATATTGCGAAAAACAATCTTTATAAAAATAATTGCCCGCAAAAGAAAAAGGTTGAAGTATTTTAACTACTTCAACCTTACATATATTGATTTGATTTACTTAATCTTTCATAAACTGTTCAAAGAACCAGTGGTACATCCCAAACAGAAATGCCGCGATAATGGCATAGATGAAACTGCTAAAGACAAAGGATGTTGGGAAGAACAGACCTACAATGATAAACATTAACCCATTTACGACTAAACGGAATAGACCGAAAGTAATAATGTTTAACGGTAATGCTAATAGATTTACGATTGGACGAATTGTTGAATTAACAATACTCAATACGATAGCTACCAAGATTGCTGACCAGAAATCAGCAACGTAAACATTCGGTGCCAACAACCAAGAAATTGCCATCAATCCTAACGCATCAATCAGTGTTGCTAATATAAAACGTCTCATAATTAAAAATCACGCCAACTTTCTTCCTCATTCGGAGTATCATTTGTTTTAGTTTTTTTATTATAATTGATATCCTCTGAATCATCAAACGGTTTGGTTTCACGTACACGTGGACCACCGTCATTACGGTTAGCGCTAGCGCGTGGCATAATCAAGGCCAGAATAATGTAAGCCAAAATACCTGCACCGCCAGAAATACTAATAACTACAAAAAGTACGCGGATAATCGTTGGATCAATATCAAAATATTCTGCAATCCCTGCACACACACCATCAACCATGATATTGCTGTTAGATTTCGTCAATGTTTTTGCCATGTCAATCTCCTCCTATTTCGATGGCATTATCAATGCCAAAATAATATACAAAATGAACACTGGGAACTGGGTCAAGCTAATTAGTACCGCAATAATTCGGACTAAATTACCTGATACATTAAAATACTCACCTATACCACCACAAACACCAAATAACCACTTGTCATTGACTGATTTTTTTAGTTTCCCTGTCATGATTATGCATCTCCTTTACGAATATCTGCATCATCTTTCACCTGAATATTACCATGTAACGTTTTAAGATTCACTCGATATGGTTTTTCACCAGCAACTTCATGATAGAAGGCTTTTTCTTTGCTCCATTGTTCATTAGTTTGTGTTTGACTCTTGAAATGATCACTGCGGAACATGATTTCGCCTTGCATAGTTTGCGCAATGCCGTCAACAGCTGTTGCTGCTGGCATATTGAATTTAATATTACCGTTTTTCGTGTCGACTTGTGCCCGAACTAATGGGGTTTCAAACATGGTTACGATAATATCACCATTTAAGGTATTCATTAATACATTTTCAACATGTCCTTTTAGACGTTGATTACCATTCAGTGATTTGGCTACTAAGTCTAAGGCATTCACGTTGCCTAATAAGACTTGACCATTTTTCGTATCCACTTCAATCATTGAAGCGGTGAAATCTGTTAATTGAATTTGGCCGTCCACAGTTTGGATATAAACATCATTGGTATCTACATTTGTTACATTTACCGGACCTGAAATCGTTCTAAGTTTTAAATAATCTAGACGTTCATTTGGTACTTGTAATAGAATATCTGATTGGATAAAACGAGAAATCATGTTTAAGGTTAAAGCACCTTCCACAAAATTCAAGTTTACGCGATTTTCAAATGCTGTTTTAGCATCTGCTTCTTCAAAATCACCGTACAATTTACCAGTAACAGTCATTTTACTTGTTGGTTGATCCCAACCTTCTAAAGTAACATTACCGTTGGCAATTTGAATATCGACCATTGATAAAGGAGCCTCAAAATCATAAGCTGCTTCAAAAGCATGTGTGATTAATTTAGGTACTGGAATACCGCCACTAGTTTTTTCAAACTTCACAGTTTTACTGAATTTGTCTTGCACTTGGTCGATAACCGTACGTGTTTTATTAAATAAATCACTCACAATATCTTTGTAGTCATAATCATTTGTATTTCGAGAAGTTGTTGTTTCTTCAGTTTCATTAGTTGCCTCTTCAGTTGTATCTGCAGAATCAGTGGCAACTTTAGGATTTTCTATATCGATTTTTGCGATATCAGCTTTCACTTGTTCAATTTGCTCAGATAACTGATTAATTTCTTCAGTTAAACGATCAATTTGAATATTGGTACCTTGTGTTTTTTCAACACTATTTTCAAGTTGATTACGTTCAGTCAATTTAGCAGCAAGATTTGATTCTAACTCTTTTTGGATTGCAACTTTTTGGTCACGTCCGCTGTAGTCAGGTTTACTTGCTTCCTTATCTGCTGACCATTCAGCGTAGAAATCATCTAAGACATCTTTTTCTACTTCTTGATCTGCCACCGTTTTTTCAGTTTTTGTTGTTTCAGTTTTTTGATTTGCTCTGTTTTCTAATAAGATAATTGCTTCTTCATTGGTTAACATGCCGTCTTTTACAAGTTTTAAAATGCGTTCTTTATCGTTTGACATAATGACAACCTCCTAGTTGTTTTGTACTTCCCTTGATAGCTATATTGTGCAATTTTGCGGAGTACTTGTCATAGGTCTATAGCCCTAATTTCGCATTTACTTATTTTTGGCAGTTTTATATAAGACCAGTGAATTTTGCTGTAGCACCTTGTTCGCTCTTATCTACTTGAAGGTGGACTGGAATTTGTTGTTTTAATTCTTCTACGTGGGAAATAATACCGATAATACGACCACTAGCTTGTTGTAAGTCGGTTAAGGTTTCAATTGCTTGTTGTAATGACTCTTGGTCAAGCGTACCAAAACCTTCATCTACGAATAAGGTACCAATCTCAATTCCACCCGCTTCATTTTGAATAACGTCGGATAGACCTACTGCTAAGGCTAGGGCTGCTTTAAAGCTTTCACCACCTGATAATGATTGTACACTTCGTTCAGCGCCTGCTTGGTAATCAAAGACATTTAAATCTAGTCCCTTCGCGCCATTTCCACCCTTACCTTCGATATTTCGTTTGAAAATATAACGTTGTTGCGTCATTTCTAACAAACGGGCATTCGCAAATGATAGGATTTCATCAAAATACAAACCTAGAATATAGCGTTCAAAGGAAATGTTGCCATATTCATTCACTTTACCATTAGCAACTTGATTTAAGCGCTCCAATTCACCATAGTGTTGACCTTTATCTTGGTAGGCTTGTAAATTCTGATTAAATTGAAGCAAGCTTTGAGAAAGTTGTGCCCGAATACCAATGAGTGTGTCTTTTTCAGATCTCAATTGGGCTAAGCTTGCTTGGATTTCAACTACTAAAGCTTGATAATTCTCTTTCGTGTCGTCAATTGAGGCGTTGGCCATAGCAGTTTCATTTTTCTGGAATTCATTTTGATATACATAGGCATCTTGATCAAACTGTTTAATCTGTGCTTCAATCGTCCCCCAGTTATTGTTGGATTCATGGATGGCAATTACTTCTTCAAGGCTGAATTTACCTTGTGTAAGCATCTCTTTTAACGATGCATCTAATTGAGCGAGTTGTTGGTTAGTTTGTTGCAATTGTGCCTGCAAATTATTCATTTGCGCTTCTAATTTGGTTAATTCATTGGTTACCGCGTTCAAGCTGGCAGTCAAATTTTTCTCTGCATCTGTTGTACGTGTTAATTCAGCATTTTTGTTGTTAAATTGAGCTGTCAAGGCTTCCAATGATTCGCCAATTAATTGTGTTTTTGTTTGTTCAATCTCTGCTTGTGTTGTTTGAATACTTTGTTGGTTGCTTGCAATTTGTCCCTTCACACTTGATAGAGAAATTTGCATGCTTTGAAGCGTGCTATTAGCCTTATTAAGGGCTTCTTGAGCTGATACTACAGCTTGTTCTAACTGAGTTTTTTCTGTCTTTTTCGCATTATAGACATTCTCTGCAGCAGATAACTGTTGCCCATATTGGGATTGCAAATATGTAAAAGCATTCACCTTTGATTCGTTATCAGGATATTGTGCATTCATCTGATCGATATTGCTAGCCATTGACGCTTCTTGAAGATATTTAAAAATCAAATGATCCAACTCCATTTGTTGTGACTTGCCTCGTTCAAAAGTAACAGTATACTGATTAAACATATTTTGTGACTCAGTCATCTTGGCATTCACCATCTCTTTAGTAACTTCAGCATACTGAAGTACTGCTGGCGATGGATGATGCACACTACCACATACAGCACAAGGTTGCCCGTCAACTAATTTCTTAGCCAATTCACCAGCCATATTATCGTTATATTGCTTTGATAAAGTCATTCCGTCATTATAGGTTTGTACATATTTAGCATATTCATCTTGCCCTTGTTGATAATTCGTAAAAATGCCATTCCTCAAGGTCTTTATTTTTTCGTATTCATCAGCCATAATTTGAACTTCTTGTTTTTTAGATAAGTAGTCTTTTTCAAACGGACTTAAATCACTAACTTGTGCCAAACGAGTTTGCTTATCAGTTAAGTCTGCTTGGAGATTGGCTAAATCATTTTTTTGATAGGTATCGATTTGATGGGTTAAGGTCCCTTCCTTCGCGATAAGATCTTGATTCAATGTTTGTTTCGCTTGCAAGTTAGTGACATCATTGTGGTATCTTTGCCACTGGTTCTTAGCAACTGCCATATTTTGAATTTCTTGACGAAGTGTAGGCACTTTATCGATAAAGGGTTGCCACTCTTTAAAAGATTGGTCAATTGCTGCTTTTTGCTTCGTTACCTCTGTATATTGATCACTAGACATTTGTAACTGTTGCTCAATTTGATTTTTGCTAGTTTGGTAATTCAAAATTTGTTTGTGGACTTGGTAGCTATTGGCACTCTCCCGATATTTTTGATAAGCCACACGTAAGTCTTGAATTGCTGGCTCACGCTCTGCTAATGCTTGTCTGCGAATAACCAGGTTCTCGGCGGCGTCCAATAATTGAATTTTCTCGGTTGTCGCACGCCCTTTGTTGTCAGCCGCAAGAATTTCAGCATCGAAAGTAGCAATCTTTTGATTGAAAAAGTCTAATTTTTCTTGTGCCCACGCGGCTAATTCAGAGTGGTTACCTAGCGTTACAGCTTTTTCTACCCACTCTTTTTCAGTTAGACTTGTGCTCGTTTGACTATCAGCTGTATCGTCATTTTCACCTTGCATTGCTACCGTTTCATCGGCTACCTCAATCGTCACTTCTGGGTCTGCAAACTGAATGAAAGCCTGACTACCCGCATCAACTTGTTTTTTCAAAACCCCAACTTCTTGGGCTGCCTCTTTATACTTTTCTGCCAGTGATGCTTGAAATTTTTCGATATATCCTGTGTTAAAAATACTTCGTAAAATAGTTTCTTTATCACCCGAATTTGATTCTAGCAATTTTTTAAATTCACCTTGAGGTAGCATAACAATTTGGCGAAATTGATCCACTGTTAAACCTAGAATTTCTTGGATTTTGGTATCAACTTCGGTTGTTTTTGTATATACAAAATCTTCCCCTTCAAGTGACACTTCTGCCGCTTGTTCAGAAATTTTCTTGCCTCGTTTTTGTGGTCGGCGTTGTTTAGGAATTCGTTTAATCGTATAAGTTTTTCCATGGATTTCAAAAACTAAGGACACATATGAGACTGTTTCATCATCCGCTAATTGTGATTTTAGCTCATTCACGTTTCGTGATGAACCCGAAGTTTTACCATACAAGGCATACACAATAGCATCAAAAATCGTCGTCTTACCTGCACCTGTTGGCCCTGTAATTAGAAATAAATGTTGATTGACTAAATCGGTGAAATTAAGTGTGACCTTTTCTTTATATGGGCCAAACGCCTGGATTTCAAGTTCTAAGGGTCTCATATTAGTCCTCCTTTAAAATCTCTTTAAATACATCTTGGACGATTGTTGTTTGGTATTCTGACAATTCTTTAGCAGTATTTGCCTCATAGAAATCACCAAACTGGTCCCATACAGGTTTTTCCTGAAACACTTTACGTTCTGCAGTATGGTTGATACTTTGCTCATTTTTCAAAGCCGTATATTCCAAACTCATCGCATTGGGATAACGTTGTTTTAAGCGATTCATGGCTTCGTGTTGTGTGAACTCATCCGTTAATTCAAAGAAGATATAATCATCCGAACTCCCAGCTAAAAGGTCCTCGAATTCCCCTCGAATCACCCGCATATCGATTTTTGGCACTAATTCGTGCTTAGTCACCTCAATACTGTCATTAGCTTTATCCAAGTCGATTTCTAAGAATCCTTTATGGTGGTTGACTTCAGATTTTGAAAATTTCAAAGGAGATCCTGAGTAACGAATACGCTCAGATCCTACTTTTTGACTGCCGTGTAAATGTCCCAAGGCAACATAGTCAAAGCCTTCGAAAACATTTGTTGGGACATATTCACTCGTTCCAATACTCAAAGGTCGTTCTGATTTTGATTTCTCTAAATCCTCACCAGGATTGGCCATGCTACTAGCTGTAACATAACCATGATATAAGACGATGTTTAAGCGACTTTGGTCCCATTGTTCCTTAATTGCTTTCACTTGAACGCGTGTTGCATCCTCAATACTATGGATGGTTTCATCTGGATAAATGCGTTTAAGGGTCAAGTGATCACTGAAAGGTAGTAAGTAAATATCTGCTTCTTCAGTTGAAACTTTTGCAATTTCTTGTGTTGGCAAACCAATCATATACAAGCCCTGGTTAGCTAAAATGTCATTCGCATAAGCAACACGTTCGCCTGCATCATGGTTTCCAGAGATAATACAAATTGGGCAGTTTAATTCGCGGGTCATACGTGTCAACAGTTGATTGGCTAATTGAACGGCATCGCGACTTGGCAATGTCCGGTCATATAAATCGCCAGCCATAATAACCAAATCTGGGGCTAAGGCAATTGTTTGATTTAACCAGTCTTCTAAAATGGCTGCCTGATCCTCAATTAAAGGATGCTCATTTACGATTTTGCCAATATGCCAATCGGCAGTATGTATAATTTTCACGTAATCAACCTACTTTCTGCAATTTCTGCTAGATAAAAACACTATGAGCGTCATGATACTTCACATCTCATAGTGTTTTACTTACATTTGTCCGACAATCTTATTTTTTCAACAAGGGTTTTAAATATTTACCTGTATAAGAAGCCTTTACTTTAGCTATTTCTTCTGGCGTTCCGGTTGCTACAATCGTACCCCCATTTGCCCCGCCTTCTGGTCCGATATCAATAACATAATCCGCAGTCTTAATGACATCTAAATTATGTTCAATCACTACAACCGTATTACCTGCATCAACTAGGCGTTGAATAACATCAATTAATCGCTTAATATCTTCTGAGTGCAATCCAGTTGTTGGTTCATCTAGCACATATAAAGTATTACCTGTTGCTACTCTTTGTAGTTCAGAAGCTAATTTCATACGTTGTGCTTCCCCACCTGATAAAGATGGTGCTGGTTGACCCAATGTCACATAACCCAAACCTACATCAACGATAGCTTGCAGTTTACGACGGATTTTTGGCACAGCAGCAAAGAATTCCAATGCTTCTTCTACACGCATGTCTAAAACTTCAGCAATATTTTTGCCTTTATACTTAACTTGTAAAGTTTCCGCGTTGTAACGGGTACCGTGGCACACTTCACAAGGTACATATACATCTGGTAGGAAATGCATTTCTACCTTCAAAATACCATCACCCTTACAAGCCTCACAACGGCCCCCTTTAACGTTAAAAGAGAAACGCCCTTTGCCATATCCACGTACCTTAGCTTCGTTGGTTTGCGCGAATAAATCACGCATATCATCGAATACTGACGTATAAGTAGCTGGGTTTGATCGAGGTGTACGCCCAATTGGACTTTGATCGATATCAATCACTTTATCTAAGGATTCATAACCCGTAATTTCCTCTACAGCACCATGTGGAGTCTTGGCACGGTTCAATTGGTGCAACAAGTATTTTTTCATTACTTCGTTAATTAATGAAGATTTACCCGAACCAGAAACCCCACTCACCACATTCAATCGACCAATTGGAATATCGACATCTACATTTTTCAAGTTATTTTCACTAGCACCCTTAATATGGATAGCACCTTTATCTTCTGTACGTCGTTTTTCCGGTAATGGAATTTTACGAACACCTTTTAGATATTGTCCCGTAATAGAGTTCTCATTGTTTGCAACTTCTTCTGGTGTACCTGCGGCAACCACTTGACCACCGAATTCGCCTGCACCTGGTCCCATATCGATTAAGTAATCTGCTTCCTTCATTGTTTCTTCGTCATGTTCTACAACGATTAGGGTATTGCCTAAATCACGCATACGTTTCAATGATTTAATTAAACGGTCATTATCACGTTGATGCAACCCAATAGATGGCTCATCCAAGACATACATAATACCTGAAAGATTTGATCCGATTTGAGTAGCTAAACGAATACGTTGTGCTTCCCCACCAGACAGGGTACCTGCTGAACGATCCAAGGTTAAGTAATCTAAACCTACTTCTTGTAAGAAATTCAAGCGTGAACCAATTTCACGCATGATTGGTTTGGCAATCGTATTATTTTGATCAGACATATCTAATCCGTTGAAAAAATCTACCGTATCTACAATGGCTTTATGTGTTACTTCAGCGATATCTTGCCCGCCAACTTTAACAGATAAAGCTTGACGGTTTAAACGTTTCCCATGACAAACTTGGCATTCAAGTTCAGTCATATATTGGCCCATCGCTTCGCGCATTGCTTTAGATTGGCTCGATTGATAACGTCGACGTACGTTTGGAATAACCCCTTCAAATACGCGCATTTTATCTTGAACGGATCCAAATTCATTTTCAAAATGGAAATGGAATTCCTTATCTCCGGAACCGTACAAGATAAGGTCTTGTTGTTCTTGCGTCAATTCTTTGAATGGCACATCCATTGGAATATCAAATGCTTGAGCTGCTTGTTTTAAAATTGTTGGATAGTAAGCTGAACCTTTTGAATTCCAAGGTTGGATAGCCCCTTCTTCAAGGCTCTTGTTTCTATCGGGTACGATTAAATTAGGGTCAGCTTCAATTTTAGAGCCAAGACCAGTACATTCTTCACAGGCACCATAAGGCGCATTGAAAGAGAATAAACGAGGTTCTAGTTCACCTACTGTAAAACCACAGTGTGGACATGAATAATGTTCAGAAAATAAAATTTCATCACCATCAATTAAGTCACATACTGCATAACCATCTGCTAAACGTAAAGCTGCTTCTAAAGAGTCAGCCAAACGCGAACGGATACCGTCTTTAATTACCAAACGGTCGATGACAATATCAATTTGATGTTTTTTATTTTTATCCAATTCAGGAATATCATCGATGTCATAAATTTCGCCATCAATACGCACACGAACGTATCCTTGCTTTTGGATACCTTCGATAATTTTTTTATGTTGTCCTTTTTTGCCATAGACAATGGGTGACAAAATTTGGATTTTTGTACGCTCTGGTAAGTCTAATATACGGTCAATCATTTGGTCCAAAGATTCACTCGTAATTTCTGTGCCGTCATTAGGACAGATAGGTTGTCCTACACGCGCATACAAAAGTCGTAAATAATCATTCACTTCAGTAATTGTTCCAACTGTTGAGCGTGGATTACGACTTGTTGTTTTTTGGTCAATAGAGATAGCTGGACTTAATCCTTCAATACTGTCTACCTCAGGTTTCTCTGTATTACCCAAAAATTGACGAGCGAATGCAGATAGACTTTCTACATAACGACGTTGTCCCTCTGCATATAGGGTATCAAAGGCCAAAGTGGATTTACCAGATCCTGATAGACCTGTCACAACGACCATTTGATCACGTGGAATATCGATATCAATATTCTTCAAATTGTGGGAACGTGCGCCTCTTACTTTTATCAAATCTCTCACTAATGCCACTCCTTACAATCTTTTCTCTTAGTAGTTGGAACGATATTTCTTCATTTATTTATTATGACATATTTTTTAAAAGTCATTTCATCAAATCGCTTGATTGCATTTAAATTATACCAAACACATGTTCTTTGTTCAATGTTAACGGTTAAAAGTCATGCAATATTTCAGCTAGTAATTACAAAAAAAGCCACCAACCAACGTTGGTGACTCCGAGTAGTCAAATTTGAATTTAAATGGCTTAACCAAAGCGTCCTGCAACGTAGTCCGCAGTTTGCGAATTAGTTGGGTTATTGAAGATTTGATCAGTTTCACCAAATTCGATGATATGTGATTTACCTGGGCCTGTTTCTGGGTCAGCATAGAAGAATCCAGTGTAGTCAGAAACACGCGCAGCTTGTTGCATGTTGTGTGTAACGATAACGATTGTGTAGTCATCACGTAATTGTTGTACCAATTCTTCAACTTTTAAAGTTGAGATTGGGTCCAATGCAGATGTAGGTTCGTCCATCAATAAAACATCAGGTTTTACTGCTAAGGCACGAGCGATACATACACGTTGTTGTTGACCACCAGAAATAGACATACCACTCTTGTTTAAATTGTCTTTTACTTCATCCCAAATTGCAGCACCACGTAATGAAGTTTCTACAATTTCGTCTAGTTCATTTTTATCTTTGATACCGTGGGTACGTGGACCGTAAGCGATGTTATCGTAGATTGACATTGGGAATGGGTTTGGTTGTTGGAAAACCATACCAACGTTTTTACGTAAAAGGTTTAAGTTTACGTCACGATCATAAATGTTTTTACCGTCTAAAGTAATTTGACCTGTTACTTTACAGCCCTCTACAAGGTCATTCATACGGTTTAAACTTTTAATGAAAGTAGATTTACCAGAACCTGAAGGTCCGATTAACGCAGTTACTTGTTTTTCATAGATTGGCATATTAATGCCTTCTAAAGCTTTGAAATTACCATAGAATAAATCCATGTTCTCAGCATTCATTTTAATATTTAAATTATTCTCAGCCATAATTATTTTTGTTCTCCTTTTGTAAACTGTTGTGATAGCCAAGTTGACAAACCATTAACAATCAACACAACAAGCAATAAGACAACACCTGTTGCATTTGCTTGATCACGGTGTAAACCTTCACTTGATAGTACATACATATGTAACGCTAATGTACGACCAGAAGAGAAGATTGAGTTAGGAAGTGAAGTTGACGTACCTAATGTATACATTAACGCAGCCGTTTCACCAACGATACGTCCGATTGCAAGGATGATACCAGATAAGATACCAGGCATAGCAATTGGTAAAACAATCTTGAAGATTGTACGTAATTTACCAGCACCTAGACCAAAACTTGCTTGACGTAAGCTATCTTTTACAGACATTAATGCTTCTTCTGTGTTACGAATAATTAACGGTAAAACCATGATTGCCATGGTTAAGATACCAGAAATTAATGAATACTGCAATTGTGCAGCGGAAACAAATGCAAGCATACCGAACAAACCGAATACGATAGAAGGTACACCTGTTAAAGTATCTGTTGCGATACGGATACCTTCAACCCATTTGTTGTTCTTACCAGCATATTCTACTAGATAAAAACCAGCAAATACACCAAAAGGAATGGCAATTAGTAATGAACCTGCAATAACATATAAAGTTGTGATAATGGAAGGAACCATAGAAACATTATCTGTTGTGTAGTTCCATGCGAACAAGTCACTTGTTAAATGTGGGATACCAGATACAAGAACGTAACCAACAATCCAAATTAAAGAAGCAAATGTAATTGCCGCAAAGAAATAAGTGAATCCACGTAATACTTTAGACATTAGTTATTTACCCCCGTTCTCTTCACGTATGCAAAAATAGCATTAATGATTAGGATAATAACAAATAGAACAGCACCAGTAGCGATCAATGCACTTTGGTGTGTACCAGTTGCATAAGCCATTTCCAAGATGATATTGGCAGTCATTGTACGGGCACCTAAGAACAAGCTCTGAGGGAACATTGCTTGGTTACCAGCAACCATTACTACGGCCATTGTTTCACCAACAGCACGACCAATACCTAAGATTACTGATGAATAAATACCAGAACGAGCAGCAGGCATCATGATTGAATATGAAGTTCTATCATGGTCGGCACCTAAACCAACAGATGCTTGATAGTAAGTTTTCGGTACTGCACGTAATGAAGATTCAGACATTGTAATAATAGTAGGTAAAATCATAATTGCTAATACGATACCTGCAGTTGCGATACTCATACCATTTGAAGCAAAACCTAACGCTCTTGCAAGTGAACGAATAGCGGGTACTAAAACTTGTAAACCAAAGTAACCAAATACAATAGAAGGAATACCTGACATTAAGTTAGTCGCAGGTTTTAAAATTTTATGTAATGCTGGTGGACAGTAGTATGCCATAAACATTGCTGTAAAAATACCAGTTGGTACTCCTAAAACAAATGCAATTAGCGTTACATAAAGTGATCCTACTAACATTGGTGCTAAGCCAAATACTTCTTGAGATGGTTGCCAAGTGTCACCAAACAAGAAATTACCAAAGCCATAGTCGGCCATAAATGGAATACCTCTTGCAAAAATAAAGTAACAGATAGCTAACAAAGCAAGAATTGATGTAAAAGCCGCAAACATGAAGACATACTTCATGACATTTTCCAACAAATTATTTTGTTTCATATGCTCTCCTTATCAAATTCAATTGAATAAAAAATATCTACCAAAGAATTATAACGTATTCAAAGGGTTATTTGCACCCATAATTTCATAATCCTCTTGCTGATACCATAATTGATTGTTCTTCCTTTTTAATAAAAAATGAGCCGCTACTATATAGGAGTAGCAGCTCTAATAAGATAAATCATTAGTTGTTACTAACGAGTGTTAATTATTGAACGTCAGCCCAGTCAGTGATTTCGCCAGTGAAGATACCTTTGATTGTTTCAACTGAGATGTCTTCTAAACCATTTTCAGGGTTAACAATAACTGCAACACCGTCAGTAGCGATTGCTTCAGCAGTAACGCCAGTTTCGTCTTCAGCTAATGCACGAGAAGCCATACCTAAGTCAGCAGTACCTTCAGCAGCAGCAGTAACACCTGCAGATGAACCGTTAGAAGTGATGTTTACTTGAACATCTGGGTTAGCAGCTTGGTAAGCTTCAGCAATTTTTTCCATTACTGGAGAAACTGAAGTTGAACCAACAACGTTGATTGAACCAGATTGAGAACCGTCACCTTCGTAAGCAGCTGCTTCAGCATCTGCTGCTACGTAACCTTCTTCAACAACGATTGCTTGACCTTCTTCAGAGAAGATGAAGTCGTGGAAGTCAGCTACAACGCCTTCTAATTCGCCTTGGTATACAATGTTGAATGGACGAGAAATAGCGTAAGAACCGTCAGCAACTGTTTCTTCAGTTGGTGCAACACCGTCAACAGATACAGCTTTAACTGTGTCGTTTAATGAACCTAATGAGATGTAACCAATTGCATTTGGATCATCAGCAACAGCTGTCATAACTTGGTCAGTACCGTTCATGATTGTTGCAGCAGCACTTGTGTTATCAACGTCATCTTCCATAACGCCAGTAGCTTCGATGAAAGCGTCACGAGTACCAGAACCTTCTTCACGAGAGATTACTGAGATAGCACCTGTAACAGCGTTTGTAGCTTCTGCTGAAGATGATTCAGTTGAAGTTGCATCTGATGATGCAGCTGAAGATTCTTCAGTTGATGCAGAGTTACCACATGCAGCTAATGCAGCTGATGCACCTAAAGCTAAAACTAATTTAGAAAACTTGTTAAAAGTCATTTAATATTTCCACCTTTTCTTTTCTTAATCCATAAAAACATAGTTCCAAACGATTACAGTGCTTATTATATAGAACGATTGTTAAAAAATAAGATGTTTAAATGTAAATATGGTGGTTTTGTGTAAATTAATTGTAAAGGTTGTGTAAATTCGATTAAAGAATGCTCATTTAATCCAGGTTTTCATTTTCAAACGACAATATCTGCATAAAAATTAATCATCGTCATCCATATCTTCGTCTTCATCAACGTCATAAGCCGCTACTTCTACTGCTACTTTAGGAATATAGACTGTAAAATGAGTGCCTTCTCCAAAGGTACTTTCTACCTCGATACGCCCATTCATATGCTCGATAATATTCCGTACAATGGAAAGTCCTAAGCCTGTCCCGCCTGATGCGGTAGATCGGTCTTTACTTACCCGATAAAAACGTTCAAAGATACGTGGTAAATCTTCTTGAGGGATACCTAAACCATTATCGCTGATGTCAAAACGGACAAAATCCCCTTCTTCGCCCACTGCAACTTCTACATAGCCATATGGATTATTGTAAATAATTGCGTTATGAACTAGATTGGTCAAGACTTGCATGACCCGTCCCTTATCTCCTCTAAAATGAACGGATTGACCACTTGAATTAATCAAACGTATATCAATCGATTTAGCCTGTGCACGTCCACTTAAGTGTTGGAAGACATCATTTACAATGTCCTCAGGCACTAGCAATTCAACTTTTTGTTGCACTTGATCTTGTTCAATTTTAGCTAAATCTAAAATATCTTGAATCAATGAACCGAGGCGATTACTTTCTTTCTGCATAATCTTAACGAATTCTACTGCTGTGTCGTGATCTTCGATGGCACCATCCAGTAGTGTTTCAGAGAAACCTTGCAATGCGGTAACCGGCGTCTTCAACTCATGAGAGGCATTAGAAATAAAGTCGCTTCGTACTTTTTCCAAACGGCGAATATCGGTAATATCATATATTAATAGAATGATTTGTTCCGATGAGTCGTTTCCATCGTATTCATGTGCGCTATCTGGGTTGTAAGCAACGTCCATTTCTTGGGCACTTAAATAGATGATATTGACATCTAGAATCACTTCGCGCGGATAGTATAGGTAAATTTCTTCGTTGATTTTTTGTTTGGTTTTTGATGCCTTGTTCAACATTTGAATCAAACGGTAGGATTGCAAAACTTCTTCGAAGCGGCGCCCCTCAATTTGTTCATCCAAGCCTAAAATATCATAGACGGCTGGGTTGGCCAATTGGATGGTGTGGTTGCTATCTACCATTACGACACCTAACATCATCGCTTCTACTAACTTGTTCATCCGGTGGGCTTGGCTAGAAATTTGAAATTCTTGTAAGGCCAATTCATCGGCTAAAATATTGATATTCTCACCGATTTCGTCAAACTCTTTGATATCAACCTTTTTATATTGCACATCATAGTCATTATTGGCCATATGCGTAAGCTGATCGTTAATTGCAGCCATAGGTAGCACCATTTTGCGGTTAAAATGCATGAAAAATGCCACAAGTAAGGATACTGCTGCCAATCCCATGAAGACAGCTATTTTTGTGATATTATCTTGAACTTGCTCATTCATTGGGAAGTTACGTAAGACTTGTATATATCCTAAAACCTCTCCCTTTGAATTGGAGATACGTTCTGTATAGGAATAAATCACTGAATTTTCTTCTGTAGTTTCTTGCTCAAAACGGTTATCCATATTAGCTTCATAGGATCTAAAGGCAGCATCATTGGATAATTGCTCATTCCCCATGCTATACACACGTTTCCCATCCGCAGAATAAATCAAGATACGGTCATTGAGATTGACCATGGGTTGAATGATTTGTTTTAGTTCCCTAAATTCATTGGTATTTTCCACCAAATCATCCGGTTCTACTGAACGGAAACTTGGTCGGATTGTGGACACAACATTGACCAAGGTATTTTGGACCTCAGTATTCACAGTTTCAGACACAAAATTATTTACGGTAAGAGCAAAGATCACACTATATAAAATAAACAACAGTGCGAACACTGTTGTTATGCTTTGAATCAATTTTTGCATTAGTTTGGTACCTCGAATTTATAGCCGAATCCACGTACAGTAATAATGTATTCAGGATTTTTGGTGTCTAGTTCGATTTTTTCGCGCAAATGACTCACATGAACGTCCACAATACGTGTTTCGCCTGCGTAGTCAAAGCGCCATAATTTTTGTAACAATTGCTCTCTAGATAAGGTACGGTTCACACGACGCGCCATATATGTAAGCAATTCAAATTCTTTCGGTGTCATTTCGATAGATTCACCGCGCACGTAGACCACGTAGTCATTGACGTGAATTTCGATGTCACCAGCACGAATAATTTCAACATCTTCATCTTTATAATTACCCACTGAATCCTTTGTTAAGGTAATTTCATGTTTTTCATCATTTTTTTCAACGACAACATTTGATGAAGAATAAGAAGCACGACGTAAAATCGCCTTCATACGCGCTAATACTTCACGCGGACTGAAGGGTTTTGTCATATAATCATCTGCACCTAATTCCAAACCAATGATACGTTCAAGCTCATCGTCCTTGGCAGTTAACATTAAAATTGGTGTATTCACCTTATTTAAACGTAGATTTTTACATACATCCATACCATCCATTTTGGGCAACATTAAGTCCAAAATAATAAAATCAAGGTCATCCTTCATAGCGATGTCAAATCCAGTTTGACCATCTTCCGCTTGAATCACTTCATAACCTTCTTTTTCTAAGCTATATTTCAATAAGGTTAGGATAGATTGCTCATCATCCACAATTAATACTTTTTTCATTCGTTTCCTCCAAAGAAAATTTGAGGATTCCATAGCTTACGCAAGCTAAACCCCATCAATTGATTCATACGTGTGCTTTCGCCTTATTATATAACGAATACTTGCAATTTGAAAATGCCGTTCCTAAGGTGAAAAAGACAAGCACGGCCTTTTTCACGCAAAGCAACAGCCAGCCGACTTCTAAATAGTCGTATCGTCGTCGCCTAATTGACCTTTCAAATAAGCATCAATAAAACCGTCTAAATCGCCATCCATTACGCCTTGAACGTTGGCTGTCTCGTGTCCGGTACGGTGATCTTTTACCATATTATACGGATGGAAGACATACGAACGAATTTGCGAACCCCAAGCAATCTCAGATTTTTCACCGCGGATTTCATCCAATTCTTTAGCATTTTTCTCAGCCAACAAATGCGCTAATTTTGCTTGCAACATTTTCATCGCTGTATCCCTGTTTTGGAATTGCGAACGTTGACTTTGAGACGCCACCACAATACCTGTAGGCACATGGGTCAAACGAACCGCTGATGATGTTTTATTAATATGTTGTCCACCGGCACCTGAGGCACGGAAAACATCCATTTGAATATCCGATTCATCGATATCAATCTCTGTATTTTGATCAAGTACAGGCATAATTTCTACCGACGCAAAAGATGTATGACGACGGTTATTGGAATCAAATGGCGAAATACGAACTAAACGATGGATACCATCTTCAGAACGCAAGAAACCATAAGCATTTAGGCCTTTAATTTCCAAGGTTACTGATTTAATCCCTGCTTCATCACCATTTTGATATTCCAAAGTGGTAACTTGGTAATCATGTTGCTCTGCCCATCTTTGGTACATTCTAAGTAACATACTAGCCCAGTCTTGGGATTCTGTACCACCAGCACCTGGATGGATTTCTAATAAGGCATCATTATGGTCATATTCTCCACTCAGTAAAATATTCCGTTCATAAGCCGAAATTTTACTTTGGTATGCCGTGATACCTTCCTCTAATTCAGCCTGTAATTCGGCATCCGGCTCTTCTTTTACCATCTCATTTAAAAGAGATAAATTTTCCCATTCAGCTGCCAAATCATTGAAACTGTCATAGACTTTCTTCAAATTGTTGTTTTGGTCAATCACAGCTTGGGCTTTTTCAGAGTTATCCCAAAATCCGGGTTGAACCATTTCACTTTCAAGTGCAGCTAAATCAGCTTCTAATTTATCTAAGTCAAAGAGACCCCCTGAAGCTATCGATTTGTGTTTTGTTTTGCTCTAATAAGGCATTTATTTCATATTGTTCCATTTGTCGTTCTCTCCTCATAAAAACATAGAGACCAAACCTAATCATTCAAATATGATACCGTGTTTAGTCTCTATTTGTTTACAATTTATATAATTATACTTGGCTACGGTCTAAGTTTTGACGAATTTCTGATTGCATAAACATACGTGTTGCATCATATTCGATACCAGCAATCATTTCATTAAAGCGTTCAAAACCTTCAGATTGGTATTCTACCAATGGGTTATTTTGCGCATAAGCACGTAGACCCACACCTTGACGCAATTGGTCCATTGCATCGATATGATCTGTCCAGTGGCTATCAACCGCACGCAAGATGACTACTTTTTCAAATTCTAGGGCTAAATCTTTATTGTTGATTGAGTCTAGTTTTTGGTTAAAACGGTCAGCCGCCTTGTTTGTAATATACGCTGTAATTTCTTTAGGATTCTTACCTTCTAAATCTGAAATTTCAACTTTCGTATTACGGTATAGGCTAGTTTCCGCAAAGTCAGCAAGGGCTTCTAAGTTCCAGTCAGCCTTGTCACCAGATGTGTATAGGTCAACTTGGCGTTGAATTGTACGTTCAATCATTGGCCACATTACATCATCCAATGATTCTTCAGCAGAAATCACTTCAAAACGTTGTGCATAGATGATATCACGTTGTTGACGCATTACTTCATCGTACTCAAGGACGTTTTTACGTGTATCGTAGTTATTCCCTTCAACACGAATTTGTGCACCTTCAACTTGACGTGTAATCATTTTTGATTCGATCACCATATCAGGATCATCTTGATCAATATTTAGGCTTTCCCATAATTGTTGGATACGTTCTGAACCGAAACGACGCATTACGTCATCTTCTAATGATAGGTAGAAACGAGAGTATCCAGGGTCACCTTGACGACCAGCACGACCACGTAACTGGTTATCAATACGACGAGATTCATGACGTTCAGTACCAATAACAGCTAAACCGCCTAATTCTCGAACACCAGGGCCAAGTTTAATATCGGTACCACGACCAGCCATGTTTGTCGCAATCGTAACGACACCTTGTTGACCAGCATCCGCTACAATTTGCGCTTCACGTTCATGGTTTTTCGCATTCAACACATTATGTTTAATGCCAATACGGTCCAATTCAGCTGAAAGCATTTCAGATGTTTCTACAGCAACCGTACCTACAAGTACTGGTTGTCCTTTTTCATGACGTTCTTTAATGTCAGCAATAACCGCTCTAAATTTAGATTTCAAGTTTGGATATAAAACGTCCGATTTATCTTCACGAATAACTGGTTTATTTGTTGGAATTTGAATAACGTTCATGTTGTAAATTTCACGGAATTCTTCTTCTTCAGTTTTCGCTGTACCAGTCATACCTGATAATTTTTCATACATTCTGAAGTAGTTTTGGAAAGTAATCGTTGCCATTGTTTTAGATTCGTTTTGAATCCCAACATTTTCTTTCGCTTCAATCCCTTGGTGTAAACCATCTGAGAAGCGACGCCCTTCCATGATACGACCAGTAAAGCCATCAACGATTTTTACTTCACCATCTACAACAACATAGTCGATGTTTAAGATCATGATGTAGTTGGCACGTAAAGCTGTATCGATATGGTGAATTAAACGACCATTTTCGATATCGTAAAGGTTTTTCACATGGAAAACTTCTTCCGCTTTTTCAATACCAGATTCAGTTAAAGCGATTGTTTTAGAAGATACATCGATAATGTAATCTTCATCTTCTTTCAAGCTCTTTACAAAGTAGTCTGCACGTTGGTATAAAGCAGTTGATTGTTCTGCTTGGTTTGAGATGATTAATGGTGTACGCGCCTCATCAATTAAGATAGAGTCCACTTCATCGACAACAGCATAATACAATGGACGTTGTACCATTTGGCGTTTGTAAACGACCATGTTGTCACGTAAGTAGTCGAAACCTAATTCATTATTTGTTGAATACGTAACGTCGCATGCATAAGCAGCACGTTTTTCATCATTATTCATACCTGCTTGGTTCAACCCAACTGTTAAGCCCAAGAAACGGTATAACTCACCCATTTGCGCCGAGTCACGACTTGCCAAATAATCATTGACTGTTACTACGTGAACACCTTTACCAGTTAAGGCATTTAAGTATACAGGCATTGTTTCAGTCAAAGTTTTACCTTCACCCGTTTTCATTTCGGCAATATTACCGTAGTGTAAAGCCAAACCACCCATGATTTGTACATGGTAAGGGAATAAGCCTAACACACGTTTCGCACCTTCACGAACAGTCGCGAAAGCTTCTACTAAGATATCTTCTAGATCTTCACCTAAAGCCAAACGATCTTGGAATGACTTAGTCATATCTTTTAATTGGTCATCAGTATATTTAGCAAATCGATCCTCTAAAGCCTCGACTTGTTTTGCTTGTTTATTGAATTTTTTCAAATCTTTCTTTTGGTTATCAAAGATTTTCTTTAATACGTTAGCCATTATTTTCTCCTTCGGTGTTAGAAACTTGGATAAATGTTGATTTTGTAGGCTTCATGTAATCGTTTAGTGCCCACTAACCCAATTTATTTATATTCTATTATATGATAGCATTAAAATTTTGTCATTAAAACCACTATTGTTTAAGGATTTTCGAAATATCTGAGACAAGCGTTTCAAATAAAGCCATCGAATGAATAAAAACAACTGAATGGAAGGTACGCTGTAAGGATGGATTCAGAATATGTCCTAGCTTGTATTTGCTCGGAAATGCAAAAAAGAGAGTAGGACATGATATCCTACCCTCCTTCAAAAACATTAGAAAGAAGTGTTTCTATGCTTCGTCAGCATCTTCTTCAATAGCAATTAGACCATAAGAACCTTTACGACGAGCGTAAACTAAAGCTCCTTTACCAGTTTCTGCATCTTCAAAGATGAAGAAATTGTGGCCTAGCATTTCCATTTGAAGAACGGCTTCTTCAGCTGTCATTGGTTTAACAGACAAGGTTTTGCGACGAACAATTTTGATTTGTTCATTTGAAGTTTCATCAGTCGCTTCAAACTCTTGACGGTCAGCTTCTACTTGGATGTTCACTGCCTCCGTTAAACCTTCGCCTTCACGAGACTTACGGTTCATTTTAGTTTTATACTTACGTACTTGACGTTCCAACTTATCTACCACTAAATCGATAGATCCGTATAAATCTTGAGACGTTTCTTCTGCACGTAAAGTTAAACCACCTGTTAAAGGAATCGTAACTTCTGCTTTGGCATCCTTGTTCGGATAAACTTTAGCATTTACATAAACAGTTGCATCTGGTGAATTCGTAAAGAATCGCTCCACTTTAGAGATTTTCTTTTCAGCGTACTCTCTAATTGCTGGCGTAATTTCAATATTCTCACCGCGGACATTATATGTAAACATAATCTTTCATCCTTTCTACCAGTAAATAAATTTACTGGGAAGCATTTTCTGCTTCTTTTATAGTATATTAATTATACTCGAAATCGCTTTCTTATACAAATAAGACACTCTCTTTTCTGAAAAATTATCTAGCTAAACTAAAGCCCCCAATATGACTGAAACCCTCGTTTCGTAAGGCTTTATAGGCCGAAAACATGGTCGTTCCCGTCGTATAAACATCATCAAATAAAAGGATATTTTTTTGCTTATCCATTAATTCAACACCACTGTCTGCCTTCACTTGAATCTTATCACGATCCTTCAACCGATCCAGGCGACTTTTATACACTTGCTTAGTCGTTGTCGGCTTCATTTCTAGCATATCCACATAAGGAATATTCGCAGCATCCAGCAACAAAGCCGTCTGGTTAAACCCTTTATTCGTCAACTTACTGCTAGATGATGGCATTGGCACCCATACCGCATCACTGTGCTTGCGGTACACACTTTGTAAATCACGCTTAAACAGAAAACGCCCCCGAATATCCCCTTGCCCCTTCAGCACCACCAACCATTGCTTAAAACTTTCATTATAATGGTAGCTTGCTTGATGGCGGAAAGTCCATTGGTGAAAATGACGCCAGCGCTGGCAATCTCGGCACACCCCATCAGACCAGTGTTCTTGGTCTTCTTCAGCCATCTCTCGGCCACACTGACCACAAGTTGGTCCTTGGATTTTACAAAATCCCTCTAAACAAGACTGGCAAAATAAGGGCTGGTCTATTTTTGACCATGACAATACCTGTCTTAAGGTCAAGGTATCTGGCAAAGACTCCTGACAAATCAGGCATGCAGGTGTTAGCGGCGCTACTTTATTATTCGCTAGCTTAATCATCAATTAGCCCCCTCTCCCGAGCTTGACGGTTCATCTCTTGAATTTGCTGAATAGCTGCCTTGGATGCTTTCGTTTTCCCGTAATGTAGAAAATAAATACTGCCATCCGGAAAATCTGGTTTACGCCCAACCCGACCGGCTATTTGAACGAGCGATGCCGTTGTAAAGGTCCGGTCCTCACTACCTAGGACAATGACATCAATCGCCGCAAAGGTCACACCTCGCTCTAAAATCGTTGTCGAAAAAAGAAAATCATATTGCCCCTCCCGCATGGCTTGGACTTTTGTAATACGGTCTGGATCCTTGGAGGATACAGATTCAAACTGGTAATTATAGAATATGCCCCGACATGCTTTTACCAACTGCAACATATAGTCGATATTGGGCACAAAAATTAACACACGACGTTTCAGGCTTAATAACGACAACAACGTCCGTTTTAAAACTGTCGGCACTTTGCCCTTTTGTACACTTTCTCGCCAATCACCTACCCAAACATGTTTGGGTACTGGTAAATGGTGGCGATGATAACGGGCTGGTAAAATCGACACAGCTACCTGTTTTTGTTGAATTGCAGCCATTTGATTGGTATTAGGTGTTGCTGTCAGTAAAACTTGGGTCCCAATTTCAGTGACGGCAACCTGGCTAGCTCGGTAAAGCATGGGGTCTCCGTCATAGGGAAAGGCATCAATTTCGTCGATGATGAGTAAATCAAAAGCTTGGCGAAAACGAATCAATTGATGGGTGGAACAAACTGTCATGGGTCTGTTTGGGTCATAGGTTTGTTCAGACTGACCGTGTAAAACTTGAATAGATATATTTGGAAAGGCAGCTTGAAATCGTGGAGCTAATTCGTTGGCCACGTCAATTCTTGGTGTGGCAACAGCTACCTTTTTGCCTGCACATAAGGCTATATCAATGGCTTGAAACACCATTTCTGTCTTTCCTGCCCCTGTCACCGCCCAAACAAGATGCTTATCAACATGATCCTGATAAGACTGACAAATTTCCATAGATGCTTGAGCTTGTTGGGCAGACAATTGACCTGACCAAGTCAAATAAGTCGACTTCCGTGCCCAGGTGTAGTTTTGTCCATCCGCTGGTAAATGATAGAGAAAATCACAGGTCCGCAGTTTGCCGAAAGCCAGACATTGCAAGCAATAAAAACAGTCCTGACTACAATTACAGATGTTTTCCATGAAATGCCTTTGATTCCCACAACGTTGGCAAGTCAATTGTTTGCCGTCTTGTTGAATGGCCGGAAATATCTGGAGTTGATTCATACCTAGGTCCCTAATTTGTCGGTCACTTGTAGCTATTTCTTTGGCCGAAACCAAACGACCTTGAATCTGTGCAGCAATATCCATACTTAACCCCCTCAGTAAATATATACGAGACAAAAGTAAAATTGCGCAAAAAAAAAATGAATCAAAACAAGAATTTGTTTTGATTCATTCAAATCATTTATATTATGCCTCTTTTGTCGTATCTTCGCACCATGCTAAGGCATAGGCATTTGGACCTAAATGCGTCCCAATTACTGGACCAACAGGTGTTCTTTCCAACAATAAGTCTGGATGTTCTGTTTTAAAATAGCTCACCAAAGCTTGCACTTGAGGTGTAGCATCGTCACCGACAATGGCTACACGTAAATTTGGATTTTGACTGAAGTCTTCTTCAAATAATTCGGTAATACGACGCACTGTTTTCTTGTGGGTACGCACTTTTTCAAATACATTGATCAAGCCATCGTCAAAATGTAGAATCGGTTTTACTTGTAGTAAGTTCCCAATGCTGGCTGCACCTGGATTGATACGGCCTCCTTTAGCTAGGTGACCTAGGTTATCAACTGAGAAGTAGGCGTTAGTCGATTTTTTCAATAGGTCCAGTTTCGGTAAAATTTCCATTGCTGACAAGCCTTGGTCACGTAAGCGAACAGCTTCGTATACATAGAAAGCTTGACCAACTAATGAAATACCTGAATTGTAGACCTTCACTAGCACACCTGTGTCTTCCGTTACCTGATTCCCAATCATGGTAAAGGTTTGGTAAGTGCCTGAGATACCTTTAGATAAGGTAATGGCGATAATTTCGTCATGGGTCTTGGCTAGGCGTTCGAATGCCTCTTTTACAATACCAGGAGCTGGTTGAGAGCTAGTTGGGATTTCGTCAAGGGTCGCCATTTTTTCATAAAAGGCATCAATTGAGATATCGATATTGTCTAGATATGATCCATCACTAAATGTAATGGTTAATGGTAGTACTGTGATATCGTGCTTACTGACGAATTCGTCGGTAAGATAGGCTGTACTATCCGTAACAATGGCAACTGACATGAATGATTCCCCTTTATCCCTAGATCTCTAATACTGACTGTTCTTTCTATAAAGCACTGAAAGAATAACATATCAATTATTCTATCAAAACTCAAGCAAAATTTCGACATATATATGTAGAAAAGCCTTTTCAAACGCAAATTATCACTTTAATTATAAAACTTACTTGTTAGCGAAATTGTGGTAAATATGCTAGGCTCAAGTTATGAAAATCAGTTCGAATAAGGAGTGTTTTAGTATGATTGAATACCGTACGGTGGTCGCCCAGGGTGGGACGCACGAAATTGATGTAAAGGGATCTCGTTTTATTTGTAATGCCAAGCGAGTGTTTTCTGAAGCAGAAGCAATTGAATTTATTGAAGCGATTCGTAAAGAACATTACAAAGCGACACATAATTGTGTTGCCTTTCAAATTGGTGATAACAATGAAATACAACGTGCTTTAGATGACGGTGAACCATCCGGTACTGCCGGCGTACCAATGCTTGAAGTATTAAAACAACGTGACCTAAAAAATATCGTGGTGGTAGTAACACGCTATTTTGGTGGTACCAAATTAGGTTCGGGTGGTTTAATTCGCGCTTATTCATCGGCCGTTTCCGAAGGTTTGGATACTATTGGTCAGGTAGAGCGTAAATTACAAACACAATTAGCAATCGAAGTTGCCTATACTTTGAGTGGCAAAGTGGAACATTGGATTGAAGAGTCCACCTATCAATTATTGGATACCAGCTATTTGGCGGATGTGACTTTCCATCTAGGAATCCCTACAAATGAACTAGATAAAGTACAAAATAGTTTAATTAATTTAACATCAGGTCAAGTAAAATTTGAAATCGGCGACGAAATCTATGTCGATTTACCGATCAATGCATAATTTTTAGGTATTTATGATTCAATATTGATTTTTATTAGCCTTTGGTAGACAATTAATGATGCAAGCATTTACAAATAGGAGGTCAAAGAATGGAAATTGAAAAAACAGTTGCCGATAAGTATTTAAAAACTTACATGGCAGAAGATGAACCCGGTTCAGCAGCCCTAATCGCTTTCCCAACTTCAACGGAAGAAGTTGCCGAATTTGTAAAAAAAGCGGACGCTGAAAACAAGACAGTCATCACCATTGGACGTCAAACTGGTTTGACTAGCGCGACTTATCCACAAAATGACGCATGGTTAATCAGCATGGAAAAAATGGATAAAATCCTATCATTGGATGAACAAACATTAACCTTGAATGTTCAAGCTGGTGTGACTTTATTCCAAATCAGAGATTTCCTTGCTGAAACACCATACTTCTATGCGCCTGACCCAGGTAATAAAAATGCCTCTGTAGGTGGTAACGCTTCTACAAATGCTGGTGGTATGCGTGCCATCAAATATGGTGTAACACGTGATAATATCCGTGGTTACGATGTCGTTTTAGCAAGTGGTGAAACAATCCACGTTGGTTCTTTAAACAAAAAAGATGCCACTGCTTACGACTTGAAAGACTTATTCATTGGTGCTGAAGGTACTTTAGGTATCATCACTGAAATGCAATTGAAATTAACAGCAAAACCTGCTTACGAAAAATCATTAATCATGGGCTTCGAAAGCTTAGACGGCGTATCTAACGCAATCTTTGAAGTGGTGAAATCACCAGTTCAACCAATTGCTTTGGAATTGTTGGAAGAATCAGGTATCCACTACTCTGAAAAATTCATCAACAAGAAAATGCCTGAAGTAAAAGGTGAAGCATTCTTATTAGCAACTGTTGCAGACAACGCTGCTGATGGTTTAGCGTTCCAATTACAAGCTATCCAAGCTTTAGGTAAAAAAGCCGGCGCTATTGAAACACGCGAACTTTCTGAAACTGAAGCCAAAGAAATGTGGGAAATCCGTGACAATATCTTAAACGGTATCGTAAACAACGGTGACTGGAAAATGTACGATCCAGTTGTACCAAACCACTTATTCACTGACTTAGTGCAAGAAGGTAAACGTCTAGGTGCTAAATACAACGTTCAAACTGGTTTCTTCGGACACGCCGGAGATGGTAACATCCATATTTGTGTATTACGTGAAGACCAAACTGACGAAGAATGGGAAAAATTAAAAGAAGACTACGAAAATGATTTATTCCCATACGTTGCTAAACAAGGTGGATTACTTTCAGCAGAACACGGTGTTGGTCTTGAAAAGAAAGAATACTTACCATACTTTAAAGACGAAGCTTACCTAAACGTACTTCGTTCAATTAAGAAAGCATTGGATCCAAAAGGTTTATTAAACCCAGGTAAAATGTTCGACTAATTATCTATTAAACAAACTAACTGAATATTCATACAAACAAAAGGGAATTGGTGCTAAGCCATCAATTCTTTTTTTAGGCCATTTTACTTTAGGAAGGAATTCACATGGACTTATTACAAATCAGCGGTATCATTTTAGCTATTGCCTTTATCATTTATTCGACTGCTAAAAACTTAAACATTTTAGTTGCAGCCCCTATCGCATCACTAATCGTTATCTTAACGAACGGTATGAACATCTCAACTGCCCTTTTAGGTAGCGAGGCATCATACTTAACCGGTTTAACTGGATTCATCTTGAAATTCTTTGCTGTTTTCTTATTAGGTGCAATTTTAGCCAAATATACAGACAAGAGTGGTGCGGCAGAATCTATTGCCAACCAAATCTTAAAATTAACCGGTACTGAAAAACCATACTCAGTATTGGTTGCTTTATTATTAATCACTGCCCTATTAACTTACGGTGGTGTTAGCCTTTACGTAGTTATCTTCGTCTTGATTCCACTAGCAAAACCATTATTCAAGAAACTAAACATCGCTTGGAACATGGTTGCTATTCCGATTGAATTAGGTTTAGGTACTTTTACAATGACCATGCTACCAGGTACACCATCTATCCAAAACGTTGTCCCAACAGCATACCTAGGTACAACCCTAACCGCAGCACCCGTACTTGGTATCATCGGTTCCGTTGTAGCCTTGCTATTCGGCTTATGGTACATGAAATATGCAATGGACAAGAGTCTTGCGAAAAATGAAACCTTCGCCGATTATTACACTGGTAACGACGTTGAAATCACCGAAGAAGCGCGTCCTTCATTTGCACGTTCCATCACACCGATTGCCGTGTTAATCATCATCAACCTTGTAGGTTCATTCTACAAAGTTGAAAATATCGTCTTGATTTCCCTAGCTGTGGCCATCATTTTATCAGCCATCTTATTCAATAAAGAAATCGATTCACAAAAACAAGTGATCAACGAAGGTGCGAACTCAGGGATTATCCCCATGTTATTAACAGGTTCAGCCGTAGCTTTCGGGGTAATTATTACCTTAGCACCAGGATTTAGCTTCATTTCAGACTTCATCTTGAACATGTCAAGCAATCCATTAATTTCACTTTCATTCGCATCAGCCTTGTTCGGTGGCATTACCGCTTCAGCAACAGGTTCATTAGGTATCGTCATGGAAGCATTCGGCCAAACTTATATCGACATGGGACTTGATCCACAAGTCATCCACAGAGTAGCCGCAATCGCCTCTTCAACACTTGCCGTAATGCCGCATAGTGGTGGTATCATCTCATTCTTGGCCCTAGCCGGATTGAACCACAAAAACAGCTTCAAGAACATTTTCATCGCCGTAACAGGTGCCAATGTACTTGCCTTGATTGCAGTCGTAATCGTAGCAACTTTATTCTATTAATCTGTAAAAAGTATCAGCATATACTTGCTGAATAAGCCTAGGACACTGATGTCCTGGGCTTTTTTATTTACCCATTTACACACCAACTACTGCAGCCCCTCAGTAGTCTACAAAAAAGACGCTGAAGTCATAAACTTCAACGTCCTTTTGATATTCTGATTAGTTCATTGCTGCCCCACCGTCAACATTGATAGATTGACCAGTGATGTGATCTGCTAATGGTGATGCTAAGAATAAAGCAGTGTAAGCAATATCTTCAGCTTTTTGGTCACCACGTTTTAATGGAATGAAGTGTTTTAGACTTTCAGTCCAAGCTGTTTCTTTATCTTGACCAGCTTGTTCATAGCTTTCAAGAATTGTTTCCCACATTTGAGAACGGATGATACCTGGGCAAATAGCATTAACGTTGATATTGTGGTCTGCACCTGCATACGCAGCAGCTTGTGTTAAGTAGATAACAGCCGCTTTAGTCATACCATAGTGTGCAAATCCTTCTTTCATCGCATGGCGACCAGCAAATGATGCAGTATTGATAATTTTACCGTGATCGTATTTCATCATACGTTTGATACCAGCTTGCATCCCATTGTTCGCACCCATTAAGTTTACATTCAATAATTTTTGAATATCTTCTTGGCTAGTTTCTAAGAATGAGTCCAATCCAACGATACCCGCATTGTTGATGATGATATCCAAACGACCAGTTTCTTCTTCAGCTTGTGCTAAAACGGCATCAATTTCATCATAGCTAGATACATTACATTTTACACCTACAGCTTTGTGGCCTTTAGCTTTTAGCTCTTCAGCTAATGCTTTACTATTTTCTTCAATTAAGTCAGCAATATATACTGTTGCGCCTGCGTCAGCAAAAACTGTTGCCATTGCTTCCCCAATACCACGACCTGCACCAAAAATAACTGCTGTTTGATCTGTTAATGTAATTTCCATTGAATTTCGCTCCTTCTTGTCCTTTATTGATTATTTGATAAAGGTACTTGTAAACCTTTTCACAAGTGAATTATACATCCCACATCACTTCTTTCAATAGCATTTCAAATATTCACTGAATATCTGCTGGTGACTTTGAACTTTTTGCACATACTAACTTGTTTTCGTCCAAAATAAATTCACGATTGTATTTATGCTAAAAATTGGATAAATACAATGACAACTACTAGCAAATAAATCAAAATGAAAAGAGGGCCTCAGCCCTCTTTCCTTATAATATTTTTGAATAGCTTTGCTTGGTCAGCGATGACCAACTTTAAATCACTACAAAAAAAAGCAGTATTCCTGGGATATTACCCCTAGAATACCGCTTTTTCTCACATCCTATGAAGTCGAGTTCGAATAAGCAACCCTCTGCCCACTTCAGAATCGTTTGCGCCACACTGCGTGCGGCACTGCACTATTCTTCCCCTGGTTGAGGGCTGACCGCTTTTTCTTACATCCTATAGTTGAGTTCGCTTGGGCAGCCTGGTCTCCACTTCGGAAATATTTGCAGCAAGCTGCGCTTGCTACTGCATATTCCCTCCAGTGCTACCAGTCTAAACGCCCGCGCTCACATCCTTTGAAGTCGAGTTCGGCCCTCCAGAAAGCCCTGCGCTTCAGATTAGATTGTCGATGACTACCGTCATCGCCTGCCCTAATCTTCCACCGGTGGCTTTCTAAGCGTCGGTCCTCACATCCTAATTTCTCCACCATTGGTCGTAAACGGTGATTGGTAAGGCACGTTTGTGTTCTGTTTTGGTGAACCATGATTCAATCTTTTCGGCTGCTTCTGTAGCGATTTCTTTGCCTTCTAAGTAGTCGTCGATGTCTTCGTAGGTTACGCCAAGTGCGACTTCATCCGCAAGGCCTGGACGGTCTTCTTCCAAGTCTGCTGTTGGCACTTTTACATATAAATGTTCAGGTGCTTCTAGATAGGTTAAGATTTGACGTCCTTGACGTTTGTTTAATCGCCATAGTGGTGTGACATCGGCTGCACCATCACCAAATTTGGTATAGAATCCAGTGATTGCTTCAGCTGCATGGTCTGTACCAACAACAACACCCGCGTTTTCACCGGCAATCGCATATTGTACGATCATACGTTGACGGGCTTTAATGTTGCCTTTGTTGAAGTCTGATACATTTACGCCACCATCAGCGAGTTCCGCTACTGTAGCGTCCACACCAGGTTTGATGTTTACACGTACAGTTTGGTCAGCTTCCATGAAAGCAATTGCGTCCATAGCATCTTGTTCATCGGCTTGGTTGCCATATGGTAAACGTACGGCGATGAATTTGTAGTCTTGGTCGCCAGTTTCTTCACGCATTTCTTTGATGGCGATTTGGCACAAAGTACCTGCTAAAGTAGAATCTTGACCACCAGAAATACCTAGGACTAGGCTTTTCAAGAATGGATATTGTTTTAAATAGTCTTTTAGAAAATCAACAGTACGACGGATTTCTGTTTCCGGGTCGATTGTTGGGGCTACTTTTAATTCTTCAATAATACGTTCTTGTAGTGGACGCATGTTTTTTCCTCTTCTCTAGTAAATATAGCTCGTTATGAATCCTTGATTACTTGAAGTTCAAGTTTAAATCTTCGTCCAAGTCAAAAGTTTTACAGTCTTCCGCAACACGTTGACGAATTTCAGCAATACTATTCATCTTCAAGTCATACAATTGTTGAGAAAGGTCAACTGGGTATGGCTCTGGATTTAGCATACGACGGTATTCTTCCCAAAGTGCATCTAAATGTTCACGTGAGAAGTCACGGATGTCGTCAATTGCAGGTACATCATATACTAATTCACCCTTATCAAAGATTGTTCGTAATAATGGGCGTGCATTGAAATGACGCACTGTCTTGTTTACGTATGTATATGTTGGATGGAACATGAAGATTGATTCTTCATGAGTTGGATCTTCGTTGATTCCAGTGACGTAATCCCCTTCAGACTTGCCGTCTTTTTTACGGGTAATACGCCAAATTTGTTTTTCACCAGGCGTTGTCATTTTATCAGGAGATGAAGAAAGTTTCATTGTTGGTACTAATTCGCCTGAGGCATCTTCGATACAGCAAAGTTTGTAAACTGCACCCAAAGCAGGTTGATCGAAAGCGGTGATTAGTTGTGTACCAACACCCCATGCATCTACCTTAGCGCCTTGCATCTTAAGGTTTAGAATTGTTTTTTCATCTAAATCGTTTGAAGCAACGATGATAGCATCCGGATAACCGGCGTCATCTAGCATTTTACGGATACGAGTTGATAGGTAAGAGATGTCACCTGAGTCAATACGAACGCCGACGAAACGGGATTTGTCTTCCATTTCATTGGCTACACGAATAGCGTTTGGCACACCTGAACGAAGTGTATCGTAAGTGTCTACCAAGAAAGTACACTTTTCGTGTGAAGCTGCGTAAGCTTTGAAAGCTTCGTAGTCATTTTGGTATGCTTGCACCATTGCATGGGCATGCGTACCTGAAATTGGAATATTAAATAATTTACCAGCGCGAACGTTTGATGTTGAGTTGAAACCACCAATATAAGCTGCACGAGCACCCCAAATAGCAGCATCCATTTCTTGGGCACGACGAGCACCGAATTCGGCTAAATTGTCGTCGCCAGCTACGTTACGGATACGTGATGCTTTGGTTGCAATTAATGTTTGGTAGTTAATGATGTTCAAAATAGCTGTCTCAACAAGTGTACAGTCAGCTAATGAACCTTTGATTTGCATAATAGGTTCGTTATTGAAAACAATTTCCCCTTCTTCCATTGAGCGAATGCTTGCATCAAAATGGTAGTCAGCAAGATAAGCTAAGAATTCTTCAGGATAATTTTGTGTTTCACGTAGATAATCGATGTCATCTTCAGTAAATTTCAACCCTTGAACATATTGAATGACACGTTCTAGACCTGCAAAGATGGCATAGCCACTGTCAAAGGGATTATTACGGAAATACACTTCAAAAACCGCTTGTTGGTCAGCTTTGCCTGCGTCCCAATAAGTTTTCATCATATTGATTTCGTATAAATCTGTGTGAAGTGCTAAACTATCATTGATGGTTGTCTTCATTATTTATTTTTCCTCCAAATAGTGATTTGATACATCCTATTATACCACTAAAGGCATTAATCTTGTTACCATGAGCCATTTTATAGGATGTGACAATACGCGTTTAGACCCGAACACTGGAAGACTATAGCAGTGACACACGCAGTGTGGCGCAATATAGTCTGAAGTGGAGTCGGGTCTGCTTATTGGAACTCAACTTTATAGGATGTGAGCGCGGACGTTTTGACTGGTAGCACTGGAGGTCATATGCAGTAGCAAGTGTAACTTGCTGCAAATATTTCCGAAGTGGAGACCAGTCAGTCCAAGCGAACTCAACTTTATAGGATGTGAGCGCGGACGTTTTGACTGGTAGCACTGGAGGTCATATGCAGTAGCAAGTGTAACTTGCTGCAAATATTTCCGAAGTGGAGACCAGTCAGTCCAAGCGAACTCAACTTTATAGGATGTGAGGAAAAGCGCTTTGACCCTAACCACTGGAAGAATAATGCCGTGGCACACACAGTGGGACGCAAATTATTCTGAAGTGGGCAAGGGTCAGCTTTTCAGAACTCAACTTTAGGATGTGAGGGCCGACATTTGAACCAACAAAAAACAGCCACGATTTGCATCGTAGCTGTTTTCTTTTAGCCAATTACTTCAATATTCATTTCACGTGCTTCTTCTCTTGTTACAGTTGGTTTTTCATCTTCATCAATACCTGAAGAAGATACCTTATCAAATAGAATCTTGATGGTTTGTAGCAAGATCTTGAAGTCTAAAATGATTGAGTATTGTTTGATATAAATCAAATCAAAGTTCAATTTAGAGTTGAAGTCAGTCGCATATTTACCGTAAACCTGTGCGTAACCGGTAATACCAGCTTGCACATTGTGGCGTAGGTAGTAATGCGGGTTTTCTTCTTGGAATTGATTCACGAAGAAAGGTCGTTCAGGTCGAGGACCAATCATCGACATGTCACCGCGTAATACATTTAACAATTGTGGTAATTCATCGATACGTAAAGCACGAATGTACTTACCAATTGTTGTTACACGGGCATCATTTTTCGTTGCAATCATTGGACCTGATTTTACTTCAGCATCCGTAGTCATTGAACGGAATTTCAAGATATCAAATTCCTCGCCACCCTTAGTAATACGTACTTGGCGGTAGAATACTGGACCTTTTGACGTTAGTTTAATCAAAATCGCCGTAATCAACATGATTGGTGACGCTAAGACTAAACCAACAAGGGCCATGATAATATCTATGCCTCGTTTGATGATGGCTTGATCGGCTGGAATCGCAAAATCAGACGTTTCGATGATAGATTCATCTTCGAAGTTCATGATATTTGGATTCACCATGACTAAGTTTTCAAACTTAGAATTCAAGAATAATTTTTTGTTGGCACGCATTAATAAATCGTAAATTTTCAGTTTTTCCGTTTCATCAATTTGCGATGCAAGGTATACAATGTCATATTCATCAAGGCGACTCTTCACGTTACGATAGTAATCTTCCAAGACTACGTGCGTAACGATGTGACGCGTACTTTTCGAATTTTTGAAATTATATATTGCTGGGAAAACAGCATCCTCAGTCCCTACAATCATGACACGTTTCGTTGATGCGTAGCGTCGATAAATATCAAACACTAAGGCTCTAAAAATATAAAGCATGACTACGCTGACCACAAAATCAATTAAGACAACTGATCTTGGAAAGGCCAACCAACGACCGGCGAAACTTAAGACCATCGCAACGACAGCTAAAATCGCTTGGCTAATAATTGTAATGAAGAAAAGGTCACCTTTGGTTTTATCGTAAAGAATATACACACCGAATAAAATATTGATGAAGATAAATATCATCAAAATCCATCCGATGGCGCCTTGAAAGGCTTCAAAGTTTTTCAAAGGTACATATCGACCGTATCGCAAAAAGAATGAAACAATATAGGAAAGGAACAGTATTAACGCTTCTGTGGCCACGATAACAACGCGGTACCAGTTGGTCCATTCTCCGTTTTTTTGCATTTTTTCACCCATTTCATTTCTATTTACTTATAGTAAAGATATCTATAATCCAATACATTTTACCATATCGTGACTTGATAATTCCCTATTTCTCTTTAAAAAACTATTAAATCCGACCTTTTTGTACAAAAAAAGAGCTGAAACCCTGTTTGGTTACAACTCTCTATCAAATTGTTTGTATTTTACTGTGGTGTAGCTATCGGAATTTCCGAACTCGACGGTAAACTTTCTTCAATTGAACTTTGAGGTTGGTCAGTTGAAACACTAGCGGAACTACTATTTTCAATCACTGAATCACTCGTTGAAGATTCGGAACTCATTTGACTAGGATCCGTTACAGAAGCACTAGTTGAGGACGGATCATCGATAGATGAATCGTCTCTGGACTCACTTGACGAACTTGCCACACTTGAACTTGAGGATGTACTGATACCCGCTGAATCAGAGCTTGATGGGATAACGCCCGTATCAACACTTGTATCACTACTAGTACTTGGTATGCTTGCCATAACGTCCGAACTAATCGATGCTGCTGGTTCACTAATGGTTTCAGCACTAGAGCTATCCACCTCGCTCAAGACATCCGTACTCGTCTCAGCACTACTTGAACTTGGTGTATCTACAGCCACACTAGAAGATGGTAGGTTGGCACTTGAACTACTTGTACGTCCACTCGTTTGATATGAACGCGCACTTGCAATATTTCGGCCTCCAAGAATATTGCTTGCCACATTCGTATCGACATCAAATGATGGTTTATCCTTTTGAACACGCAAGGTTAAGGTTGATGTAGCTGCCTTACTTGCTAGGATTTGTTCTCCCTTATCACGCAAGTCTTGGCAACGTTCTGCTGATAAAGCAAGCGCTGCTTGCCCTTCTTCACGAATTCGTGCTAATTCAGAGGCCGTCGCGTTGGCGTCTTCTGCTTTTTTCACCAACCGTTGGAAAATACTTTCGGTTGTTTCCTCATCCATGGCCGCAATCATCAATAATAATTTGCTTTGCACGTATGGATTTTCAATCTCATTGACATCGGTCACCATCTGTTCCAAGTGACCAGCTAAATCATCATAGGTCAATTGGTCATCTGCTTGAATATCCGCAATGGCATCCTCGTAACTATCGAACAAGGCCACTTGTTGCGCTGCTTCGTCCATCAAGGCGTCAGTCGTCGCATAGAAACCATCGTCCAAATTACTTAATTCATTGGCGTAATCATCTTTTAAAAAGTCAATCATATCAAGCGTAATATCATCTTCAACCACCACAAATTCTTTAATGGTAGCGCCGTTGATGACCGCTTGTTCATCATCTGCCTCAAACAAGGCGTTCACTTGATTTTGCATATCAAAACGTCTTTGCACAGATGCTAAACGTTCTTCGATGATATCTTTATCATCATTTTCAGTTAAGTCGGCCACATCATCGCTAACCGCTTCAATTTCATCTTGTGTAATATCTTCTTTTAAAAATGTATAGGAATTATCATAATAGAGTGCGTTCACTGAAGCAGCAACCGCAACGGTACGTTCTTCCGCTGACATTCGGCTACTGTTGGTAAAACTACGAATAATGATGAAAATCGCACATAAAACGAGCACAATTAACAAAATGGCATAGTTTCGGTTTCTACCCATAAACCTTTGCATCATTATCTCGCCCTCCCTTTTCTTTATATCTTAAGATTAGCATGATTTTTTGAAAAAAAAGGTTTGTGTTGTGCTTTATCACAAAAATTTTATATTAGACATACGCTCGTAACATGACTGTAACAGCTAGCGGTTGACCAGACTGAGCAGGGTTTTGAACACGGTGTCTGCCTACTCCTAGTAGCGCTATGCAAATTGAGTCCCGTCCTTTTCCCAAAAGACAAAAAAGACCGGAACAGGTCCGGCCTCTTGGTTAAGTTTAGTTATATTTTTCGTTCATACGGCGTTCATAGACGTTCAATAGTTTGGTTAATGTGAAGGTCAAGATGAAGTAAATGGCCATTGAGATGATCAATGGGATGATGCCGTTGAAGGTAATCGTTGATACGTTACGGGTTTGGAAGGTTAATTCCGCGACACCGATGGTTGAAACGATTGATGATTCTTTGATTAGGGATACGAATTCGTTCCCTAATGATGGCCAGATTGAGCGTAAGGATTGTGGGAAAATAACTTTACGCATGGTTACCCAGTAGCCTAAACCTAATGAACGCGCGGCTTCGGCTTGGCCTTTGTCAACTGAATTGATACCACCACGGATGATTTCGGCGATGTAGGCACCAGAGTTTAAGGATACGGCTACTAGACCTGAAGTCATTGTCGACCAACCAAAGATACCGGCGAAACCTAAGTAAATGAATAATACTTGAACCATTAATGGTGTACCACGAACGATTTCAATGTAAGCTTGTGCCAACCAGTCAATCACTTTGACACCTGATAGACGCATTAAGGCAAGCGCCACACCAAGGATTAAACCGAAGAAGATGGCTGTTGCGGAAATGATTAAGGTCGTTTTCACACCGTCAATGAAGTATGGTGCATAGGCTGCCCAAGTGGATTGTTTGTTCGCTGCAATCAAGGCATATGAATCTTCTAAGTATTTATCCATTAAGCCTTGGTCTTTCACTTCGGTAATTGATGCATTCACCGCTGCTAATAAGGTCGGTTGATTTTTTGGTAAGGCTGCAGCTTTACCTGGATCTTGGATTGGTAAATCCGCTTCGATAACAGTTAGGTTGGGGTTTTCAGCGGCATAGGCACCCGCTACATCCTCGTCCAGTAACACACCGTCAACTAAGTCTGAATTTAAGGCAGAAATTGAATCCGTTGTCGTACGCATGACTTGCACTTCTGCGTTTGGATAGTAGTCACCTACAAGAATTTGTTGGGTAGTTCCTTCACCTACGGAAATTTTTCCGCCTTCTTTGAAGTAGGTATCATCTTGGATATCAGTTGCTTTGCTTTCTTGGATTACAAATGATTGGCCAGATACTTGGTAGATATCAGAGAAATCTACTGATTTGGCACGTTCTTCAGTTGCCGTCATACCTGCAAGTACGATATCGATTTGACCTGTATCTAAAGCCGTTAATAAGTTTGAGAATTCCATGTCGACGATTTCTAGGTCAACGCCCATATCGTCAGCAATTTTCTCAGCTAGGAACATATCCACCCCAACGACTTGGTTTTCACCATCTACTAAGATAGAGAATTCAAATGGTGCATATGTTGAGTTTGTCCCAACGCGTAAAACACCACGGTCTTGAATAGCTTGGTATAAGGCGTCGTCCCCTGCAACGCTTGTCGAACTTGCTGCGCTTGCATCGTCTGATGCGCTTGTTTCACTTGCTTGTGCTTGTCCTGTTCCGCCAGTAAATAATACTGCCAACAAAGTCATCAGAACTAAGCTAAATTGTTTGATGTATTTCATGTGCTTCCTCCTTTTAATACCTAAATGACCAATAAAACAAAAAAATCCCCACCTCTATAAAAGAGGCGGAGATCCACGGTACCACTCTAATTCAAGCATGCCGGAATTTGCAATCGCCAGCATACTTTTCTTGAAATGGTAACGTCATTAGCGGAATGGCCTACTGCTTTCAACCATTCTTCTCAACAATGCGGTTCAATGATGCTTCAAGTAGGGCCTTCCACCGATCGCCCCTCGCTTTGACTCAGTCATCATTTACTCTTTGTATCTCAGAAATTTTATTTACTTGTTTATAAAATCTTACATTACAACTTCTACATTATATGGACTAGTCCTAATCTTTGTCAATATCATATGTCACATTTAATGGATATTTTTCTCATTTTTTTATAGGATGTGAGAAAAAGCGTTCAGCCCTCAACCAGTGGAAGATTAGTGCAGGCGATGACGGTAGTCATCGACAAACTAATCTGAAGTGGGCAGAGGGTTGCTTTTTCGAACTCGACTTCACAGGATGAGAGCGCGGGCGTTTAGAAAGCCACCGGTGGATTTCACACTGAAAGTTTAGGAGTTTGTCTGGCTTGTTGGGGATTGTATTTATCGAACTTAAAATAACCGCTATTTGAACACTTCAGGGCGCTGAAGTGTTCAAAATGAGAAAATTCGCGTCACACAGAGGGCTGTGTGATTTCCTTTTTTGAAGTCGAATCACACAGGCAGTTTTGTGAACCATTTTTTCTCATAAATGTTCACACAGCCCTTTGAAGTGATCAATATCTGCTTTTATCCATCTTGATAAATAAAAAAGTGTTTTTTTCACTTTGTTGATTAGCTGTTGTGTTCATCACTAAAAATGAAAATTAGCTAGTGGCCTAATGTAGAAATATTTTCACTTTTATCTTGAAATAGGATGAAATCGAGCCAAGGTCTCGATTTCACACTTCTTCCTAACTAAGAAACTACACAACAAGACTTTTCCCCTCATACTGAGCGTTATTTAAGTGCCAGCGCTTCTTTTTCCCATACAAGTTTACCCATATTCGTCCAACAAAAAAGGACCAGCCAAGGCTGATCCTTTTGATTTGAATAGTTAACTAAGATTAGTCAACGAATTTTTTAGCGTATTCAGCGAAACCTGCACCTGCAGATGCTAAGAATGCTTTAGTATCTTCGTTAGTAACTTCACCAGTTTCCATATCAGAAGTAACTGAAGTGTTGATGTATAGTTCTGGTTGAGCCATAGCATGAACGTCTAAGAATACTAATGTTTGACGTAAAGAGTGGTGAGCTAAAACGCCTGAGATACCACCGATTGATTGAGATGCTACTAAAGCTGGTTTGCCAGCCCATACGTTTTGACCCCAAGGACGAGATGCAACGTCTAAAGCGTTTTTCAATGCAGCTGGGATGTTACGGTTGTGTTCTGGAGTTACAAAGATGTAAGCATCAGCAGCAGCAACTTGTGCACGGAATTCATCGTATTCAGCTGGAGAGTTAGCGTCTAAGTCTTGGTTGTATAATGGTAAGTTACCGATTTCCAAGAAGTTTACTTCTGAACCTTCAGGTAAGCCAGCAACGATTGCTTTAGCAACGCCTTCAGATAATGAGTTTTGACGAGTTGAACCAGAAATTACAGCATATTTAGTCATTTTTAAAAATCCCCTTTTCAAAATTAGTTAATTTGTTTTATTTATCTTACAAGACTTATATTAACATCTCTATTTCGAAATATCAAAGATTTGAGCCCTTTTTTGTCAAAAATATTTTTGGTTATTTTGCGAAAAACTAACCTTACATGTGATAATCCCCACTATATCAACATTTCCACTTACAAAATGTAAGTAGAAAACAGGTCTACTTACTCAAAATAAGTACAATGTTTGTATTTTAAAAGATTGAGACCCCTTTTTTTATTTGATTTTCCCCAAAAAAACAGCGTAAATCGACAAGCAATTCACGCCATTTTTTCTAATTCTTCTATATAAGTGATTCATTCACATAGTCTTTCACAAAATGCCTACTTCAAATTCGAAACTTTGCTTCGTTAAGATCCGAATATCCGAAACTTTGATAAAAGTGATTAACGTAACCACTCGTTGTTTCTTTCAACATCCGTGAAGGCACCAGGTTCTGTAGTATCACCCTTGGCCCAAGTTTGTTCCGCCATCACACGTGCTGATTGTGGTAGACCAAATAACTTGATGAAACCTTCTGCGTCATTTTGGTTGTAGATATCATCTTCACCAAATGTAGCTAAAGCATCTGAATATAATGAGTAAGGACTAGTCATACCAGCATCAATAATATTCCCTTTGTACAATTCCATATGAACCGTACCAGTTACATTTTTTTGTGTTTCATCTACAAACACTTGTAATGCTTTACGTAAAGGAGAGAACCATAAACCGTTGTACACTAAGTCAGCATATTTCAACGCCATACCTTGTTTGTAGTGTTGTGTGTCACGATCTAAAGTGATTTGTTCCAATTTTTCATGTGCGTGGTAAAGGATAGTTCCACCTGGTGTTTCATATACTCCACGTGATTTCATCCCAACTAAACGGTTTTCAACAACGTCTAAGATACCGATACCGTTAGCGCCACCTAATTCATTTAATTTTTCTAATAATGGAATGGCATCTAATTTTTCACCATTTACAGCAACTGGCACACCTGCTTCAAAAGTAACAGATACAGTTGTTTCTTGATCAGGTGCTTTTTGAGGAGATACACCTAATTCTAAGATTTCATCATATTTAGGTTTTGTTGTTGGATCTTCTAAATCTAAACCTTCATGGGATAAATGGAATAAGTTTTCGTCTTTAGAGTAGTTTGTTTCACGAGTAATAGGTAGTGGAATATTGTGCGCTTCTGCGTAGTCAAATTCTTGTTCACGAGATAAGATATCCCATTCACGCCATGGCGCAATAATCGTCATATGTGGATCAAATTCACGGATACCTAGCTCAAAACGAACTTGGTCATTCCCTTTACCAGTACAACCGTGGACAATTGCGTCACAGCCTTCTTGATGGGCAATTTCTACCATACGTTTGGCGATTAAAGGACGCGCGAAGGCTGTCCCTAATAAGTATGTTGATTCGTATTTAGCACCTGCTTGAATTGCTGGGAAGATGTAGTCAGTAATGAATTCTTCACGTAAATCTTCTACGTATAACTTGGTCGCACCACAATCAATAGCTTTTTGTTTTAAGAATTCAAAATCGTCATCTTGCCCAACGTTACCAGTCATACCGATAACTTCACAGTTGTTGTAGTTTTCTTTTAACCAAGGAATGATAACTGACGTATCTAATCCACCAGAATATGCTAATAATACTTTTTTGATCTCGTTTTTGTTTGTTGCCATGAATAAAGCCTCCTAAAAATTTTTAAAATATTTTATGCGTTTCTTATGCGTATTTTTTGTTCATTTTTCTTTCATATACATTCAATAGTTGTGATAAAGCGTAGGTCATGATGAAGTAGATCACCATTGAGATGAATAAAGGTACAACCGCTTGGTAAGTAAGACCTGTTACGGCACGTGTTTGGAAAGTTAATTCTGCAACCCCGATTGTTGATACAATAGAAGATTCTTTAATCAAGGTAATAAATTCATTCCCTAATGACGGCCAAATTGATCTTAGTGATTGTGGGAAAACAACTTTACGCATTGTTTGCCAGTAATTTAAACCAAGCGAACGCGCAGCTTCAGATTGACCCTTATCTACTGATTGCACACCACCACGGATAATCTCAGCAATATAAGCACCTGAGTTCATTGAAACAGAAACCAAACCTGCTGTTAATGTAGACCAACCGAAAATTGAACCAACACCTAAGAACATGAATAATACTTGAATCATCAACGGTGTACCACGTACGAACTCAATGTAGAAACCAGCTAAGGCTTTCAAAATCGGGTTGTTTGTTAAACGCATCAAAGCTAAGATGATACCTAAAATCATACCGAAGAAGATAGATACTGCTGCGATTAGTAAAGTTGTTTTAATACCATCCCAGAAGTATGGCCAGTAAGTTAACCAAGAAGAACCTGATTGTTCACCAGCAATAATATCGAATGACGCTTCCGTCCAAGTTTCAATTAAATTTTGATCTTGCACATCTACTAAAATTTCATTTACCGCATTTTGTAATGACGGTTCATTTTCTGGAAGCCCAATTGATTTACCTTGGTCTTCAACAAAACCATCAAGATTTGAATCAACAACTGTTAACCCATCGTTTTCAGCAGCATTGGCACCCGCTACTGCATCATCCAGTAATACCCCATCCGCTTGACCTGAGATCAATGCTGCGATGGCATCCCCTGATTTACGCATTACCAACAAATCAGGATTTTCAAAGTAGTCATTTACATAAGACTCTTGTAAGGTTGCTTCAGAAACGGCAATTGTATGTTCGCCATTTTCAAATGATGTATAATCAACAATTTCATTTTCTTCGCCTTCACGAATGACGATACTTTGACCAGATTTTTCATATGAATCAGAGAAGTCGATTGACTCATCACGTTCTTCTGTCGCACCCATACCAGCGATGATCATATCAATCCCGCCCGTTTCAAGCGAAGCAATCAACGAACCAAATTCCATATCCACAACTTCAAGTTGCACGCCTAATTTTTCAGCAATATATTCAGCTAGGAAAATATCAATCCCCACAACCTCATTTTGACCATCCTTCAAGACGGTAAATTCATAAGGGGAATAACCAGACGCCGTCCCAACTTTCAGAACCCCACGTGTTTGAATTTCAGAAAGTAGGGTATCCTCTCCCTCAACAACTGCTGCAGCCTCTGGGCCAGTCCATTCACTTGCTAAAGCTTGCTTAGCTGGTGAAATAATCCCTAGTAATACCAACATGACAGTTACTAAATGCACACACTTTAACGCCCAATTTTTTTGTTTTGATTTTTTTGCCTTCGTAAACATTTGCCTCATCCTCCTATTTTCCCTATAAAAAAAGTCCACCTCTTCTAAATGAAGAGGCGGACGAAATATCCACGGTACCACTCTACTGCTGAAATTTTTCTGCACTAAAGTGATGTCCGATACATTCCACAACCAAACTCTTCTACACTGGATTCACTGACTGCCAAACTTTTCGGTCAACATCCAAGCAAATCATTCAAAAGGATTTCTAGAAATATACAAAAAGCCGCCCCTTCAAATGAAGAGGCGGTTAATATCCACGGTACCACTCTACTGCTGATGAAAAATCATCAACGCTTGAAGACTTAACGCGCCTAACGAATTGAGCTACTCAATATCTTCACCCAATTATCTCTGCAATGCGGTTCACAAACGTTTTTACATAGACCTTCCACCAATCGTCTACTCGCTTTGGAAAAATACTTTTGTTACTCTTTGCTTCTAAGATTTCATATTTCATATTTAATTTTTAAATCATTAGGACTAAACCATCGATTTTTAATTATTCTAATCTGTACTTAATATTTTGTCAACATTTTTATGAGCATTTTTTAATAATTATTTTATTTTCTCTCATTTGCAAACAAATTAGGCAATATTTGTGCGTACACGTTCAATCGCTGCTTGTACTGCTTCAGGAGCTGGACCGCCCGCAACGTTACGGCGATACACACAGTTTTTCAAGTCAATTGCTTCGTAGATATCGGCTTCAAACAAATCTGAGAATCCTTGGTACTCCTCTAATGTTAAGTCTTCCAAGGCCTGATCTTTTTCCGTACAATAAGCCACTAAATTACCTGAAATCTTGTAAGCATCACGGAAAGCCATGCCCTTGTTAGTTAAATAATCCGCACAGTCCGTTGCATTCAAGAATCCTGAACCACAAGCGGCGTACATACGATCAGCGTCTACAATCGTTGCTTCTAACATGCCAGGCAATAGTGATAACATTGCTTTCACATGATCAATCCCGTCGAATAACTGCTCTTTAATTTCCTGCATGTCCTTGTCATAGGCTAACGGAATACCCTTCATAATGGTTAAAACAGCCATCAAATCGCCGTACACGCGCCCTGTTTTCCCACGCATCAACTCATGAATATCAGCATTTTTCTTTTGTGGCATAATGGAAGATCCAGTTGAAAAAGCATCTGTCAGGCGAATGAAACGGAACTCTTGGCTCGACCACATAATCGTTTCCTCAGCGTAACGTGACATGTGCATAGACATAATCGACAAGGCTGACAAGAATTCAATGGCATAATCATTATTCGAAACCGCATCAATTGAATTCACAAATGGCGCTGTAAAACCATCAAGTTGTGACGTCGTATAGAATGGGTCAATTGGATATGATGAAGTCGCTAAGGCACCCGCACCAAGTGGCATGTCAGCCGCCACACGGTCATACAAGTCCTCGAAACGGCCCAAATCACGCACATACATCTGCGCGTAGGCCATCAAATAGTGGGCATATGTAATTGGTTGTGCCCGTTGTAAATGCGTATAACCAGGCATAATCGTGTCCAAATGTGCCTCAGCTTTGCTAATAATTGCTTGGATGGCCGTTTTGGTTTGATTGATAAAATCAGTCAACTCATCTAGGACATAAATACGCATAGCTGTCGCAACCTGGTCATTTCTAGACCGGCCTGTATGTACTTTTTTCCCGATTGTGCCTAAGCGTTCAGTTAACTCCGCTTCGATAAATGAATGCACATCTTCCGAAGTAAAATCAATTTGAAGACTGCCGTTAGCGTAATCTTGGCGCATTTGCTCTAACTCGTTAACTAATCGGTCAGTCTCTTCCAAAGGCAAAATACCTTGCTTACCTAACATGGCAGCATGTGCTTTTGAACCGCGCAAATCTGCATCCAACAAGCGGTAGTCAACCTGAATAGACTGGTTGAAATTGTATGCATCTTGAGACATCTCTTCATGAAATTTATTAGACCAAATGGCCATAGTGACACACTCCTTTAAATTTAACTTTGGTTAGGCTACATCCTAACACATATTCACGAGAATATTAACATTGTATGATAAAAAAGCAAACGTTTTTCTCATTTTACTTGTAGTTTGGTAGTTTTCGTATACGCAAAAAAGCTAGAAAATCCGCGGACTTTCTAGCTTTATATTTTTTTGAGAATTTATGGTGGTCCAGGATTGTGGGGATGGGTTTGGATTTTCCAGGATTACAGAATGGCTGCCCATTCTGGACAAAACGGCCCGAACTTTACACAATAAAATCTCGTTCTGTATAAAACAGGGGAAATCTTACAGAATGAAAATTCGTTCTGTATAAATCACCCCAACCTTTACAGAATGAAATTTCATTCAGGACAACACGACCCAAACCTTACAGAATAAAATCCCATTCAGGACAAATCCCCCTAATCTTTACAGAATACATCCTCATTCCGTAAAGCCACAAAGAACCTACAGAAGGATGGGTTGGTGCCTATATGATTCATCATTCTTATTTTTACCAAACCACCTTGATTTAGGCTTCCACATCAACAATGCTTGTATCCAATAAATTTGCTTCTTCAAATTGTTTAGCTACTTGTAGTAACAAATATTCATTTCCTTTGGCTGCAACAAACTGCGCCCCAATTGGGAGACCATCTGCCGTTTTATAGACAGGTAATGAAATTGCTGGTTGCCCTACCATGTTCACCAAAGATGTGTATGGTGAGCGCACGATACCTTTTTCAAAATGGTGCCAAATAATGTCTTGTTGGGCATCCTTGTCATAATCATCGATATGTTTTTCTTTTTCAACGAGCGTTTCCAAATCATCCGGCACTAATTCGCCATGAAGCGGTGCCGGCCCATTCGTTGCTGGGGTTAAAATCAAATCCATTTTTGACGCAAAATCCGCTTGCGAAGCCGCTGCCCATTGATCCCACTCATAAAGCAATTGGCTATAACGGTATGATGGGATTTTTAAACCAGCTCGGTAAATCGCCCACGTTAACGGCTCAACATCATCAAAAACTACAGGTCGTCCGCTTGCACGTTCAATATTATCCATCGTTGCCGCCGTTTCGACACTATTCATCTCAAAATAATTACGCATGTTTTCTGCGCGGTCAAAAGGTTCTTGATATTCAAACACTTCATGACCCCAGTCTCTTAATTGCGCAATTGTTTGATCTAGCAAAGCTTGCGCCTCTTCATGCAATGGCCAGTCCGCATTTAATTGCCCGATATAACCAATTTTCAGTGGTCGGTCCAAGGCCTTAAGCTCTGTTTCCTCAATCGTTGGCATGATAAATGGCGCATCCATTTGTTGTACCTGAAGGTTTTGTAAAAGGGTCCACGTATCTCTTACACTCTTGGTAAGTGCAAAATTGACCGCAGCACCTTGCCAACTACGGTAGGTAACCGGTCCAACCGCTACTCGCCCTCTTGATGGTTTTAAACCGATTAAGCCAGAATATGAAGCCGGCATTCGAATCGAACCACCGCCATCTGAGCCAAGCGCTAAAGGCACAATACCCGCCTTCAAAGCAGCCGCCGCCCCACCACTAGAACCACCAGGATTACGGCTTAAATCGATAGGCGAATTGACTGCACCAGTAATTTTCGCATCACTAATCCCTTTAAAACCAAATTCCGGTACATTGGTCCGGCCAAGAATCACAAAACCTGCCTTGATGATATCTTCAACCAAATGGTCTGTCTTCTGCATCAAAGAATCAAGCGTCAATTTCGAACCGCTTGAACTCAAGAAACCAGCTTGATTTTGCCCTAAATCCTTCAACAATGTTGGTACACCAAAGAAATCAGGTAAATCAGCCATTTCATCGTCACTCAAATTCGCAATATATGCATCATATTCTTTGGCTTTTGTCCGCGCATATTGGTCCTGTAAATAAATCACCGCGTTCAGTTTGGGATTCAAAGCCTCAATATTTTCTAAAGCCCACTCCACCAACTGCGTCACCGTGTATTTGCGCGCCTTAATTTGTTGCGCATAGTAGGTCGCATCTTCTGTAAATAGCATGTCAAAACTCCCTTCAAATCTTTGGGTTGCATCCGCATTTCAATATGGTTTTATTATATGCGAAAAAGGACGTATACGGGAAAAATTTATGATTGTGCCATACCCGATGATATTTCGCCAACAAAAAAAGAGCTGACGCCCCAGCGTCAACTCTTTCCTCTCATGCACTTAAACCCAGGTTTGACTGTGTTTTTGGCGCACTCTTTATTAATACATGCCTGCGTTTGGATCCATTTGTGGCATAGCAGGTTGTGGTTCTGGATGGTCAGCTACAGCAGCTTCAGTAGACAAGATTAAACCTGCAACTGAACCAGCATTTTGTAATGCTGAACGAGAAACTTTAGTTGGGTCAACGATACCAGCTTCGATCATGTTTACCCATTCGTTAGTAGCAGCGTTGAAACCAATGCCGTTTTCTTGTTCTTTTAGTTTTTCAACGATTACAGAACCTTCTAGACCAGCATTTTCAGCGATTTGACGTACAGGTGCTTCTAAAGCACGTAATACGATTTGTGCACCAGTTTGTTCGTCACCAGATAAGCTATCAGCTAATTCTGCAACAGCAGCTTTAGTGTTTACAAATGCAGTACCACCACCAGCTACGATACCTTGTTCAACGGCAGCGCGAGTTGCGTTCAATGCATCTTCAATACGTAATTTACGTTCTTTCAATTCAGATTCAGTAGCAGCACCAACTTTGATTACTGCAACACCACCAGCTAATTTAGCAAGACGTTCTTGTAATTTTTCACGGTCGTATTCTGAAGTAGTTTCTTCGATTTGTTTACGGATTTGAGCTACACGTTGTTCTAATTGTTCTTTGTTACCTGCACCTTCAACGATAGTTGTATCGTCTTTCGTTACAACGACACGGTTAGCAGAACCTAATTGAGCAACTGTAGCATCTTTCAATTCAAGACCTAAGTCTTCAGTGATCACTTGTGCACCTGTTAAAATAGATAAATCTTCTAACATTGCTTTACGACGGTCACCAAATGCTGGAGCTTTCACACCAACAACATTGAAAGTACCACGGATTTTGTTCAATACTAATGTTGGTAATGCTTCACCATCAATATCATCCGCAACTAATAACAAGGCACGTCCTTCTTGAACAACTTGTTCTAAGACTGGTAAGATGTCTTGGATATTAGAAATCTTTTTATCAGTTAATAAGATATAAGGATTTTCTAAAACAGCTTCCATCTTATCGTTGTCAGTTACCATGTATTGAGATAAGTAACCACGGTCAAATTGCATACCTTCAACAACATCTAAAGAAGTGTCGATAGATTGTGATTCTTCAATAGTGATAACACCATCTTGACCAACTTTTTCCATTGCTTCAGCAATCAATTCACCAGTTTCAGCGTCACCAGATGAAATAGATGCAACGTTAGCGATAGCACCTTTAGAATCAACAGGTACAGAAATTTCAGCTAAACGATCAGATGCAGCACGAACTGCCTTATCAATACCGCGACGGATACCAACTGGGTTTGCACCAGCAGTAACGTTTTTCATACCTTCTGTAACGATTGATTGTGTCAATACAGTTGCAGTAGTCGTACCGTCACCAGCGATGTCGTTTGTTTTAGAAGCAACTTCTGCAACTAATTTTGCACCCATGTTTTCAAAACGGTCTTCTAATTCGATTTCTTTCGCAATAGTTACACCGTCGTTAGTAATTAATGGTGAACCATAGCTTTGTTCCAATACCACGTTACGACCTTTAGGGCCAAGTGTTACTTTTACTGTATCTGCTAATTTATCAATACCGCGAACCATAGCTTGGCGTGCGTCTTCTGAAAATTTAATATCTTTTGCCATTATTTATTCACCTCATAAATTTCTCTATAATAATTGTTATGTAAAAAATATGAAAATTGACTAATCTACGATCGCGATAATGTCGCTTTCGCTAATGATTAAGAATTCTTCGCCATCTAATTCAAAAGTAGAACCTGCGTATTTTTCAAACAATACTCGGTCACCCTCTTTTAATTGAGAAGTAAAATCTTCAGTGTTTTCAGCGATTGCTTTCACAACACCTACTTGTTGTTTTTCTTTAGCAGCTGATGGTAATACAATACCTGAAACTGTTTGTTCCTTAGCTTCTTCAACTTGAATTACTGCACGTCCGTTTAACGGTTTAATCATTTTTGGTCCCTCCATATGATAAAAAAATCCACTAATTTCAAAGCATCACTGCTTGAGTAATTTACTATGTTAGCACTCAACATTGCTGACTGCTAACTACATCTATTATATTAAATCATTCAAAACCGAAATGCAAGAGAAAGGTTGACTTTTTTTGACCAATTTTTGACAAAAGGTCAAAAACCTTGATTTTATGCGAAACATAAGGTAGTTTATAATAGTAAATCTAGCGTGATCAAATACCCACGCCAACACAAAAGGTTTAAACATGACATAACCTAAACATGTCATCATCTGGCGGTGAAAACAAACCACACCGTCCATGCTAAAAGAGAGGATTGTCAGTACATATATGTTAAAAGCACCAGTTATATTCCTATTACTATTTAAAATCTTGTTCATTTTCGTTGCCATGACCTACGCTGTCGACAGCGTGCGCCTGACTGGATGGGATTGGACAGTTTACCTAACCATCGGGGTTGCTGCCTATGAAGTCGTTGATTTAATCAAAACCATCGATATTTTACGTTACATCAAACGCATCAAAAAATAATATGAAATGTGGCTGGGGCAAAAGACCCCAGCCATTTTTCATGTCGATTATTGAATAGCAGCTCATTCAATACAAATCCTTAAAATATTATGGAATGGCAGCTCATTCAATATAAATCCCCAAAATATTATGGAATGGGAGCTCATTCAATACAAATCCCCAAAATATTATGGAATGGAAATTCATTCAATACAAATCCCAAAATATTATGGAATGGCAGCCCATTCAATATAAATCCCCAAAATATTATGGAATGGAAATCTATTCTGTACAAACAAATAAAATATAAATATTTTCTCCAAAAGGTGCGAATTATTCTTTTAAAGAATGCTTCACGTCTTCTTATAAGCTTTTTCCAAAGTATCCTTCCCCAAAACCGTACAATTTTATTTAAAATCTTGCATATTATGCAAAAATACCTAAATTAATGCAAATTTTTTTGAACTTTGCTTGGTCATTTTCACAAAGTATGCCCAATAATGTACAAACTTGTTCTATTAAAAAGGTCGAGCCCCATCAAAGGCTCGACCTTATGTATTGATTATGAATTTGTTGAAATGAAATAGATCAATGTTTGTAGTTCGTTGGTGAAGTCTACATCTTGTACACGAATGTGGTCAGGCACATCCAAACGAACTGGTGTAAAGTTCAAGATACCCTTGATATTCGCATCATCTAAGGCTGGAATAAGTGTTTGTGCAACAGCATCCGGCACTGATAAAATCACGACTTCAATGTCCATTAAAGTTAATTGCTCTGTTAAATCTTTCATATCGTATACAGGCACGCCGTTGTGGACAGTACCAATGATGTCTTCGTTGATGTCAAAAGCCGCACCAATACGGATATTATTTGATTTTTTAAAGTTGAAGTTTAATAAGGCATTCCCTAAATTACCAACACCGATTAAAGCTACTGTAGTCAAACGATCTTGGCTCAATGTTTTACCGAAGAATTCAAGCAAGGCATCGATATCATAACCATAACCACGTTTTCCTAACGCACCAAAATATGAGAAATCACGACGAATCGTTGCACTTTCAACTTTAACAGCTTCACTCAACTCTGTTGATGAAACCCGTGTTTTGCCCATATTTTTGAATACGCGCAGGTAGCGATGATACAGTGGCAATCGCTTAGCGGTTGCTTTGGGTATTTTACGCATGTCCAATCCTCTTTTCTAATTCGAAATTTTTTTCTCACTTAGTATAGCAAGTTTGTGAAATGAACACAAGCAAATAACACTTACTAATTTATAGATAGCCAACATTTGCAATATTTTGTAAAACGTTTCCACAATTGCCGTCCATAAATATGTGGTAAAATGGTTCTGATTACTGAAGAAAGGATCATGCCGACTATGATCATACTACAAGGTGCTAACTTAGCCAGACGCTACGGCGTCGAAGTCATATTTGAAAATGTTCAAATGACTATCCAACATAACAGCCGCATCGCCCTCGTTGGCCGTAATGGTGCGGGTAAATCAACCCTACTTAAAATGCTTGCCAACATCGAGGAACCTGATGAAGGTCAAGTGTCATTAACCAAAGGCACCACCATCGCCTACATGGACCAACATACTGCCGTTTCCGGAGACCGTACCATTTATGAAGAAATGGTCTCTGTTTTTGAACCTGTCATCAAAATGTTGAAAGATTCAGAAGAAGCGGCTGCTGCTCTTGCCGATGAAAAATTAATGCAAGACCCTGAGGCTTACCAAACTGCCTTGAACCGCTACGATCAACTGCAAGAGGACTTGATCCGATTCAATGCGTATGGCTACGAGTCTGAAATCCGCATGGTTTTACACGGCTTCCAATTTTTCGACGAAGATTATGACCGTAAAATCTCGACATTATCAGGTGGTCAGCGTACGCGTTTGGCCCTAGCGAAGATTTTGTTAGAGAAACGCGACTTATTGATCCTCGATGAGCCGACCAACCATTTGGATATCGATACCTTAACTTGGCTTGAAAGCTATTTGCCAAAATATCCAGGTGCCCTATTGATTGTCAGCCATGACCGTTACTTCTTAGATGCCGTGACCAACGAAACGTACGAAATGGCGCACCAAGGCATTGACTACTATAAAGGAAATTATTCTTTCTATTTAGCTGAAAGAACGCAACGCTTAACCCTACAAATGAAAGCTTACGAGAAACAACAAGAAGAAATTGCCAAGCTAGAAGATTATGTAGCCCGCAACCTTGTTCGTGCGTCGACCACTAAAATGGCTCAGTCTCGCCGTAAGCAACTGGAAAAAATGGATAAAATCAAAAAGCCATTGCAAGATGAGAAATCAGCCCGCATTCAATTCTCGGTTGCTGAAGAATCCGGTAATGACGTATTGCAAACCAACAATTTAGCCGTTGGATACTCGCCAGATAAAATTTTATCCGAACCGATTTCCTTCCAAATGCGTAAACAGGAAGCTATCGCCATCGTGGGACCAAATGGTGTTGGGAAATCAACATTATTGAAGACAATTATCAAACAAATTCCTGCTATTAAAGGAACAATCAATTATGGTGCTCACCTACAAATCGGTTACTACGACCAAGAGTTGGGCAACTTAAACTCTCGTAAAGACGTGCTGCATGAATTATGGGACGAACACCCAACCATGATGGAACGCGATATCCGTACAATCCTGGGCTCATTCCTTTTCACAGGCAATGACGTCAACAAAATCGTCAACTCCCTATCCGGTGGTGAAAAAGCCCGTCTGGAACTAGCCAAATTGGCTCTTGAACATGATAACTTCCTGATTCTCGATGAGCCGACCAACCACTTGGACATCGACTCCAAAGAAGTCTTGGAAAATGCCCTGATCGAATACGACGGCACCCTGCTATTTGTTAGCCACGACCGTTACTTTATCAACCGCGTCGCGACATCCGTCCTTGAAATCAGCGCCGAAGGTTCAACCCTATACCTGGGCGATTATGACTATTATATTGCGAAAAAAGAAGCCGAGGCCGAACGACTAGCCCTGTTAGAGGCAGAAAACAATGCCAACCAAGCAACACCATCAGTCGACAACACGGCGGCACCTTCTGACAACAAACAAGCCTTCCAAATGTCAAAAGACAAACAACGCGAACAACGCAAACTGGAACGCCAATTGACACAATACGAAGACGACCTTGCCGCAATCGAAGAAGAAATTGAAGCCATTCAATTGGAAATGACCAAACCTGAATACCTCGACGACTTCACCAAACTAAATGATTTAAACGAAACCTTGCAAACCAAACAAGCCGAGCAAGAAAGTCTAATGGAAGCCTGGGAAGAAACCAGCATCGCCTTAGAAGAATTGTAATAGATAAGAAAAGGAGGCCATTCAGCCTCCTTTTTTCATGCCGATTATTGAATAGTCGCTCATTCGGGACGAATTCGCGATTTCTTACACAATAAAATTCCATTCGAGACAAATCACAACAATCGTACAGAATGAAATCTCATTCTGTACAAGTCAAAAAAGTCTTACACAATGAATTTTTATTCAGGATAGATTTCCAAAAGCTTACAGAACGAAATCTCATTCGGGACAAATTCCCAATTTCATACACAATAGTTGCTGATTCGGGACAATCAAAAAATTCCTAGTCTATTCCAAAATGAAAAGGAGGCCATTCAGCCTCCTTTTCTTATTTTATTCAACTACTTCAAATTCAAATGATGTTAAGTTGGTGAATTCCATGCGAACCTTGTCCCCAGCTTTGATTGGATTGGCTTTGGTCATACCACCTGTCATGATTGGTACGCCTGCTGGCAATTTCTCGCCACGTTTATACAAAGCATTTGCCAAGAATACCACGGCATTGGCTGGATGATGGGCCACATCTTTCCCGTAACCTTCGTCGATTTTTTCATCATTGATATACACTTCAGCATGCTCATTCAAAATATCCACATCTTCAATCTTGAAGTGTTCTTTAGAATAAATCGCCCCTTGGCAAGAGGTATTGTCCGCAACCACATCTTCTAGTGAAAAACGGAAACCATGATAGCGTGAGTCGACAACTTCAACTGATGAGTAGACATAATCGATTTTTTCCATGACCTCATCAAACGTCACATCCTCTTGATAGATATCTTCTTTCAAGACAATAGCAATTTCAGGTTCCACTCGTGGATGGATGAAACGGCTCAATGACAATGGTTCATGGTTGTATGAAATCATGTAATCAAACAAAATTCCATATACTGGTTGGTCAACATTCAACTGTTTGATTTTCGCAGGTGAGGTCAAACCAATTTTATAGGCTGCTGGTTGGCCGTCCGTTTCTTTTTTCAAAGCCACGACTTTATCTTGAATATCATAGGCTTCACTTTCGGTAAATTTCTCGTTAAAAATCTCCGACACATTGTCAATCGCTGTGCGGTCGTGCTCAGTTTGATACAAAAATTGGGCAATCTCTTGTTTCTTCGCTTCTTCCATTTGGGTCACTCCTTATAATCAAAAATCTACATCATCAACATCAAAACTATTCAATCACTTTCAAACGGTCAAAGCCGAAACATTTCGCCGGATTGTCCTTAATCATCTTACTAATATCTTCTTCACTCACGTCATAGTCGTCATGTAATAGGGTTAAAAAGTTGTACAAACCTTCAACCGGAGAGCCATTCGCTTTTTGGCCAAAGTCCGTATCAATAATAATTCTGTCCGCACCAACAGCATCAATCATGTCTTTGGCAACCTGCAAAGGAATCACATTTTCAACGACTGAGTGGCCGCCTTCAAACACGCAGGCATTGATTTCAATATAGGCGCCCATGTCTGCCCACTTGACCATATCCGCAATCGTGGCGTCTACCTGATAGTGCGGATGGGTCACGACTATCCTTTTCACACCAAGATCTAAAGCCTTTTTCACGACGGCATCGACTTCTTCAGGATAGCCGTGACCGGTACCGAGCACCATGTCATGGTCAGCCATATATTGCAGGCAGGCTACCGCTTCCGGAACCACCTCACCCTTGTCGTCCGTGTAAGCCAAAGGGATTTCCTCAAGCGCTGATTCCGCAGCCCCCACGAAGCCCTCTTTACGCGTTTCCAGGTGCATGCGACTTGAAACAGTTGGGAAATACACCATCGCTGCACCGTAATTGAAGGCTGTATCCACCGCAAAGACGTTGAAGCCACCGACTGAATTGTTGAGCACCAAAGCCCCGTACGCCCGCGTTGGACCCGGATTGTGCTTATTGATCATGGCCGTACCCAGTAAAGCCGGCACATTGTGGTCCTTCACAACAAAACCCGCGTAGCCCGCCGCCGATGCCTCCTGATACATCTCATAAGCATCCTCAAAACGCTTCGCAGACGATGGCCCAGCGTGCACATGTACATCATAAGCGCCCTGCAAAATACTTCTATCCATTGAAACAGCCTCCTATAATTAAATTTCCATGAGAATAATATACCCTAATTGTAACAAAGCTAGTTTTTATTTCAAGACTAATTCTCATTTATTTTTAATTTTTGTGAAAAAGACAGCTTTCATCTAAGCTCAGGAAACTTGGGTACAAAAAAACGCCTAGAACAAAGAAGTTCCGAGCGTTCACCAACCACTAATAAGGATGAGAGAAAAGCGTTCAGCCCTCAACCAGTGGAAGAATAGTGCCGTGTCACATGCAATGTGACGCAAGCTATTCTGAAGTGGGCAGAGGGTTGCTTTTTCGAACTCGACTACTAGTGGTCCACAGTAACGATAATTTTACCTAAATTCTTGTTGTCTTCCATATAACGATGGGCATCCGGTAAGTCCGAGAAGTCAAAGGTGGTGTCGATTACCGGCGCAATGGTACCATCCGCAATCAAAGGAATCACGTCACGGTGAACATCCGCCGCCAAGTCAGCCTTATATTGATCAGAACGAACCGACAACAAAGTCCCTTCCAGTTTTACCCGTTTAAACAACAATTGCCCCATATTAAAATCAGGAACCTTTGTACCACCAAGCACACCAATCAAAATCCAACGACCGTCAACCCCGATTGCTTGGCTATTTTGGTTGGCGTAAGATGCGCCGATAAAGTCTAAAATCACATCAACGCCCTGCAAATTCGTCTCTTGCGCCACCACTTGCGCAAAATCCTCTTCTTTATAATTGACGACGCGTTTCGCCCCTAGCTTGGTCGCCAAGTCCAATTTATCCTGACGGCCAGCTGTGGCAATAATCTCGGCGTCGGACAGGTGGTGGGCCAGCTGAATCGCTGCGGTCCCTACCCCCGAACCAGCCGCGTGAATTAAGACGCGCTCGCCCTTTTTCAAAAAGCCCAACCAATACAGGGTTTGGTAGGCAGTCATGAAGGCCTCGGGAATGGCTGCGGCCGTTACGAAAGGTACGTTTTTGGGAAAAGTAATCGCCCGGCTCAAGGGAATGCTAGCGTACTCGGCATAGGCGCCGTGAACCACGATGCCCGCCACATGGTCGCCAACCGCTACATCCGCGTATTGACCGTCCGGATCGTTAATCGCAACAATCTCACCTGCGATTTCAATCCCAAGCACCCGGTCCACGAGTGGTGCCTCCGGATTCACACTGGTCCGAGACATCACGTCATGGCGGTTAATCCCAATTGCCTTCACCTTGACCAAAGCCTCACCAGGTTTGGCTTGCGGCGTTTCTAGCTCCACCATCTCAAAAACTTCAGGTCCGCCTGCATTATTTGCTGCCCATGCTTTCATAAGATTCTCCTTTACTGACTGTATTTACTTTAATGGTAACGCAAAAGCCGCCAAGAACCCAATCAGACGGCCCATCACTGACAGTTTTATTTTTTGATCTTTCTTCTTGCAGGCGTTTTCGCTAAAATGATCTTAATTGATTGAAAACGAAAGGTGATGGCGATGAAAGATATTTATGTAGTCGGGGCAATTTTGGTCCGCGACGGAAAAATTTTGTGTGCACAACGTGGGGGCGAAAAATCCCTGGCCTATCTGTGGGAGTTTCCAGGTGGCAAGATTGAAACTGGTGAAACACCCCAAACTGCCTTACACCGCGAATTAACTGAAGAATTGAAGATTGACGTGACCGTTTCTGGAGACATTTTTGACACGACAGCCTACGAATATGACTTTGGTCGCGTGCATTTATCGACGATTATTTGCCCATTAAATGCTGGTGTCGAACCAGTCTTAACCGAGCACGTAGCCATCAAATGGTTGGCACCAAGTGAACTAGACCAATTGGACTGGGCGCCAGCCGACCAACCTACAGTAGCTAAATTAGCTACTATGACCTTTGCCTAAAATAGAAGGGAGACGTTTATGGACTCATTAGTACAAGCGTTACATCACGCCTTTATCGACCAACAAACAGTCGGGTCGCACTATGATCCCAAACTGATCATTAACCAACCCGAAAAGAAAGAATTCTTACTCACCACGCTACAAGAGGAATTGGAAAACTGTACAAGTTTCACCTTTTCCGTGGCTTTTGTGACTGAATCTGGTCTGAACACATTGAAGACTTTCCTATCAGATTTACATCTCAAAGGCATTTCTGGCCGTTTATTGACCTCGACTTATCTCGATTTCAACCAGCCAGATGTCTTTGAAGCCCTCATGCGGATTCCAAATCTAGAAGTGCGTATGTCTGATAAAAAGGCCTTCCACGCCAAGGGTTACTTGTTTGAGCATGAAGACCATCAGTCATTTATTATTGGCTCTTCCAATCTGACCATTAATGCACTAAAAACCAACTACGAATGGAATATCAAGCTAACATCTTACGATCAAGGTGAAATCATTCGCCAAATGCAAGATCACTTGGACCAACAATGGGCGACGGCTAAGCCCCTCACCCAAGATTGGATTGATGCTTACCGAAAAAACTACAAACCAGCGACTTACCAACAAATCACCCAACTCCAAGACCCTATGTCCGACTATATCAAACCCAACAAAATGCAGATTCCTGCCCTTGATAGCCTGCAAGAATTGCGTGACGCCGGCGAAAATAAGGGTCTAGTCATTGCCGCAACTGGTACCGGGAAAACTTACTTAGCAGCCTTTGATGTCCGCCAATTTAACCCGAAAAAAATGCTTTTTGTTGTACACCGCGAACAAATCCTGCATTCGGCCATGGCATCCTTTAAAAAGATATTCGCTAAAGAACCTGACAGCAACTTTGGTTTCTATACCGGCAACAACAAGGACATCCAAGCTAGGTTCCTATTCGCAACCCAACAAACGCTGAATCGCGACCAACATCTCCACCAATTTGACCCAAGCGAATTCGACTATATCATTATCGATGAAGTTCACCGAGCAGGTAGTCCGTCATACCAAAAAATTCTCGATTACTTTACCCCTGAATTTTTACTTGGTTTGACCGCAACACCTGAACGTACCGATGGCTTCAATATTTACGACCTATTCGACTACAACATTGCCTACGAAATCCGCCTGCAAGATGCACTTGGGGAAGATTTGCTGGCACCCTTCCATTATTTTGGGGTAACCGATTATGAAAAAGATGGTGAAATCATCGATGATACCAGCGACCTAAGGCAACTAGTGGTTGATGAGCGCGTGGATTTCTTGATTGAACGGTTAAATTATTATGGTTTGGCCCATAAAAAAGTGAAAGGCCTTATTTTTTGTAGTCGCCGCGCAGAGGCCGCTACTTTGTCTGAAAAATTCAACGAACGTGGTTTCCATACAGTGGCACTTTCTGGTGCGGACAGTCAAGATGTCCGTAATGCCGCGGTTGAACGCTTGCGTAATGGACAACTGGATTATATTTTCACGGTGGATATTTTTAATGAAGGGATTGATATTCCGGAGATTAATCAAGTGGTGATGCTTCGTCAGACCCAATCCAGCATTATTTTTATCCAACAAATGGGACGTGGTCTCCGTAAATATAAGGATAAGGAATTTGTGAATATCATTGATTTCATTGGTAATTACAATAATAACTATCTGATTCCAGTCGCTTTAACGGGCGATACCAGTCGTAGTAAGGACAAATTGCGTCGCAACACCCAGGACACGAACTTCATTTCTGGATTGTCATCGATTAACTTCGAACAAATCGCTAAGGAACGGATTTTCCAATCGATTAATACAGCCAAGATGGATGCCGTTTCCGTTTTGAAAGAAGCCTATTTCCAATTAAAAGCACGCCTAAACCGTATGCCCATGTTGGTCGATTTCCAAGTTAGTCAAGCATTTGACCCACTACTCATCGCAAGCAAAAATAAAAACTATCCACAGTTCCTTGCTCGTATCCGAGAAATTGACATCACCTGGTCCAAAACAGCCGATGCTATTTTGAACTTCCTAACCAGCGAAGTTTTACCAGGCAAGCGTGCCCATGAATTCATTTTGGCCAAACATCTCTTGGATCATGATATACAGACCATGTCCTTTGATGACATTCGCGTCCTTTTCGCCAGTCATCAATTGCCAAACGACGACGAAACGATGATGTCCGTCTTGCGCATCCTTTCCACCGATTACTATGTCGCCAGCGCTAAGAAACAATTCGAACCTGGCAAACTGATTGATATCACAGTTAGCGGTCTAGTCTTATCTGATGGTTTTAAAGCTGCGAAAAATAATACTGCTTTCAAAACGCACTTAAACGACTTACTAGTTACAGCCAAACTACTTAGCGAATCTTATAATCACCAACAAGCACTGACCATCTATCAAAAATACTCGCGTCGTGAAGCCCTACGCTTCTTGCAATGGCAAGATCAGATGGTAGATTTGAATATTGGTGGCTATGTGTTAGACAAAGAACGTAAAGTCTTCACCATCTTTGTTACTATCGATAAAGGTGACGACTTCACCGGTGCCCTCGTTGCCTATGAAGATGCGCTTTTAGATAACAGCACCATGCATTGGTTCTCTAAAGCCGGTCGTTCCTTGAATTCACCAGAAATTCAAATTATGCAACACGCTGAAGAATGGGCCATCCACATGTTCGTCAAAAAATCCGATGACGACGGCTCCGACTTCTACTATCTTGGTCAAGTCAAACCAGACCCAACCACCATCAGTGAAGTGGTCAAAGACATTGGCGACGGCAAATCCAAAACCGTCGTACAAATGAATCTAGACTTTGACCAAGCTATCGATTATAAGCTTTACAAATATCTAAAATAAGCCCACAAAAAAAGCGCCCATCTTTCGATGAGCGCTTTTGGCTTTTAGCCGATTAAATTCATACTAACTTACAGCACAGAGTAGACAATGCTTAGAGCTGCTTCGTTCCCGATCTGACCCGGTTCACACCTCTACCCTTGCCGCAAGGTCTTTCGACAAATTTAATTATAGCATTTTCATACATCCTTTGTAAAGGGAAAGTATGAAAACACCCATTTGGCAACACCAAAAGCAACGCTCTATTCAACTATGAACTTTCATATTAGAGAAAAAAGGGATATTTCCAACTATGAAATCCCGTATTGAAAACAAGTAATAGTGCCAATAAGGAAAGTGTGGTGCAATCACCAACCCATCACAAATAATAAAATATTTGGTTGAAAATCACACGCCACAATCAACAGGACTATAAATTTATAGCCGTAGGCGGAAGTGTATGTCCTTTAGCCGTGAAAGAGGATGAAATCGAGAACTTGGCTCGACTTCAAGCCGAGAGACCTTGGCTCTCGGCGGTCCCACGGCTCTTAAAGGACAATACACGACAAGCCAAAGGCTCATAAAAATAGCAATCTCTAAACTAAAGTCGAAGACACATGCAACAATAGCCGAAGGCCAAAGCTCACTAACTAAACAAAAAAAGGAATCGGCATTTAAGCCAATTCCCTTTATTTTACATTATCCCATGTCTTTAACTTTAATCATACGTGTGATTGACGCACGTTCGTTTTCGTCCAGTTTCATTTGGATATATTTAATTGTTTCCTTGAAATTCGGAATCATACGGTACTCAAGTGCATTTACACGGCGACGTGTCGACTCGATTTCCGTTGCCATCAACTGGCAAGTCTTCTCGATCTCACTTAACTTCAATAACTTAGGCATCACTTCATTCAGAACCTCAATCGCATCATCCAACTCACTAGAAGTATTCAAATAACCATATTTCAGTTCCTTATCATCATTGCCCTCAGCCGTCTCATCATAAGAAAAAGACATCTCAGGCACAATAACAGACATAATATTCTTACGCGAAATCTCTAAATTGGTTTGCTTCGTCGGCAAAGCCACGATTTCTTCCATAAAAGCATCATTCATCGAAGACGACGCCAAGACAAAGTTCTTCAAAGCACCAGATAATTCGTCCTCCACCTCATTACGAAGTCGGTTGTTCTCCTTGATTAGGTCGATAAACTGACGCATCAATTCGTCCTGCTTATCCTTTAATAAATCATACCCATTCTCAGCAACCTTAAGGCGCGCTTTAAGCGTGCTCAACTCCATACGGGTAGGTTTCACATTTAGCGCATTTGCCATCTAAGATCACTCTCCTTCAGTTGAAGGCATGTATTCGTTAATCAAATCATCTTTAATACGTGTTAATTCTGTACGAGGTAAAATATGTAACAATTCCCAAGCCAAGTCTAACGTATCTTGGATTGTACGGTTTGTTTCGAAACCTTGGTTCACGTATTTATCTTCGAAAGCAGTCGTAAATTCAACGTATTTCTTATCTGTTTCAGATAAAGCAGACTCACCCAATACTTGAGACAATTCTTTGGCTTGTTTACCTTTAGCATAAGCCGCAAACAATTGGTTCATTGTCGCTGCATGGTCTTTACGTGTCTTACCTTCACCAGTACCCTTGTCTTTTAGACGAGACAATGATGGCAATACATTGATTGGCGGTTCAATTCCGCGTGAATCTAAGTCACGGTCTAGAATGATTTGCCCTTCTGTAATATAACCAGTCAAGTCAGGGATTGGATGTGTAATATCATCTTCTGGCATGGTTAAGATAGGAATTTGTGTTACAGAACCTTTAGAGCCCTTAATACGTCCTGCACGTTCGTATAAGGTTGATAGGTTTGTATACAAGTAACCTGGGTAACCACGACGACCTGGTACCTCACGACGGGCAGCAGATACTTCACGTAAAGCTTCGCAGTAGTTGGTCATATCAGTCATAATAACCAATACTTGCATGTCTTTTTCGTAAGCTAAGTATTCTGCAGCAGTTAAGGCAATTTTCGGCGTAGCCAAACGTTCGATTGAAGGTTCATCCGCCAAGTTAATAAATAGCACTGAACGGTCGATTGCACCTGTTTCACGGAATGATTCTTTGAAGTATTCCGCTTCTTCGAAGGTTACACCCATAGCAGCAAAGACAACGGCGAATTGTTCGTCGTCACCGATTACAGACGCTTGACGCGCGATTTGGGCTGCCAATTCTTTATGTGGTAAACCTGAACCAGAGAAAACTGGTAATTTTTGGCCACGAACAAGTGTATTCAAGTGGTCAATCGTAGAGATACCCGTTTGAATAAATTCATCCGGATAGTCACGTGCCATTGGGTTGATTGCTTGACCGTTGATATCGCGACTTTCGTCAGCAATAATTTCAGGACCGCCATCTTTGATGTTACCTAAACCATCAAAGACACGACCAATCATATCTTCTGAAACACCAAATTCAAGTGGACGCCCTTGGAAGCGGACTTTCGTATCTTGTAAGTTGATACCAGAACCACCACCATAGATTTGTACAACAGCGCGAGATTCTTGAACTTGTAGTACTTGTCCAATACGTGTTTCGCCTGTTTGCATTTGAATTTCAACTAGTTCATCGTAGCTTACGCCTTCAACGTCATCAACAATCATTAAGGGACCGTACACATCTGAGATTGATTTATATTCTTTTAACATTATGCGTGTGCGCCTCCTTTCACGATTTCTGCCATTTTGGCTTTGATTTCATCGTTAATTGCGTCGATTTGGTCTAATTGATCTTCTGGGATGAATTTAGAACGAACGATGCTTTCACGTAAATCAACTGTATTTTCAGCGATTTCTTGGTAGTATGCACCTTTATCCATTGCTGCACGCGCTTCAGTGTTGAAGGTTAAAATGTTGAACAACATTTTTTCTTGTTTCTTAGCTGATGTCGTTGTATCCACATCATCAAAGGCATTTTGTTGTAAGTAACCTTCACGAATCATCGCTGCAACTAATAAAGTCATTTTATCCGTTTCAGATAAAGCATCTAAACCAACTAATTGGACAACTTCTTGCAAGCTGTCTTCTTCAGTTAGGATTGTCATAGCTGTTTGCACCCATTTACCCCAATCAACGCCTAGTTCTTCTGCTACACCCTTGTTGATATCAGTATCGTAAAGTGAGTAAGAGTTTAACCAGTTAATTGCTGGGAAGTGACGTTGTTGTGAAAGTCTTGCGTCTAACGACCAGAACACTTTTACAACACGTAAAGTATTTTGGGTAACCGGTTCAGATGTATCCCCACCTGGAGGCGAAACGGCACCTACAGCAGTTACAGAACCAACACGTCCTTCGCTACCTAATGTACGCACAACACCTGCACGTTCATAGTATTCAGCGATACGTGAACCTAGGTAAGCTGGGTAACCTTCATCACCAGGCATTTCTTCTAGACGACCAGACATTTCACGCAATGCTTCCGCCCAACGAGAAGTTGAATCGGCCATGATGGCTACTGAGTAACCCATGTCACGGAAGTATTCAGCAATCGTGATACCTGTATACACAGAAGCTTCACGCGCTGCTACCGGCATGTTTGACGTATTGGCAATTAAAACCGTACGCTCCATGATTGATTCACCAGTTTTAGGGTCAATCAACTCAGGGAATTCGTTAATAACGTCAGTCATTTCGTTACCACGTTCACCACAACCAACGTAAACCACGATGTCTACATCAGCATATTTAGCGATTTGGTGTTGCACAACTGTTTTACCAGCACCGAAAGGCCCTGGAACGGCTGCTGCCCCACCCTTAGAGATTGGGAAAAATGTGTCGATTACGCGTTGACCAGTTGTCATAATAGTCTTAGGTGCAAATTTTTCCGCGAATGGGCGACCTTTACGTACAGGCCATGTTTGCACCATAGTGAATGATTGCTCACCTTGTTCAGTGTCTAATACATACACGTTATCGTTAAGGGTAAAATCACCTTCTTGAATTGATTTCACTGTACCGGATACGCCAACTGGCACCATGATACGGTGGTCAATTACGGCACCTTCTTTAACTGTACCAACGATGTCACCTGCAGATACCTGTGTACCTGCTTCAACAGTCGGTACGAAATGCCATACTGCAGTACGGTCTAGGGGATCGATTTGAACCCCACGTTCTAAGTAATTAGATTCAGTTGTATCCAAGAATTCTTGTAATGGACGTTGGATACCGTCGAACATTTTTGTCAACATACCTGGTCCTAATTCAACAGATAATGGATGACCAGTTGTCACCACTTTTTGTCCAGGTTTTAGTCCCGAAGTTTCTTCGTAAACCTGAATAGAAGCGACGTCACCGTGCATTTCTAGGATTTCTCCTGTTAATTGTAGTTCTCCTACTAAACAAATATCACGAACAGCTGCTTCTTCCATGCCACTTGCTTTAATCAGTGGACCAGAAACTTCAATGATTTTTCCGTCTTTCAAAACTGTTCCTCCCTCTTATCATTTTCTATGTTTACTTGTACGTGTGCGTCCTTGATTGTTGGAACGCTCACCTTGATTGTTGGATTATAAAATATTTTGACCGACCGCTTTTTCAACGTTGGCGTTCACACGTTCCTTACCGATGCCCAAACTTCCTTTATGTGAAGGAATTAGAATAATGGCTGGTGTTACTTGTGTATCATAAAATTTTACGGTATCTGGAATTTGTGTGGCGATTGTTTCGGTCAAATAGATGACACCATAGCCCTCGTCGGCCATTGTACGAATGGTTTCGCGTGCTTCTTGGCCTGAAATAACAGGGTAAGCATCAAATCCAATCAATTGGAAAGGAACAACAACGTCTTTTTCACCGACAACTCCGATTTTATAAGCCATAAATTGGTTGCATCCTTTCTTCAACGACTGCTTGGTCTAATTCATATTCTTTCGCATTTAACAGCAAACGTAAATTTGCTACTTCGTTTTCTTTGAAGTAAATGTAGGCGATGACTGGCATTGGCCCAAATGGTACCCAAGCTGCTTGACGCATTTCATCAGCTTCAATTTGTTTAATGCGTTTTTCTAATTTCACAACATCGATGGGGTCTTTTGCATCAACTTTCTCATACAGTTTTCCTGCATAAGGTAGGCTCGCAAATTTTTCCACTACTCGATTATAATCTTTCGTACCTGCTAATTCGATTAATTCAGCTTTTTCAAAGGTCCCGTCATTGCTTAATACGGCCGCTAAGAATTCACGTGAACGACCTTGTTTCATGGCCCGGACAACCGTTGATAGGTTTTCAAGGTCAATCAACATCATAATCACGTTTGTCGCATCTTGGTCTTGAATATGATCTGCAATGACACGTAAATGACTGAGATAAGCTTGGTCTAACATAATAGATAAGCTATCCAAATCCTCTGTTTCATCATAGTAGCTACGTGCTTTTAACACGCCAGCCTTCATAATGTCTGGGAATTGATTCCCATCACCCGTCTTCATTAAAGTTCTTAATGCTTCAATCGAGAAACGACCAATTGGAATATACATGCTAGATAAATCTCTGTCGGTATACCATTCTTTGAATAATACCTTCAAATTATGGTAACTGTAGCGTAAGGCGAAAATATCCACCACCGCATCAACCGGCGTTTGTTCATATAAATCAGCATAGGTATCACGTAAATCACGCGTTAAGAATCCGTCAAAATCATGTGTTTTCAAGATATCTTCTGGCACATGATAATTGGTCTTTCTTAGGGCAGCAAACACGTCTTCAAGGGAGCTGGCACGAAGTAGTGCATCATAATCTTCTTTAGCAAGCAAACTACTTTCTTTGACACGAATGGATGTATCCACTTGTGCATATGTAGCGTTTGACATGAATTTCTCTCCCCTCTATTAGAATGCGTGTTTGACAAGTTTCGGTGCTAAAACAGCTTTCTTTTGTTCAATAATTGCTTCAAAAGTGAAGTTATAATCTACATCATTTTGACTAATGATAAAGCCAGAACGTTTTGGAATAAATTCCGCTGCAATTTGGACTTGATCATTGATGGCACGCACTTGATCTGCATCAAATTGATGTTGGCTAAATTCACCAATCTTCAATTCTGCATTTTCAAGCGTATCTAATTGACTGTAAGCACCTTGGATTAAACCAGTGAATTCTTCACTAGATAATTGTTGTAAGCCAACGATAGCTTCTTGGTAGACGCTGTCTAATAAGGCTTGTTTGGCTTGTAATTTTTCATTACGCAAAGTGTTCAAATAGCTTTGCTTTTGTGTTTGTAATTTTTTGGCTTCTGCCTCTTCGATGTGACGTTTTTCGTTCGCAGTTGTCTCATCTATTTGTGCTTTGGCCTTTTTTAACGCTTCATCAGTTTCAGTTTCAAATGCTTGAAGCTTCGCTTGTTCTTCTTGTTCAGCGCGCGCAAGGACTTGATTGACTAAAGTTTGAATATCCGCCATTCGACTCATCCTCCTTCTTGTGGTTTTCTATGTTTGTGTGATTAACCAACAGAAAGAACTAATAATAATGAGATAACGAATGCTAAGATTGCGTAAGTTTCTACCATGATAGAGTAGATAATTGCGTTAGATACGTTTTCTGGACGTTTTGCTAGGATTTGTAAACCAGCTGTCGCAGTAAAACCTTGCCAACGTGCTGAAATCAAACCTACAAAGGCAATTGGTAATGCAGCCATTAAGTATTGTAAACCTTGAGATAAGTCTAAACCGTTACCTAAGTTTAAGTAGATCATGATACCGATAACGAAACCATAAAGACCTTGTGTACCAGGTAATAATTGAAGAATCAATGTTTGTGCGAATTTTTCAGGTTGGTCTTTTACTAAAGCTGCTGCTGCCGCACCAGTTTCCCCAACACCACGTGCTGAACCCATACCTGAGAATAAAACTGCAACTGCGACACCTAGCATAGCAAAGATAGTACCGCCATTTTCAACAAAGAAATCAAACCATGTATTCATTTTCTGTAAACCTCCATTTATTGTTTTGAGTGACTAATTTTCTTTTACATCTTTTAAAGAAACAAATTCTTGCAAGGTGCGGATTGGCTTAAAGGCACGACCGCCACCTTCATAAAACTTACCAAAGAATTCAACGAAGATTAAACGCATACTATGTACATAAGCAGATAGTAGGGATAGGAACATGTTGAATAATTGTAAGACGATAATTAAAGCGATACCTGCTGTAAAACGTACAGGTGTCGGTAAAATTGTGAATAGGATATTGAAGGACATACCAATGGCACCACCTGAAATACCCAAGGCCATTAGACGTGTATAGGATACGAAGTCCCCTACATATGAAGACACACCGTATAAGTTATACAAACCAACAACCCCACCAACAGCTTTATTATCACTAGTAAATACCGGTACTAAAACGATACCTACAGCTGCGATAATCGCAATCCATGTGGCAATCGTAATCAGTACTGGAATACCTAACATCATACCTGCGATACCAATCGCTAAGGCAATCATCAAGCTTAACCAACCGATACCATCATTATAGGCATTTGCCCATTCTTTACGTGCTACTTGTAGGCGAATGTTTAAACATAGACCAACAAAAATATGCACATAACCAATCACCAATGAAATAATCATTAAGGTCAAGGCATCTTCCGTTGGGTTGATAATACCGAATGGTAAGGTCACCCCAAAAGCTGATCCATAAGCTAAACCAACCAACATTGTTGGATAGGATAGGATATGACCAAATGTCACAAAACGTTTGGCACCCTTACGTAAATCCATCACCTTAAGGGCGATAAAAGTACCTAACCATAACAAGGCACCATAACCAAAGTCACCCATCATCATAGCGAAGAATAACATGTAGAAGATGGCTACCCAGTTAGATGGGTCTTTTTCGCGATAATTTGGTAATGAGTACATTTCTGTAATCATTTCAAATGGTGCGACAATGCCCGAATTGTTCAATTTGATTGGCACTTCATCGGCTTCAATTTCTTCTTCAGTGATTTCTTCAAGAATGACCGCAATCTCTTGGTTATCAAAAGTGTTTTCTAGAACACTTTGTAATTCCCCAACTTGCGTTTCCTCTACCCAACCACTAAATAAGGACAATTGTTGATTGTCATAAGATAATTTCGCCGCATTTGCACGTTGGCTGCGGTTGAAGAATTCTTCGACTGCCAGCTGGATGGTGGCTTTTGATCCTTGCAGGTCTTTCAATTGGTTAACAACCTGCTTTTCATCTTCAATCAATTGTTTACGTTCTTGTTCTAATTTTTGGAAACTTGCTTCCGGTGTTTGACTGTAAGCAAAATCGACTTCAGAGAAGTAGTTTTCACTCAAAGCTGCTTGTAAGTCGTCTTTATATGTTGGTAAAGCGACAACAGCCACGCCAATTTCGTTTTCGTCTGCAAAGATTTCTTCGACCGCTACATGTTCATTTGCCTTCAATTGGTTAAAATGAACGCGATTTTCGTCATTTGGAATGGTCCCCAAACGCACGTCGAATAGATCAAGTGCTGTCAGACTTTGTGGATCCACGGATAAGGCACGCCATTTTGCGATGGCCGTTTGTTCGTCTTCCACATGTTGGCGTTGGTCTTGAATATCATTACGTTTTTGACGTAAGGCTTCCACTTGTTCGATAAGGGCCAAGGCTGCATCATCATCTACACTTTCATGTAGTTGATCCATGGTCATTTCTGGCCGTTTCGCAGTAATCTTTTCTTTTAAAGAAACTTTTGATTGATATTGGCTCAAGAACTTTAAGACTTCGCGACCACGTTCGTACAAAACTTGATAGTCGTTTTGATTTTGGTAGTTGTTATTGAAGGTTAAGTCATCACCGGTAATCTTTAAAGATAAGTCACTGACTTCAATATTTTGCATCGTTTGTAAGGTGTATAACAATTTTTCCTTGTTACTTGGCGCCGTCACAAGCGATACTTTTTGCATCTTAGCGATTGCCATAACTATTTTTCACCTCCGAAATTACAACTGATACTAAAGCAGGCAAGTCATTCTGGAATTTATCTTTCAATTCTTGAATTTCTTGATCATTCTTAGCTTTTTCTTCAGCTTGATAAGCTTGTAACACTTTTTGGTTCGCATCTACTTGCGCTTGTTGAAAGGCGGTTACAGCTGCATCCTTTTCAGATGCCCATGTTGCTATTTGACGTTCTTTATCAGCTGATAAAGCTTCACGTTTTTCCTCATATTGTTTGACAAGGTCTTTCGTAGCCTTTTCAGTATCGACAATTTGTTCTAAAGTTTTGCTGGTCAATTCATTCACCTCCCTAAAGCGATATAACACTTTAATTATAACAAAGAAAACGCTTATTTAAAATATTAATACAATCTGATAAACAAGCCACCTTATCCATAAAAATGCCCGATATCATTGCATTTCTTAGGCGTCCAATTTGGGCTTGCGGCTGGCATTTTTGCGTTTCAGTCTTAGTTCTGCAAAGAAGTCTTGCAAGAGTTTTTGACACTCATCATGCATGACACCACCCGTTACGCCTACTTGATGGTTAAAACGACTGTCCTGCAGTAAATTCATGAGCGTGCCCGCCGTTCCACCCTTTTGGTCATAAGCGCCAAAGTATACATGACGTACACGGCTTTGGATCATGGCACCTGAACACATGGGACACGGCTCAAGCGTGACATATAAATCCGCATCCATTAGTCGCCAAGAATCCCGGTTTTTATTGGCTTCTTGAATGGCAATCATTTCCGCATGCGTGGTCGCATTCTGGCTGTTTTCCCGCAAATTATGCCCCCGCCCGATGATTTCACCATCGTAGACAACGACCGCCCCAATCGGTACTTCACCGATGGCCGCCGCTTTATTTGCTTCATCAATTGCAGCTTGCATGAATTTTACTTGTTCTTCTGGGAGATCACTTAAGCGTTCGTGATTTTCTTCCGTCATGCCACACCTCTTTCTTTTTTAAATCATGGCTAATTTTACCACTTTATGACAGGCATACCAACAGCTATCCTAGTGTGTCAAAGGAGATTGAGACTTTTCTTCCTATTAACTAGTGGTCTATAAAATATTTTTTTCTTTTGAAAATAAACACTTGATTTGAAAACGGTAACATTATATAATATAGGTGTAAATAACTTGTATAGACAAGTTAGTTGAATTTTGCAATATGGGTTGCTGTTAGAAACAGCTGTTGTCAGACATTAAGGAGGAGAAAAAATGAGTGATTTCAAACAAGATGCCACAGCCTTGTTAGCAGACATTGGTGGTAAAGAAAACATCGGCGCGGTAACGCACTGTGCCACACGTATGCGTTTCGTTTTGAACGATCCAAGCAAAGCGGACGTGAAAGCAATTGAAGAGTTGGATTCTGTAAAAGGTACTTTTACCCAAGCAGGTCAATTCCAAGTCATCATCGGGAACAAGGTTGCAGAGTTTTATAATGACTTCCAAGCCGTTTCAGGTGTAACTGGTACTTCTAAGGAAGAAGTGAAAGCGCTTGCCGCTAGTCAACAACAAAACTGGCTACAAAAAGCCATGACTTTCTTAGCTGAAGTATTCGCCCCTATTATTCCAGCCATTATTGTTGGGGGTCTTATCTTAGGTTTCCGTAACGTACTTGAAGGTGTGCCAATGTCATTCCTTGGCCAAAAAATCGTTGAGGGTGTTGCCCAAACAGCAGCCGACGGTACACCAATTTACAACACAATCGTTAACGTATCGCCTTTCTGGGCGGGTGTGAATAGCTTCCTTTGGTTACCAGGTGAAGCCATCTTCCACTTCTTGCCAGTAGGTATTACATGGTCTGTTACGCGTAAAATGGGTACAACCCAAATTTTAGGTATTGTTTTAGGTATTACATTAGTATCACCACAATTATTAAACGCTTATGCAGCACCTGCAGCCTTAGCCGCTGGTGAGGTACCACAATGGGACTTCGGATTCTTCCAAATTGACATGATTGGTTACCAAGCACAAGTATTACCAGCGATTTTCGCCGGTTTAGCACTATCTTGGTTAGAAATCTTCTGGCGTAAACACATCCCAGAAATGATTTCAATGATCTTCGTACCATTCCTTTCATTAGTACCAGCCATCATTTTGGCTCATACTGTTTTAGGTCCTATTGGTTGGGCAATTGGTACATTTATCTCAGGTATCGTATACGCAGGTTTAACTGGTCCAGTTTCATGGTTATTCGGTCTAATCTTCGGTGCCCTATACTCTCCATTAGTAATTACAGGTTTACACCACATGACCAACGCTATCGATACGCAATTAATCGCTGACTTCGGTGGTACAGGTCTATGGCCAATGATTGCCCTATCAAACATCGCCCAAGCATCTGCTGTAATGGGTATCTGGTGGGCAACTCGTCACGATGAAAAAGAAAGCCAAATCACTATCCCATCAGCTGTTTCAGCTTACTTAGGGGTAACAGAACCTGCCATGTTCGGTGTAACCATTAAATATGTTTACCCATTCGTCGCAGCCATGATTGGTTCAGGTTTAGCCGGTCTATTAACAACAAGTGTTGGTATTACCGCTAACTCAATCGGTGTCGGTGGTTTACCTGGTATCTTAGCCATTCAATTCCAATACTGGGGTTGGTTCGCATTAGCAATGCTTATCGCAATTGTGGTACCATTTGCATTGACATTAGTCTTCAGAAAAACTGGCTTCTTAGCGAAAAACAAACTAGACTTCAACGTAAAATTTTAAATAGCGGATATCCGTAAACAAAGCGCTCGCCTTGGTAGACAACCACGGGCGAGCATTTTTTTCTCAAAGGAAAAGGAGGAAGGATTCATATGACAAACAATCTTGGCAAAAAGGTGATCTACCAGATTTACCCAAAATCTTTCAACGACGCTAACGGCGACGGCTTCGGTGATTTTAGAGGCATCATCGAAAAATTAGACTACTTAGAAAAATTAGGCATCGACATGATTTGGCTTAACCCATTCTATCCGTCTCCCCAACATGACAATGGCTATGACATTTCAGACTACACGGCCATTGATCCACGTTTTGGGACCATGGACGACTTCACAGAATTAGCTCAAAAAGCCAAAGCCCGCGGCATCGACATCATGCTCGACATGCCATTAAACCATTCTTCTACTGACCATGAATGGTTCCAAAAAGCGCTAGCAGGCGACGAGGAATACCAGGAGTATTACTACTTACGCCCTTTGAAAGCAGATGGTAGTCTACCGACCAACTGGGAATCCAAATTTGGTGGGCCTGCTTGGGCACAATTTGGTGATACCGACCTCTATTATCTGCATCTATACGATGTCACCCAAGCCGATCTAAACTGGCATAATCCAAAAGTGCGCGAAGCTCTTTTTGACATCTTACGCTTCTGGATTGATAAGGGTGTGGGTGGTTTCCGTTTCGACGTGATGAATGTGGTTGGTAAGAGCGAGATCCTAGAAGACTCGATTGACGGGCCGGGTTCGACGCAAGAGAAGCGTCTGTACACGGATACGGAGAATTCGCATCGTTGGGTAAAGGAGATGGCGACGTCTACCTTTGGCGATATCGAGGGCTTTGTGACGGTCGGCGAGATGTCTTCGACGACAATCGAGGATGGTGTGCGCTATACCAATCCGGATGAAGAGAAATTGTCTATGATTTTCTCCTTCCACCATTTAAAAGTCGATTATCTGGACGGCGAAAAATGGTCGAAAGTAGCTTTCGATTTCCAAAGCTTGAAAGAGATTTTAAATGATTGGCAAAAAGGCATGTCGGACGGTAATGGTTGGAACGCTTTGTTCTGGAATAACCACGACCAACCGCGCGCCAACTCACGCTTCGGCGACACGGTCAACTATCCGTATGAAACAGCCACCATGTTGGCACAAACCATTCATTTCATGCGCGGTACACCTTACGTCTTTGAAGGTGAGGAAATTGGGATGACCAACCCTGACTTCACAGATATCAACGATTACAATGATATTGAGACTTGGAACAACTACAAGATTTTATTGGATAAGGGACTTTCTGAGGAAGAAACCATGGAAATTATCCAGTTCAAATCACGTGACACATCACGTACCCCAATGCAATGGGATGATTCAGAAAATGCCGGTTTTACAACAGGTACGCCGTGGTTGAAAGTTGCGGATAATTATAAGGACATTAATGTGGCCAAGGAATTGGAAAGTGGCAAAATTTTCCCTTACTACCAACAATTGATTAAGTTGCGTCATGATATGCCGATTATCCAAGATGGTGCTTATCATGAGTTGTTGACGGACCACCCTGAAGTCTTGGCTTACTACCGAACTTTGGATGACCAAGTCTTGTATGTGTTCAGTCATTTCTACCCTGGCACCACTACTGTGACCTTGCCGGATAGTGTTGATTTAAATCGCAGCTATGACAAATTACTTGGTAATGATGTGCTTGATACATTTACCCGTGAATTTGATTTAGGACCATACGAAACGGTTGCCTTCATTACGAAATAGATTTGAATAAAGGAAAAAGCCTTCAAGTTGAAACTTGGAGGCTTTTCTTTGTGTTCATATCTATCTTTATGAGCCTTCGGCTTGTCGTGTATAGTCCTTTAAAAGCCGTGGGACCTCCGAGAGCCTTGGTCTCTCGGCTTGAAATCGAGCCAAGGTCTCGATTTCATCCTTCTTCACGGCTAAAGGACATACACCTCCGCCTGCGGCTAAAAATTTGAAGTCCTGTTGATTGTGGCGTTTCATTTTCACCCTAATATTTTATTATTTGTGAAGGGCCGGTGATTGCACAAGCCCTTCCTATAGGCACTATTGCCTGTGTTTAAATACGGAATCCTGTAGTTGAATCAAAGGCATGAAAAAAGACTAGAACATTTGCCCTAGTCTTCTTTCGTTTATTTTAGGGCGTCGCCATCGCGTTCCCCTGTACGTATACGAATTGCTTCGTCAATTGTGGAAATAAAGATTTTGCCATCGCCAACTTCACCTGTGCTAACTAGCTTGCAGATTAGGTCAACGATTCCGTCAACGCGATCGTCTGATGTGACAATCTCTACTTTGACTTTGGCTAGTAAGGTTGGTAATACTTTTTGACCACGGACAATTTCCGCGAAGCCTTGTTGATTACCGTTTCCTAGTACTTGACTAATAGTCATGCCGCTTGTGAAACCAGCTTTTGATAAGCCGTATTTTAAATCTTCTAATCGATCTGGTCGAATGATAGCTTCGATTTTTTTCATAGTCATCTTCCTCTCCCTACGTTATTAGGAATCAATTCCCATAAATGTTGGATATGCTGTTTCTTCGTGTTCAGAATCATCAAGACCGACAGCTTCTGCACGTTCAGAGACACGAATTGGCATGAAGAAACTGATTACTTTTACAATAACAAAAGTACCGATAGCTGACCAAGCGATAGTAAATAGGATTGCAGCGATTGTTACGAACAGTAAGTTACCGCTACCGTATAAGATACCAACGTTTGCTGGGTCTAAAGCGTATTCTGGAAGTGTGAAGATACCTGTTACGATACCACCGAAAATACCACCAATACCGTGACAACCGAATGCGTCTAATGCGTCATCGTAACCTAATTTCGGTTTCAAGTAAGAAATTGCAAAGTAACATACTGGACTAACTAGCAAACCGATAACAACGGCACTCCATAGAGAAACGAAACCAGCACCTGGTGTAATAGCAACCAATCCGGCAACTAAACCTGTTGATGCACCGACAAGTGAGTAGTGTCCAGTTTTAAAGCGTTCAATTAACATCCAAGATAACATTGCTGATGCTGCTGATAAATGTGTTGTGATTAAGGCATGTACAGCTTGACCGTTTGCAGCTAAAGCAGAACCTGCGTTAAAGCCGAACCAACCAAACCAAAGGATACCTGCACCTAATAGTACGAAAGGTACGTTATGTGGACGGAAGACTAAACGACCGTGATCGCGACGTTTCCCAACCATCAAGGCTAAGACTAAACCTGAAACACCAGATGTGATATGGACAACATCACCACCAGCGAAGTCAAGTGTACCCCATTGAGCTAAAAGACCTTCGTCCCAAACCATATGTGCAAATGGGAAGTATACTACGAACAACCATGCGACGATAAAAATTAATAGTGCTGAAAAACGCATGCGTCCAGCTACAGCTCCTGTAAGGATTGCTACCGTAATAATCGGGAACATCATTTGGAATGCTGCGAATAAAGTATCAGGAATTTCTAAACCACGTGTAGAATCAGTTTCGCTCAATCCGTTAAAGAATAGATGTGAGAAATCTCCGATAAGACTACCTTCTCCACCAAAAGAAAGAGAATAACCTACAACAAACCAGATAACAGATACTATGGCAATGGGTGCCACACTCATCATCATCGTGTTGATGACGTTTTTACGACGATCTAAACCGCCATAGAAAAATGCTAATCCGGGTGTCATGAAAAATACCAAAGCCGAACAGACAATAATAAAAGCAATACTTCCAGTATCCATAAAAAGACCTCTTTTCTATACACATGTTAGGAAACCTTACATAATTTTTGTTTTTCCAGTTGTATGTTAGATAATATATCGAAAGTTTCTCATCATGTAAACATTTTTTTGAAAACTTTCTTAGTTTTTTATTAAAACTTTCTCATATTATGCTTATAGTTTAAAAAAATTGGCGGTGTAAAAGGGTTTTTTGCGCATTTCCTAACATTCGTCTCTCATAAACAGGACAATATTGCACTTTTCATTGAACAAAAAAGAGAGATATTGGTCAAAAACGACCAATATCTCTCATCAAAAGTTTATTTAAATACCCAAGAAATGTTGGATGGTACCATTTTCCCACATAATATAAAAAGCTAGGCCAATAAATACAACAGGGATAATGATTTTCTCATATTTTTCGATAGTTTCAGCAATAAATGGCAAACGACTGAAACGATAGGCAATGTAACATAAGGCTGAGACCCCTATAACAAAGACGGCAATAGCTACTAGGATTTGCCCCCAGTCAAGGCTGGCAAAGTAAGGAATGTAAATACCTACATTATCACCACCGGACGCGATAGTGACTAAGGTTACCGTCCAAAATAATGATTTATTACCACGCGCTTCAAATTTTTCCATGGCTTCATCGGCCTCATCTTCGTCTTTGAAGATTGCACGAACCCCTAAAAATAAGGGTATTAGACCAAGTGTTCCAACCATCCACTCTTCTGGCACCATATTCAAAATATAAGCAAAATAGAGGCTAATCAAAACAAGCCATGCCGTTCCAGCATACTCCCCAATATACACTTGGCGGCGATCTGCTTTACGTGTCAGCTTGGCCAAAATCATGGTTAGGATAATTAGGTAGTCGATAGATGTAGCGATAAAAACGATGATAGCGGAAATAATTGTCTGCATAGTTAGTCCTTTCAAAATGTCTTTTCTGAAGCTTAGTATACAGTAAAAAGGCACTTTCCACACAGGAATAGCGCCTTTTTCACATCATTCATATCAACATTAATGCGACATCCGGCGGGCAAATTCAGCAAAACGGAATTTGTCGATTTGATGATGGGATGAAGTGAATTGGAAAAATGTAGCATCTTCCAAATACACGTGACTATTCACACGAATAATATAGTCATCCGGTCCAATCCCCATCTGAATTTGATCAGTCGGGTCCGCTTTTTGTGCGACGATTTCCTTATTGGCAAAGGAAATTTCCAAGCCTAACTCACCCTCCAAGTATTGATACATGGAGATACTAGCGATTTCAGTTGGGATATGGTCCACAACTTTCCGGCGTAGATAATCATGGTCGACAATGACATTCATCCCGTCCATTTCACGATTACGCACTAAATGAATGAACTCCTCGCCTTCTTCCACGCCATCCACTCCAATTAGGTGCTGCGGTGCGGGAATGACTTCGTTGACGAGGACAGTCGTTTTACTTTGGAAGTGCTGTGCTTCCTGCAATTCTTTATAAGACGTCAGCCCAGAAATGGGAAAAGAAAAGCGTGCATAGTCAAGGACAATTGCGCCCTTACCTTGCTTCTTCTGAATAAATCCTGTTTCTTCCAATCGTTTTTGGGCTTTTCGAATGGTTTCACGCGAGACATGATAAATTTTGGCCAGGTCATTTTCGCTGGGCAATAATTGACCAACGGGGTAATGTCCCTGGCGAATTTTCTCCTGAATGTCTGCGGAAATAAATTCGAACTTAAACATTTCCGTCACCTACTTCTCTTGATACATGTGCTTGTTGCGGTTCTAGCCTAAATATTCCAAATATAAATCACAAATGTCATCACCAAATAAAGTCGCCATGACATACTCTTTGTAGGTTAATAGGTCAATATCCATGGCAATGCTGACGTTTTGTGGACGACCAGTACGGCCATCAAAATCAATCACTGTTTGCCCGTATGTATATTCACCCTTGGTTTCAATCGCCAAGTTGGCATAGTACACTTCGGTAAAAATTTCTGGATGCAAATAGCCGACAACTGCCACTAAATCGTGGATGACTGTTCCGACTGTACCTTCGTTTTTAAAGGCATTTAGGATATAGGCATCGAACATTTCACGAATCATACCGCCAAGTTCACCACCAGCAAGGCGCATAAATTCTAGGTCATTCATATCCAACAGCGATTGTCCTGTAACATCAAGACCAATCATTGTAATCGGAACGGCTTCGCCCAGTGCCTTGAACACGATATCTACAGATACCGGGTCAAACCAGTAGTTAAACTCGGCCACGGGCCCGACATTCCCACCTTGAGCAGCGCCACCCATCGTAGTGATAGAGCGCAATTGTTTCATGGTTGCGACATCTTTTTCCACCGCTAAGGCAATATTCGTTAAGGGGCCAAGTGCAATCAAGTCGACTTCGCCCGGGTTGGCCTTAATGGTGTCCAAGATAAAATCAACGGCATGCGTTTCTTGAATCAGGCTTTCGTCGTAAGGGAAATCGACGCCACCCATGCCGTTAGAGCCGTGGATTTCACCGGTCGCATTCTCGCGGGCTGGTTTATTTTCTTTTAAAGAAACGTAATCATTGTTGGCACCTGGATAGATGTTGACACGGCCATCGAAATAGGTTGCGACACGAACGGCGTTGGTCGTTGTCATGCCAAGCCCCTTGTTCCCCGCAACGGTTGTAAAGCCTAAAATGTCTAATGACGGATCACTTAAAGCCGTCATTAAGGCTACCGCATCATCAATCCCAGGGTCTGTATCAATGATTACTTTGCGTTTATCCATACTAATTCCTCCCAAATTCAAATTGTCTATACAAATTTATTAACTACATTATAGCATGTAAGCGCTTAAAATATCTAAATTATCTCAGTTTTCTCGTGTTCTGGTGAAGTAGGGCGTTGGACCTGGTTTAGGGGGCGCTCACTTTGGGGCATTGCATTTAATTTGTACGAAAAATACGAAATTTGGACACAGTGACGGTCTGTTGTACCCTTTATGAGAAAAAATGGACCGATAAACCACTTGTATGAACCAACCTCCAAAAATGGGCTCAAAGGCACCTTCGATGTGACCTTTTTTTCTCATTTTTGATAGATCAGCCCCATGATGTAGCCAAATAACGTTTATTTTAAATTGAATACATACAATACCAAAATTAAATCGTTTTCTCCTAGCGCTAGCTACCCTAAACTCCCGCGCTCACATCCTGTGAAGTTGAGTTCGGACCTCACATCCTATGAAGTTGAGTTCGCTTGGGCAGACAGGTCTCCACTTCAGAGATATTTGCAGCAAGCTGCGCTTGCTACTACATATCTCTTCCAGTGCTACCTGTCTGAACGCCCGCGCTCACATCCTATCTTTACCTATTTCTTGGAAAGTGTGCGACAACTTGTAAGTGAGTGGATAAGGCGCGCAAAATTTTCGCCAAGGCATCCAAATCACCAATCATATTAGAAGGATCTGCCTCAATAAAGAAACCATAACGGAAAGGCTTCAAGGGAATCGGACGCGCATTTAAGCCTAGCAAGTTTACACGGTAAACATCCAAAACTTGAAGCAACTTAGCCAAAGCACCTGGCTCATGCGGCGTCTCAATATAAAACATCAAAATATCATGTTGATTTTCACGGTCAATTTCGTTGTAACGTTCAAACACCAAAAAGCGCGTCATATTGCCCGCTTCGTCATAGGCAGCCGGCTCCAAAGCCTGTAAACCATACAACTCACCCGCACGCGGACTCGCAATCGCCGCCTTAGTCGGGTCACCCTCTTTAGCAATAAACTCCGCCGAAACCGCCGTATCTATATAGGCCACCTGATTCATATTCGGATAGCGATCAAACAACAATTTACATTGCGTCAAAGCCTCCGGATGTGAATACACCTCAGTCACCTGATGGATATCTGCCCCCGGCACACCCCATAACACATGGTTCACAGGTTGATAATGCTCATAACGCGCCACAACCGGCTGATAACGCACCAAATCCATCGTCCGCGCAATCAAACCCGTCGTCGAATTCTCAATTGGCATCACAATACGGTCCACCTTGTTATCCACCAAATCCTCAACCATTGGCGGAAAATCGTCATACGAAGCAATCTCCAATCGCGGATCATCATAAGACAACTGTAGCTGTTCAGAAATAAAAGCAATCGTCGCCGCTTCACTATACGCACCCGGGACCCCTTGATAACCAATTCTCATCATTTATTCACCCTTCTTTTTAAAATCTCATATTGCTAAGTTTAACAGTTTCACCGGCAATTGTCATTGAAGATTCTGCAGTTATACGCTATAGCATCCACTTATAATTTCAGATAAAAAAGAACTAAGAAAATATTTATTTTCCTTAGTTCTTTTTATAGCATTTTAATTTGGAGTATATTGATACATTAATGTAACAAAATCATAAGGTAAAATCGTATCTGTTTCGGCCAATTCTTTTTCAATGGCGTTAACAACCTTAGCACCTTTCAAAAATTCATTATCTAACGTGATTGTTTCCTTTGTCGGATTTGATAATCGGACTATAAACGAATCCTCATTTGAATATGATGGATATATTGAGGATACTATTAGATTTTCCGGAACCGAGAATAACGAATATTCTAATTCAAGTTTATTTGAACTTTGTAGCGGCCAAATTTTATTATCAAGTCGATTAATAAATTTGTTCAACATTTGACGTTGATAAGATACCGAAGGACTTACCCAATCTTGGGCAATCTTAGCAATGATTGTTTCATCAAATTTTCCCTGTCCGACTCTCAAAGCAAAAGAAAATGAATTTTCTCCTAATTCTTGAGCCATTGGGGTTGGCATCATAATATGCCCTTCATTTGTAGTATCTCCAGAAGCTCTACCAGGGCGCCATGCTAGGTCCGGTTTTCCAAGTTCACCTGTGGTACTCATTAATGTGATGAAAAGACTATCATCAATTCTCTCATATTCCTTCAATCCCTCTCCAAAAAAGGTGAAATAATTATCCACATTTTGAACACTAACAGTTTTATCAAAAATTTTAATATTAACTGGTTTTTCTACATATGATTTGTTCCAATCTTCTGATATTTCTTCTACTGTGTTCTCAATAAATCCGTTCTGTATTTGAGCAATTGATTTTTGGTCGTTATTCAATTCTGAAATTTGAAGTCTTAATCTATGTGATAAAATTTTATTATTTATATGGATATTACCTCTAATTAAGTCTGAACCATTTGATAAGTTCAAAGTAAGCTTAACTTTCAAATCTCCATAGTTTGGATTTTCTGAAAGTCTATCCGGTAAATCATATGGTAAATTCATTTCTCCAAAAATTTCCATAGTCTTTGTATTACCTAATTCAGATACTTTAGCCGAATTAAAAGTAAATAGTTTCTCTTCGTCTCCTAATAAAGGCGAAAAATCATACGTATCTCCATCATTTGCACAGTCTACAATAGAAATTCGGCTGATACTCTTATCTTTTAGAGATTGTAGTTCAATTGCATCTTCAGAAAACTTAACTTTATAATATTCATTTTCGATATACGCATAATCTGAATCTTGACTTACAGTTCTCGATTGGAGCTCATGATCCGAGGTTTCAAATCTAATTACTTTATAACCTAAAGCTGGCAGGTCGATATTAATTTGAATATCCAACTCATAATAAGGAGGTTCATCAATGAAAATATGACCTTTTGGAATTTCTCTTTTTATATTTTGTCGTGCTGGATAATATTTTTCACCTACTAAAATTGGACTCAATCCATTTTCAAATTTAATATTCTTATCTGGGGCAACAACATGAACTACTTTGTTACCATTAAAGGGTTTAGCATCCGTATTAAATACGATAATTTCATTTTCTTTTAAGTTTAAAAATTCTGCAATTCTCTTAGCAACCAGATTTTCAATTCCATCTGCTAACTCATTCGCCTGTTTAAATCGATGATGGATATCCACAGCCACATTATCTGAAACACATCCTCCGATGCTATCATGTGCTTGGTTTTCTAATAATTTTTTCCAGGCTTTAACTAACAATCCCTTTCCAATTGTAATTCCCAATCCTTTAGCAATAGCTAATAGGGGTTCAACCCTGCGAATTAGTTTTTGTTCTAATTTATAATTTTCTAGCTTAATCTGTGTTCTAACTGAACCTATTGATCTATGAATTCTAGAGTAAACAGGTTCTCTAAGTTCACCTTTATATGATGGTAAATTTTCCTTATTCCTAATTATATTAACGAAAGTTGGATAGTCACTGATAACATTTTCGTATTTGCTGATTTTATTAATATTTTGAACAACATCATCAAAATTCTCTACCATGCTTTTTTGATCTATACCAGACGGTATTAAAATATCGTCATTATTACCATGGATACTATTAAATTCAATAGCTGGATCTAAACGATCATTTACAAATTCTGTTAAATCATCTAATGCATCCGTATAAAGTAAACCAGTCATATATCCAAAAGGAAAATTAACGGCATAAACCTTTTTATTTCCCAACCCTTTCCATACAAAATATGGGGATTCTACAAGTTTTTCAAAATTTAAGCCTCTCCAACTTAAAAAATTATCAATTCCTGCATGTTGCAAAATTGTTGGCAATTGTGCATTAAACCCAAAGGTATCTGGTAAATAACCTAACATCATAGGATTTCCATATTTTAACGAAGTCTCATTTATCCCTATAATTAAGTTCCTTAAAATAGATTCTGCATCTACCAACAATGCATCCGTTTGAGTATACCAAGGGCCAACAAATAATTTGTTTTCTCTTACCAATTTCCGTATAACTTCAATTTTTTCAGGATGAATTTCTACATATTCATCAATAATCGAAGATTGTCCATCTAATGTAAAATTTACTTTTTCATTTCTCGTCAATTCATCAAGCATTTCAGTAAACACTTGATCGCTCAAAACAAGGGCATCAGAGGTTGTAAAATACCATTCTCTATCCCAGTGTGTATGTTGTACAAAATGTGCTTTTGGCATCAATTGGTTCTCCTCTCACACAAATCAATCAGATTTTCTACGACTCTTCTTTAACATTGCCACCTTTAAAATTAATTTGTTTTAAAGTCTTAACCATTAAAGCAGTTACCAACCCTCCAACTGCAATTGCTACAATGTACATTACAGGGTTTGATGTAAACGGAATAGCCATAAATGTTGATAACATCGTTTGCTGTGTGATATTAAAAGCCCCATTAATAGCGCCTGAAACTGCTGTACCAACCACAATACTTGGAATAACTCTAATAGGATCTGAAACTGCGAATGGAATTGTACCTTCCGTGATACCCACTAACCCCATTAACATAGCTGTTCTTCCATTTTCAATTTCTTCCGCTGTATATAGTTTTTTATTTAATAAAGTTGCAAGGAACATCCCCAAAGGTGGAATAGCAATACCTAGTAGCATGGCTGTACTAGCTCCATAACCACCGGAAGTAAAGCTCGCTACACCAAATGCATAAGCAATTTTATTAATCGGACCACCCATATCAAATGCCATCATTCCACCCAAGATTGCTCCAAGTAAGATTGCATTTGCACCAGACATACTATTTAGCCATGCAGTTAAAGATTCAGTCATAGCAGAAATTGGAGTACCTATTACATACCATAGAACCAACCCCACAACACCCGTACTAATGAATGGAATAATTATTAATGTTTTCAAAGTCATGATTTGTGGTGGAATAGGCATTTTCTTTAATAAATTCACCAAATATCCAACAGCTAAACCAGTAAACATCCCACCAATAAAACCAGTTCCCATTTCTTTCGCAATCATACCTGTGATGAAAGCTGGTGCTAACCCAGGTCGATCTGCAATTGAATAAGCAATATATCCTGAAATCATTGGCACAATAAAGTTCAATCCTGTCTGACCAATCATTCTGACAACTCCCCAGAAAGTGTCAGTTTGATCCCACACTCCAGATCCTCCAAAAATTACTGCTATCGATGTCAACAACCCGGCAGCTGTAACAAGCGGAATCATGTATGAAACCCCACTCTGAAAATGTCTTAACATTTCTTTACCTAATTTTTTCAACTCCATTATTTTCTTCCCCCTTAATTTTCAATGGCATTTATTGCATCATTAATAACTTTTTCTCCATTTTTTATAACATCAGTTGTTCCAACTTCTAAAATTTTTTTCCCCGTAAATCGGTCTCTATCAGTTACATTAGTATCTACCGCAAAAATTACTATGTCAGCCTCATTAACCTCCGTTTCCGTAATTCTATTTTCTATGCCCATTGCTCCTTGTGTCTCAACTTTTATATCCGCCCCTATTTTATTAGCAAATTTTTCTAAATTAGCCTTAGCCATATAAGTATGAGCAATACCTGCAATACAAGCTGTTACCGCAATTATTTTAACCATGATAAACCCTCCATTTTAAATTTATATGCTACTTAGGATTTGTTCGATTTCATTTTCAGTTGTTGCATTTTTAATTTCATTAACAAATTCATCATCCATCAAATGACTTGAAATATCTGCAAGAATTCTCAAATGACCATCTCCCTTATCTTTTTCCGCAATTGCTAATAAAAAAATTATGTTCACAGGATTTTCATCCAATGATTCCCATTCGATATATTTTGTTGTTTTAGCAAAAACGACTGTAGACTCTACTACAGAGCTGCTCTTGCCATGGGGAATAGCAATTCCATTACCTATTCCCGTAGTCATATGGTTTTCTCTCTCTTGAACATCTTTTATAAAGGCATGTAAGTTATTAATAAATCCATTTTTCAAAAGTAATTCAGCTAATGTCTCAACTACTTCCTCCTTAGTATTTACATCTAAATCAATAACGATATTTTCTTTATAAATTTTTTTCCCATCTATCATTCATTCACCTTCTTTATTAACGAAATAATTTCATCTTTATCCGAAACGTGTATTAATTTTTTCATTATTTCTTCATTTGATATCAATTCATTGAAAAATGAATACACCTCATTAATATTTTTCTTTGCTTCTTTATTTAGAGCGAAGAAAAATACTATTTTCACATTATCTTTATCCCATGCGATTCCATCTTTATTTACGTATATAGCAATTTTCGGCACATGTATGTATTCTATTTGAGCATGTGGCATCGAAAAACTATCTATTGCTGTTGATGAAATTTCCTCTCTGGCCATTGAACTTTCAAAGATACCTTCTTTAGCATACTTTTTACTTATTAATCTGCCACATAGTTTACTAAGCACATATTCTCGATCTTGGCTTCCATTATCTATAAAAATTAAGTCCTCATCCAAATAACCCATAAATTGATCTATAGTATGATTCTCTTCAGTATTTTTATTAATAACATCTAAGATTTTTTCCCTATCCAGCTTACCTAACAACGGACTTACTTGTACAACTGGTATATCGTGTTGAGACACTGGAATAGTACTAATTATCAAATCTTCAGTGACCAACGTTTTTTCTAAGTCTCCTAAAGACAAAACTCTGCTTACTTCAATTTCATCAAAAAACATGCTTTTAATTCTTTGTTCCAGTAGTTTTGAAGTTCCATAACCACTACTACATACAATTACGGCCTTTAATTTTAGTCTATTAATAGATGAAGCTCTTTCAAAAAAGTTCTGAATGTGTATTGCTATGTAAGCTATTTCATCATCGTTCATTTTTATTTGATAATTTTTTTCAATATTGTATACAAGCGGAATTGCAGTTTCAAATGCTAAAGGAAAAGACACTTTTATTTCTTCGGTATATGGATTATATATATTTAAATCCAATTTCAATCTAACAATAGCTGCATCTAAATGCAGAATTAAACTTTTGACTAATTCAACATCTGGATTAATCGATGCTAGTGATTCTGTAATTAAATTATGTAAATTTTTATCTTTAACATTAATTGGAGTATATGAAAACTCATTATTTAGAACGTTATTTTGAATTGCAATAACATGATTATTTAAATAGCTTTTCTCCATTTCTGGTAGAAGTAAATCAAACTCTTCCTCTACTAACTCTGATAGTAAAATTGTATTGTTCTCAATAATTCGTTTATCTGTTTCAGAATTCAATTCTTCCAAAAATAAATTATTTCTGATTCTTTCAATAGCAATTGTCAAATGAATTGCCAAGGATTGATATTCATAATCAGTTAAAATCAAACTTGTTATATTAGTGAATGTATTCAAAATTTTGGTGATTATTTTAAGATTATCTGTGTTTAAAATTTGTTCTAAATAGGTTGAAGTTTCTACCTGAAGAATTAAATTTTGACCTAGATCTTTCGAATAGCTAAGACCACCCCAGAATTGACTGATTAAGTCTGACATCAATTCTCGTTTTTCTTGCTCGGAAACATCTAGAATCATGCCATTTCGATTACTAATAATTTCAAAACCCTGATTTAAGAATTTTTTTCGTACAACTTTTAATTCACTCTCTATAGTTGATCTACTTACAAAAAACTCGTCAGCTAAATCCTGAACTTTTATAAACTCAGAAGATAAAATAAATTTAGAATAGAGCCTTATTTGACGATTTTCTTTAGAATCCGAACTGTAAAAATTTAGTGAGTTTAAGGTATCCTCAAGTTCTTTTAAATCCCCTTCTAAATACACCCCTTCTCCTTGTTTTATAGTTAAAAGTACATTAAAAGAGTTAAGGAAATCACGAACCTCATTCAAGTACTTCGCTACTGTTCTTTTTGATAATCCACTATATTCCGACAATTCTTCATAATTAGTTTTCTGTTTTTTTAGAATAAATTGGATTAATTTTTTGTGTTTGATATCAAACTGATCTATCATGGATTTCACCCTCTTTTGTATACGCTTTCATTTTAAGGTATCTAACTTGATTTTCCTATTCACTTTTCTTCAACTCTATTAATGCATTTGCTAGGTGGATAAAAGTATATATAAATTATACTAAAATATTTAGTTTAATTTATATAGGCGGATTTTATAATGAACTTA